>JBKJZJ010000306.1:0-8114 GCA_046715355.1 Allosphingosinicella sp. | reverse complement strand
ACGTGATGCTGGTCCTGCTTATCATCTTCATGGTGACCGCGCCCTTGCTCGCGAGCGGCGTCCAGGTCGACGTGCCCGAAAGCAAGGCGGCGGCGCTCGAGCAGAGCGGCGCCCCGGTCGCGCTGTCGATCGACGCGCAGGGCCGGGTCTTCCTCGACGAGCAGGCGGTCTCGCCAGGCGCTTTGGGCACCCTGCTCCGCCAGCGCGCCGCGGCGTCGCGCGAGGAGGGCGGCCCGCGCGTCTTCCTGCGCGCCGACCGCGGGCTCGATTACGGGGCGGTGATGAGCGTGATGGGCGAGATCAACCGCGCCGGCCTGCGCCGGGTCGCGCTGGTCAGCACGGGCTCGGGGGGCGGAGAGCGCTGATGGAGCGGATCGAGACGATCGGTATCGGCGCCTCGGTGGCGGGCCACGCCGCTCTGTTCGCGGTGATGGCCCTGGTCGCGATCAACGCGGCCCGCGAGCCGGCCCCGCCGGCGGCGATGGAAGTTTCCTATGTCGATGAGGTCGGGCTGGTCTCCGGTTCGCCCAATCCCGTGGCCTCGGCCGCCCCGCCCGCCGCGACCGAGCCCGGCCCGGCCGAGCAGGCCGCGCCGTCCCCCGAGATCAGCCCCGCCGCCGCGCCGTCGCAGGCGCCGGCCCTCCAGCCGGCGCGGCCGCAACCCGCGCAACAGGGCGCGAGCGGGTCGGGCGCGGTCAATCGCAGCCCGGGGCTCAACCTCAACCCCAGCAGCTTTGGCAACGACCCGCAGCGGGCCGCCGGCACCCCGGGCGCGGTGATGAGCGCGCAGGCGGCCGCCAGCATCGGCCAGGCGATCCAGCGCCAGGTCCAGCCCTGCGCGGACCGCCAGGTCTATCCCGGACCCGGCGCAGAGAGGATCGTGACCTCGATCACCCTGCGCCTGAACCGCGACGGCTCGCTGATCGGACGGCCGCGGGTCGGCCGGCAACGTGGCCTCGATGACGAGAATAGCCGCTACGCGCAGCGCGTCGCCGATCTGGCGGTCAATGCGTTCGTCTCCTGCGCACCGCTGCGCGGCCTGCCGCAGGAATTGTACGACGTGCCTCGCGGCTGGAGCAATTTCACCATGAACTATCGTTTGCCAGGATGAGGATCAGAATCGTGCGCATCTCCCGGATCACCGCCGCCGCCTTGAGCCTGGCCTTCGCCACCGCCGCCGTCGCCCAGGAGCCCGCGGAGCAGCCGCCGGCCCAGCCGGAGGAGGGCAATGACGGACAGCTCGTCGTCGACGTCACGGGCGGGCAGCGCGCCGCTCTGCCGATCGCCATCCCGGTCATGCCCACCCCCGCCGCCGCCGACACGCCCGCCGGCAACACCCAGGCGCTCGGCCGGCAGGTCGCCCAGATCGTCGCCACCGATCTCGGCAATTCGGGGCTGTTCACGCCGATCGGGCCCGGCGGCCTCCCGGCCGTTTCCTTTCCCCAGGTCGAGGCGCCCGATTACGGCGCCTTTTCGCCGACCGGCGCGCAGAACCTCGTCCAGGGCTTCGTCCAGGCCAATGGCAACGGCACCTTGACCGTCGGCTGCTATCTCTACGACGTCAGCGCGCAGAGCCAGCTCGCCCGCGCCGGCTATGTCGTGCAGCCGCGCGACTGGCGCCGCGCCGCGCATCGCTGCGCCGACTCCATCTATTCGCGGCTGACCGGCGAGGGCGCCTATTTCGACACGCGCATCGTCTACGTCTCGGAGACCGGCCCGGCGCGGCGGCGGATCAAGCGGCTCGCGATGATGGATTATGACGGCGCCAACCATCGCTTCCTGACCAACGGCCAATATACGGTGCTTACCCCGCGCTTCGCGCCCGACCAGCGCACGATCACCTTCATGACCTATCAGGGCCGCGACCAGCCGCGGGTCATGGTCTACGAGATCGAGACGGGCCGCGTGCGGCCGCTCGTCCCCGGCCCCTATATGACCTTCGCGCCGCGCTACGCGCCCGACAGCAGCCGGATCATCTTCTCGATGGCGGTCAACGGCAATACCGACATCTACACGATCCCCGTCGCGGGCGGGACGCCGACCCGGCTCACCAACGCGCCCGGCATCGACACCGGCGGCTCCTATTCGCCCGACGGCCGCCGGATCGTGTTCGAAAGCGACCGCGGCGGCAGCCAGCAGCTCTACGTGATGGACGCGGACGGCTCGGGCCAGCGCCGGATCAGCTTCGGCGGCGGCGGCTATGCGACGCCGGTGTGGAGCCCGCGCGGCGACCTCATCGCCTTCACCCGCACCGGCGCTTTCCAGATCGGCGTGATGACCCCCGACGGCTCGGGAACGCGCATCCTCACCAGCGGCGGCTATGCCGAGGGACCGAGCTGGGCACCCAACGGCCGCGCGGTGATGTTCACCCGCGGCGCCAGCGCCGGCCAGCTCTGGTATGTCGACGTGGCGAGCGGGGCGGTCCGCCAGGTGCGCACGCCGCTCGGCGGATCGGACCCGGCCTGGTCGCCGTTACGCAATTAGCCTTCCCTGGGATCCGCACGAAAAGCAGATGGAGACGAACATGAAGATCACCCCGACCAGCCTGCTGGCGATGGCCGCCGCCCTCTCGCTCACCGCCGGCTGCGCCACCCGCCGGGCGCGGGACCTGCCGCCCGATCCGCCCGCCACCACCGAGGTGCTGCCCAATGACGGCCTTGGCAATGAAGGCGGCGCCACCAGGGGCGGACCCGGCTCGCGCGCCGACTTCCTGCAGAGCGTGCCCGCCGACCGCGTCTTCTTCGAGCTCGATTCCTACGCGATCGACGGCGAGGACCGCGCGACGCTCGACGCCCAGGCGCAATGGCTCGGCCGCTATCCCGATGTCCGCGTCACCATCGAGGGCCATGCCGACGAACGCGGCACCCGCGAGTACAACCTCGCTTTGGGAGACCGCCGCGCCAATGCCGCGCGCGACTATCTTCAGTCGCGCGGAGTCTCGCCCACGCGGATGACGACGATCAGCTGGGGCAAGGAGCGTCCGCAAGACCCGGCGTCCAACGAGGAAGCCTGGGCCCAGAACCGCCGCGCGGTGACGGTGGTGCCCGAGTAGAAAGGCCCTCTCCCCATTGGGGAGAGGGTTGGGAGAGGGGGAGCCGAGTGAGTTCACTCTGACTCCCCCTCTCCCTTCGCCGCTTCGCGGCTCTTCCCTCTCCCCAGTGGGGAGAGGGGATCATCGCCGATCCGGCTTCCGCAGCCACACCGAATCGGGCGCCAACGCCTCGTCGAGCAAACGCGCCAGCCTGAGCCCGCCGCGCGCCACCTGGCGATCACTGCGCGCGTTCGTCGCCGTAGATCGCGACCGAGCGGCCGCGCGGGCTTGCCTCGCCGCGGTACATTCCGGGCGTGTTGAAGCTGTAGACTCCGTCGCCCCAGGGCGTGACCACGATCACTCCGCCCGAGCCGCCCAGCTCGCCCACCTCGGCGATGACCGCGTCGGCGACCTCTTGCGCGGCGCCGTCGGGCAGGTCGAACTCGCTGGCATGGACGATATAGGACCGATTGCCCTCAGCGTCCGTGACGGAGCGCTGCGCCTCGTCGACCGCCGCGCGGAAGCGGGCGCGGATCTGCGCGCAGATTTCGTGGGCGACGCCGACGCGAATGAAATATTCTCCCGCGCCGGTCGCCGAGACCGCGCAGCCGCGGTCGTCGGCATAGGTGCCCGCCCCGATGATCGGCGAATCGCCGATCCGGCCCCAGCGCTTGCCGGTGAGGCCGCCGGTCGAGGTGGCGGCGGCGACATGGCCCTCGCGGTCCAAGGCGACCGCGCCGACCGTGCCATATTTGAGGTGCACGTCGAAATGCTCGGCGCTGGGCCGGGAGCGCAATTCCTGGAGCTGGCGGCGGCGCTCGGGCGTCTGGAAATATTCGGGCGGCTCCTGCGGCAGGCCCTGCTCGCGCGAGAATTGATCGGCGCCCTCCCGGGAGAGGAAGACATGGGGGCTCGCCTCCATCACCCGGCGGGCGAGGCTGATCGGGTTGCGGGTCGCGGTGACGCCGGTGACCGCGCCGGCGTTGCGGTTGGAACCGTCCATGATCGAGGCGTCCATCTCGATCCGGCCGTCGTAGGTGAAGACAGAGCCGCGTCCGGCGTTGAAATGGGGATCGTCCTCGAGCACCCGCACCGCCGCTTCGACCGCGTCGAGCGCCTTGCCGCCGCGCGCGAGGATCGCCGAGCCGGCCTCCAGCGCCCGATCGAGCGCCGCGCGGATCGCGCGGTCCTCCTCCGGCGTCATCCGGGCGCGCTCGATCACCCCGGCGCCGCCATGGATGACCAGCCGCCAGGCGGGGCGCTCGCCTTCGTCGCCGGATTGGCCGGAGGCGGAAGCGGGGGTGACACTCATCAGCAAGACTCCAAGCAGCAGCGACAGGAAACGCATCGGCTCCTCCCTCCCTCTCGGCCCGCATTAGCAGATGGCGCGTACCCCGCCAGTCCCGCCCGCGGCTATGCCGAGGGATGCGGGCCCGTGTGCATGTTGCTATATTGCGCGGTGCCGATCGCGGGCCGGTCGTGCTGATCGGCCAGATAGGGCGCCATCCTGAGATCGCCCTGGAAAACCTGGAGCACATAGTCGCCGCCGATCACGCCCATGCAATTGAGCAGGTGGCCGTCGAGGCCCCCGTTCCACTGCATGCCTCCGGTCGCGATGTCGTGAACGCCGCCGACATACATGCCGACCGAGACCATCTCGACGGGGAAAGTGCCCCCCTCTGCGCCGGCCAGGCTATCGCTGCCGGGCACGAGCAGCTCGGCGCGGATCAGCCGGCCGCCGGCGAGCATCAGCAGCTGGTCCGCTGTGACGACCAATCCGCCCGTTTCGCCGAAGTGAATGTAGACCATCGCGGCGTGCTGGCCGCCGGGGCCGGTGCCTGCACTGATGACGACGCTGGACGGCGCCCAGGCCCAGCCTCCGGTCCCGGCGGCGCTGGCCGTCATCACTGAATCGCCAACGGCGCAATCCTGAATCGGCCGCGGCCCTTCAGGCGATTCGATCTGCGTGTTCCAGGCAAAGACCATGGCTCGCTCCCGATTCCCGGCTTCGGCAGTCTGCGCGACCGGCGTTGCGTTGGCAAGGCAGCTGCCCGTTCAGCCGGGTCCCCGCCGGCCCCGTAACGATTTCGCTTGCGACTCGCTCCCGATATAAGTATGATATCATCATTATTGGAGGGAATGAGATGAACACCACCACGGATCCGGTCCACAGCAACGCGCTCAGCCTGTCCAGCGAGCGTCCGGCCAGCACGGGCAACGGCTTTGTCATGCTGCTCGTGCTGCTGGCCTTCCTCGCCGCAATGGCCGGCGGCGTTACCATGTTGATCCAGGACGAGATTCCGCTCGGCGCGACGCTGACCGCGATCGGCTCGGTCGGCTTCCTGTTCGTGCTCTGCGGCTTCTATTTGCTCCAGCCCAACCAGGCGGCGGCGATTCTCTTGTTCGGCGACTATAAGGGCACCGACCGGACGCATGGCCTGAGATGGGTGCTGCCCTGGCTGACCCGCACCAAGATCTCGACCCGGATCCACAACATCACCTCCGACAAGGTCAAGGTGAACGACCTGCGCGGCAACCCGGTCGAGATCGCGACCAACGTCGTCTGGCGCGTCACCGACACCGCCCAGGCGCTGTTCGACGTCGCCGACTATATGGAGTTCGTCCAGATCCAGATCGAAAGCGCGGTCCGCGCGATCGGCGCGCGCTACCCCTATGATGATATCGAGCATAAGGAGACGACGCTGCGCGGCCATGCCGACGTGGTGAGCGAGGAGCTGGAGGGCGAGCTGCAGGAGCGCGTCACCCGCGCCGGCATCATGATCGACGAATGCCGCCTCACCCACCTCGCTTATGCCCCGGAGATCGCCCAGGCGATGCTTCGCCGCCAACAGGCCGAGGCGGTGATCGCGGCGCGTTCGAAGATCGTCATCGGCGCCGTCTCGATGGTCGAGAATGCGCTCCAGCTGCTGTCCGAAAAGGGCGTCGTCGAGCTCGACGACGAGCGCAAGGCGGCGATGGTGTCGAACCTGATGGTCGTGTTGTGCTCCGAGCACAGCACCCAGCCGGTTCTCAACACGGGCACGCTCTACCAATAGGAGCGGTGACATGCCGCAAGCCCCCAAGAAGGCCTATCCGCTGCGCATCGAGCCGCCCTTGTGGCGCGCGCTCGAGCGCTGCGCGGCGGCGGACTTCCGCAGCGTCAACGCCCAGATCGAGGTGCTGCTGCGCGAGGCTTTGGGCCGGCGCGGGGTCAAGGTCGCCGCGCCCGAGCAGCGGCCGCGCGGCCGGCCTAAGAAGGGGGAGGATTGACCTGGAGCGCCGCGCCGGTCCAACCTCGCGCGCATGACGTGCCGGCGAGACTTTCTGGCGATGAGCGCGGCCTGTGCGGGCCTCGCGGCTTTGGGCCCGGCTCGTTTGCTGGCCCAGGCGGCGGCGCCCGCGGAGCCAGCGCTCCGGCCGATGACCGGCGACGTCGTGCCGATCGGGCGCGAGGAATATCAGGCGCGGATCGACAAGGCGCGGCGGCTGATGGCCGAGCATGGCATCGGCGCCCTGCTGATCGAGCCCGGCGCCTCGATGACCTATTTCACCGGGGTTCAGTGGTGGCGAAGCGAAAGGCTGACCGCGATCGTCCTGCCCCGCGAGGGCGAGGTCGCGGTCGTCACCCCGCATTTCGAGGAGCCGTCGGTCCGCGAGAGCCTCAAGGTCGCGGCCGAGATCCGCGTCTGGAACGAGCATGAGGATCCGCTCGGCCTGGTCGCCGGCATCCTGCGCGACCGCCGGGTGACGGCGCCGGTCGGGATCGAGGAGACGGTCCGCTTCTTCGCGGTCGACGGGCTCAGGCGCGCCATGCGGGGCGTCGGCATCCGCCCCGGCGCGCCGGTGGTGCGCGGCTGCCGAATGATCAAGTCCGCCCATGAGATCGCGCTGATGCGCAAGGCGGCCGACATCACCATCGCCGCCTATCGCCACACCGCGCCCCGCATCGCGCGCGGCATGACTCCGGTCGACATCGGCGCGATCATGAACGGTGCCACGAGGGCCTTGGGCGGCAATCCCGAATTCGCCCTCATCCTGCTCGGCGAGGCGAGCGCCTATCCGCATGGCTCGGGCCAGCCGCAACAGGTGCGCGACGGCGAGGTGGTGCTGATGGACTGCGGCTGCACGGTCGAAGGCTATCAGTCGGACATCTCCCGCACCTTCGTCTTCGGCGACGCGACGGCGGAGCAGCGCCGGGTCTGGGAGCAGATGCATCGCGGCCAGCGGATCGCCTTCGAGGCGGCGCAGCTCGGCCGCACCGCGGGCAGCGTCGACGATGCGGTGCGCGCCCAATATGAACGCTGGGGCTATGGCCCGGGCTATCGCCTGCCGGGCCTCTCGCACCGCACCGGCCACGGCATCGGCATGGACGGCCACGAGCCGGTCAATTTCGTCCATGGCGAGACCACCCGCCTGGCGCCCGGCATGTGCTTCTCGGACGAGCCCGGTCTCTATCTGCCCGGCAAGTTCGGCATCAGGCTGGAAGATTGCCTGCATATGACCGAGACCGGCCCGGCCTGGTTCTCAACCCCGCCGCCTTCGCTCGACCGCCCGTTCGATTAGGGAAGCGAGATGGTCTACGAGGCACGCCCGTCCACCAAGGTCAATTATCTGCTCGCCGGCGCCTGCCTGTTGCTCTCGATTCTCGGCTTCGCCGCCGCCGGCGTGATCCCGACGCAAAGCGGGAGCTATCCCCTGGTCGGATGGACGATCGTGGCCGCCTGCTTCGCCGCGGCCTTCGTCTTCCTGCGCCGCGCGAGCGGCGGTGGCGTGCAGGCGCGGATCGACGGGAAGGGGATATTCGTGCCGAAGCATTCGGCTGAGATTATGCCGTGGGACGAGATCGTCGGCGTACTGCCGATCCGGGCGGGGATCCAGCGGATCGTGCGATTCGCATTGCGCGATCCGGAGCGCTACGCGGCGACCGGCGCGGTCAGGCGCGCGACGGGAGCGCTCGACGCCGGCCTGGGCTTCGGCCATTTCGGCATCAACACGACCTTCTACGATCGCGGCATGGACGATCTGCTCAGCGTCGTGCGCCATTACCGTCCCGATCTGTTCGACGGCGGCCGCCGGCCGTAAC
>JBKJZJ010000305.1:0-7016 GCA_046715355.1 Allosphingosinicella sp. | reverse complement strand
GCCGCAGGCGCTGTGCGATCTGCGAGCGGACGAACCCGATGTTGCGCTGCAGCCGCTCGCGGCCGGCGCCGATCTCGCGATCGGCATTTTGCTGCCTCGCTTGGAAATTCTGGAGGCGTGCGGCGAGCGCGGCATCGGGCTGGCCGCCGGCGGGGATCGCGTTGACCAGAGGCTGGAGCTGCTGAGCCTCGGTCTGGATCTCCTGCTGCAGCGCCCGGACGCGTGCCTGGAGCGCGTTACCCTGGGTCTGGAGCTGGGCGTTGGCGGCGGTGCAGGCGGTGCACGTCTCGGCGATCTGCTCGATGTTCACGACCGCGACGACGGGCGCCGGAAGCTGCTGCGCCTGCAACATTGCCGGCGCGGCGAGCATGAGCGCGGCGACGGCCGAGCCCAGGAGGAGTGTCTTCGTTTTCATCAGAATGCTGTCCCTACGTTGAAGCTGAAAAGTTTCGTGTCGGCGCCCGGCTCGCTGAGCAGGGCGCGGGCGATGTCGATGCGGAACGGCCCGAAGGGCGAATTCCAGTTGACCCCGAAGCCGATCGAAAGCCGGGGGCTCGGCGTATCGCCGAGGAAGGTCTCGCGGAACGGCGCGGTGCGGGCGCCGGCGCTCAGCGTCGAACCGGCGGGGCACGCACCGACGCGCGGCTCGAGCGGCGTGATCACGCCCGAAGTGTCGTTGGTGCACTGGGCAAGCGCCAGCGGGTCCCCGGGCTGGATATTGAACAGGCCCGGCGTGCGGACTCCGAACACCGCGCCGGCATCGATATAGATGGACGGCCTCAGGCCGAGCTCGCGGACGCTGGCGCCGAGCGGGATTTCGAGCTCGGCGCGGAAGATGTAATAGGCCCGGCCGCCGATCGCGTCGTCGGTGATCGTATTGGGATCGTCGTTGAGGCGGACGTTCGAATAGGTGTTGGTCGCGGCATCGTAGTCGTAAAGATATTGCTGGCGCTGGATGCGGGGGCCGACGCCGCGAATGTCGAAGCCGCGAATCTGCGGATTGCCGAGGAAGAAGCGGTCGGTCAGCCGGACCGGATCGACGTTCGGCGCGCCGTTCTCGAAGCTGTGGATATAGCCGCCCTCGGCGGTCAGCGAGAAGACGAACCCGCCGAGCACGGTCCAATATTTGGAGGCGCTGAGGCGCGAGCGCAGATAGCGCACGTCGCCGCCGAGGCCTGCAAAGTCCACGCTCAGCACGAAACGCTCGCCCTGGCTCGGACGAAGGCGGTTGTTGAGCGTGTCCCAGACCACGGAGGCGCCGATCGAGGAGGTCAGGCGGTTGCCGAGCACGTCGCACAGATAGCGGCCGGCGATCAGCGGGTCGCACTGGCTCGGCAGCGGTCCGGTGCCGTCCGGGTCGGAGAAATAGATGTCCGGATTGAGGCCGATCTCGTCATAGTTGAGCCCGTAGCGCAGGGCGAGCGACAGCCTCTCGGTGATGGGCACGCCGGCGCGGATCTGGCCGCCGGTCGTGGTCTGCTCGTAGGTCGTGGTGCGGTTGTTGCCGAAGAAATTGAAGCTGTTGAGGTCGCGGCGGAAGACGTCGAAGCCGATCGCGATATTGCGGTCGAACAGATAGGGCTCGGTGAAGCCCAGCTCGATCGACTTGGAATAGCTGGAATAATTGACCGAGGCCCGCACCTCCTGGCCGCGGCCGAGGAAGTTGCGCTGCTGCACCGAAAGGTTGACCAGGAAGCGTTCGAGGCTGGAGAAACCGGCGGAAAGCTGGACCTGGCCGGTCGCCCGCTCCTCGACCTCGACGCCCAGGATGACGCGGTCGGGGGCGGAGCCCTGCGTCTGCTGGATCTCCAGATTCTCCTGGAAGAAGCCCAAGGACTGGATGCGGTCGCGCGAGCGGCGGACGCGGACGTTGTTGAACGGGTCGCCCTCGGCCAGCCGGAATTCGCGGCGGATGACCTTGTCGCGGGTGGTGGTGTTGCCCGAAATGTCGATCCGCTCGACATAGACGCGCGGCGCCTCAGCCACCCGGAAGGTGACGCCCATGGTGAGGGCTTCGCGGTTGCGGCTGAAGGTCGGGCGGACGTCGGCGAAGGCGTAGCCGAACAGGCCGGCCAGCTCGTTGAGGCGGGTGACCGTGTCCTCGACCAGCTGGGCGTTGTAATATTGGCCGGCCCGCATCGGCAGATTGGCACTCAGCTGCTCGGGGCTGAAGTCGCGAATGTCGCTCTCGACATTGACCGCGCCGAACCTGTAGCGCTGCCCTTCCTCGACCACGTAGGTGATGATGAAGTCGCGCCGGTCGGGCGTCAGCTCCGCGACCGCGGAAACGACGCGGAAATCTGCATAGCCCTGGGTGAGGTAGAATTGCCTCAATTTCTGCTGGTCGAAGGCGAGCCTGTCGGGATCGTAGGTGTCGCGCGAGCTGAAGATATTGTACCAGACGTGCTCGCGGGTCGCCATTTCGGAGATCAGCCGGCCGTCGTTGAAATTCTCGTTGCCGATGATGTTGATGCGGCGGACGCGCGATTTGGGGCCCTCGTTGATCTCGAACACCACGTCGACGCGATTCTGGTCGAGCTGGACGATCTGCGGCTCGACGCTGGCGGCGTAGCGGCCCTGGCGGCGGTAGAGTTCGATGATCCGGGCGACGTCGGCGCGGGCGCGCGAGCGGGTGAAGATCTGGCGCGGCGCGAGGCGGATTTCCGGGGTGATCTTGTCGTTCTTGATGCGCCGATTGCCCTCGAGGATGATGCGGTTGATCACCGGATTCTCGCGAATCTGGATGACGAGGTTG
Organism: Allosphingosinicella sp.; assembly: GCA_046715355.1. GTDB lineage: Bacteria > Pseudomonadota > Alphaproteobacteria > Sphingomonadales > Sphingomonadaceae > Allosphingosinicella. The sequence continues at coordinate 4,261 of JBKJZJ010000305.1, read as the reverse complement.
CCGGTATCGGCGCCGGCGATGGTGACGTCGGCGAACAGGTCGGTGGCGAGCAGGTCCCTGAGCGTGGTGTCGAGCCGCTCATTGTCATAAGGTTCGCCGGGGCGGAGCGCGGTGTAGGAGAGCACCGTCTCCGGCTCGATCCGCTGGTTTCCGGTCACCGTCAGCGACAGGATGGTGCGCTGGGGCTGGGCCGGGGGCTGGGCCGCGGCCGGCGGTGGGGCCGGCTGGACCTGGGCGGAGGCCGGAGCGGCGAGGCCGCCAAGCACCGTCCCCACCAGGAGGGCGGCGCAAAATCTACGACCTTTGGGAAAAACTCTGTTCGCCGTCACGCGTCCGCCTTCACTCTACGGTCGGAGCATCGCCCGGACCTCATAATCCCTGTTTGGCGCCTGCCCTGCCCGAACATGGTCACCCGATCAAGCCGCCAAGCTTCTCAAAGAGGCCAAAAGAGGCCAGGTCGTTCAATGTGACGAAAATCATCAGCGCCAGCAGCGCCGCGAGCCCGGTCCGGAACGCCCATTCCTGGGTCTGGGCCTTAAGCGGCTTACGCCTCACTCCCTCGATTGCATAGAACAGCAAATGCCCGCCATCCAGGAGAGGGATTGGCAAGAGGTTGATGAATCCCAGATTAATTGAGACGACGATCATCAGCCAGAAGAAGGGAAGCCAGCCGAGGCTCGCCTGCTGGCCGGAGACCTTGGCGATCTGCAGCGGTCCGCCCAGTTCCCTGATCGAGCGGCGGCCGGTGATCACCTGGCCGAGCGCGGTGACCATGGTCTGGACGATGTCCACGGTCTGGCCGACGGCGGCGCCCGGCAGCTGGGTGACGGGCAGCGGGGAGAATTCGAACCTGCCGCTTGGCCGAACGCCGAGCGTCCCGACCCGCGCGCGGTTGCCGAACTGATCGGCTTCCATCGTCGCGCGCGGCGTGGCCTGGAGTTCGATGTCGGCATTGCCCCGGCGGACGGCGAAGCGCATCGCCTCCTCCGGCCGGAGCGCGATATAGGTCCTCAAATCGCTGAAGGTGTCGACCCTGCTGCCGTTGACTGCCGTGATCCGGTCGCCGGGACGAAAGCCGGCCGCGGCTGCCGCCGTGTTCGGCAGCACGACGCCGATCGAGGAGGAGGTGCTTGGATAGCCGACGGTCGCGAACAGGATCATCAAGGCGATGATCGCGAACAGGAAGTTGGTGGCGGGCCCGGCGAGCACGATCAGGAAGCGCTGCCAGACCTTCTTGGACTGGAAGGTCTGGGCCCGCTCCTCGGGCGGCAGCGACAGCCATTCGTCGGTCGGCGCCGAAGCCGGGTTCATGTCGCCGGCGAACTTGACGTAGCCGCCCAAAGGCAGCCAGCCGACCTTCCAGCGCGTGCCCCTCTTGTCGGTCCAGCCGGTAATCTCGCGGCCGAAGCCGATCGAGAAGGCTTCCGCCTTCACCCCGAACCAGCGGCCGACGAAATAATGGCCGAGCTCATGGATGAAGATGAGCGGCCCGATCACCAGCAGGAAGGCAAGGGCCATGAACGGGATGCCGGGATTGCTCAAGCGTGGATCTTTCCTGTCAGCGCGGCGGCCACCTCGCGGGCCTCCCGGTCGATCTCGAGCACCGCGTCGATCGACGTCGGCGAGGGCGGGTCATAGCGGGCCAGCACGTCGCCGACCAGTGCCGCGATATCGAGGAATCCGATGCGGCTTTCAAGGAAAGATGCGACTGCTATCTCATTGGCCGCGTTGAGGATGGCGGGCTTGGCGCCGCCCGCGGCCAGCGCCGCCCGGGCGAGGCCGAGCGCGGGGAAGCGGTCGAGATCGGGCGCCTCGAAAGCGAGCGCGCCGATCGCGACCAGGTCGAGCCTTTGGCAAGGCGTCTCCATCCGCTCCGGCCAGGCCAGAGTGTGGGCGATCGGGACGCGCATGTCGGGCGCGCCCAATTGGGCGAGCACGGAGCCGTCGACATATTCGACCAGCGAGTGGATCACCGATTGCGGATGGACGACGATTTCCAGTGCGTCGGCGCCGACCGGGAAGAGGTGATAGGCCTCGATCAGCTCCAGCCCCTTGTTCATCAGGGTCGCGCAATCGACCGAGATCTTGGCGCCCATCGACCAATTGGGGTGGGCGACGGCCTGCTCGGGCGTGGCGGCGCGCATCCGCTCGATCGGCCAGTCGCGGAACGGGCCGCCGCTGGCGGTGAGGATGATCCGCCGGACGCTTTCGGGCCGGGCCCGGTCGAAGCATTGGAAGATCGCATTATGCTCGGAATCGACCGGCAGCAGGGTGGCGCCGCTCGCCGCCGCCGCCTCCGCCATCAGCGGACCCGCCGAGACCAGGGCCTCCTTGTTGGCGAGCGCCACGGTGCGGCCGCCCTTCAAGGCGCGCATCACCGGCTTCAGCCCAGCCGTGCCGACGATCGCGGCCATCGTCCAGTCGGCGCCCGAGGCGGCGGCGTCGGCGACCGCGCCCTCTCCCGCCGCGCTCTCGATGCCGGTACCGGCGAGCGCGGAAGCGAGCTCGGCGTGGAGCGCGGGATCGCCGATCACCGCCAGCCGCGGGCGGAAGCGCCGCGCCAGCTCGGCGAGCCCGGCGACGTCGCGATGCGCGGTCAGCGCGACGATCTCGAACCGGTCCCGCTCGCGCCCGACCAGATCGAGCGTCGAGCGGCCGACCGAGCCGGTCGCGCCAAGGATGGTGATGGTGCGTGCCATCTCAGCCGCTGCGATCGGCGGGGTGCTGCATGACCATGATCGTGTCAGGCACGTCGATCGGTTGCGGCGGGCTCCACAGGTCGGCCAGCAGCAGGATCATAGTGGCGGCCGCGACCGCGAGCAGCCCGTCGAGCCGGTCGAGCACCCCGCCATGACCGGGCAGCAGGGTGCCGCTGTCCTTGACCCCGGCCCGGCGCTTCTCCCAGCTTTCGTAGAGGTCGCCGAGCTGCGCGATCAGGCCCATGATCGCCCCGATCCACAGGAAGGGCGAGCCGAGCTCGAAATGCGTGGCCAGCAGCCAGCCGAACAGCGCCGCGCCCGCCATGCCGCCGATCAGGCCGGCCCAGGTCTTGTTCGGGCTGATCCGCGGCGCCAGCTTGGGCCCGCCGATCGCGCGCCCGGCGAAATAGGCGAAGATGTCGGTCGCCCAGGTCACGATCAGCACCCAGAAGACGAGATCGCCCATCGTGTCCGTCGACGCCCAGCTCAGCACGACGAGGCAGAAAGCGGGCAGCAGGATATAGAAGAAGCCCCAGGCCATCGCGAAGCGGCGGCTGGCCAGGCCGAGCAGCACGGCCCCGCCGATCACCGGCGCGAAGCTGAGCGGAATCACATCATCCTGATAGGCGGCGGGATAGAAATACTCGGCGGCGCCGAGCAGGATCACCGCCGCGAGCAGTCCGCCGATCCAGGCCCAGAGCCGCGGCACCTTGTGCATGTCCGCCCATTCGACGAGCATGACGGCCGCGGCGATGAGAGCGAGCACGCGGAACGGCCAGCCGCCGAACCAGGTGAAGAGGCACGCCACGGCGATCATCGCCACGCCCATGGCGAAGCGCACCGTCAGGTCGGATTCCGGGCTCGGCTGGCCTGGGGGCGCGTCGGTCATAGGCCTCCGTAGCGCCGCTCGCGCCGCGCATAATCGGCCAGCGCTTCATTCAGCGCGGCGCCGTCGAAATCCGGCCAGAGCGTGTCGGTGAACAGCAATTCCGCATAAGCCGCCTGCCACAGCAGGAAGTTCGACAGGCGCTGCTCGCCCGAGGTCCGGATCAACAGGTCGAGCGGCGGCAGATCGTGCGTGTCGAGCGCGCGCTCGATCGCCGCCTCGTCGATCTCGCCCGCTTCGGCCGCGGTCCGCGCCGCGCGGACCAGCTCCGCGCGCGCGCCGTAATTGAGCGCGATCGCCAGCGTCATCCGGCTGTTGCCCGCCGTCCGTTCGACCGCCTTGTCGACCATCCTGGCAACGTCGCTTTCGAACGCGTTGTGATCGCCCAAAATCTTGAGGCGGACGCCTTCCTTGTCGAGGCTGTTGAGCTCGCGCTGGATGTAGAAGCGCAGCAGCCCGGTAAGATCGCTGATCTCCTGCGCCGGCCGCCGCCAATTCTCCGAGGAAAAAGCGTAGAGAGTGAGGCATTGCACTCCGGCCTCGCCGGCGGCGCGCAGCACCTTGCGGGCGGCCTCGGCGCCGGCGCGGTGGCCGGCAACGCGCGGCAGGCCCCGCGCCTTCGCCCAGCGGCCGTTGCCGTCCATGATGATGGCGACGTGCCGGGGAACGCCGGGGC
>JBKJZJ010000304.1:0-39816 GCA_046715355.1 Allosphingosinicella sp. | reverse complement strand
CCTTGGGCGGGGTCGCTCAGGGTGCGCCCAGGTTCCAGGTGGTGATATTGGACGGCCGGGGCAGCATCGTCCGGCGCGCGCCGATCGATCCCGCCGCTCTCGCGGAGGTGCTCGCTTTGGCCGTCGCGGCCCAGGCGGAGATGGATCGCCTAATCGCCGACTATCGCAGCTGCGATCCGCTGCCGGTGGAATAGCTTCAGGTCCCCGGCTGAATGTAGGGAATCCGGGCGAAGAGCTCGCGTTCGGCGCGGCGGGGGTCGCTTTCCATGTGCGGGTTGCGGTCGAAGATCATCGTGCGGCGCGCCGGCAGCCTATAAGGCGCCCACCCCGGATTGCCGGTACGGGCGAAGCGCAGGAAGGCCGCCATCATTGCCTCGCTGACCGGGGCGGAGGCCGGGTCGACATAGGTCCCGAAGACCAGCGGGATGTCGGCGCCGTGCGGGGCCGGCTGGGGAAAATCGAGCTGGTAGACATAAGCGGGGACGCCGGCCCGCGCGCGCTCCTCCGCCTCGATCACCTGCGCGCGCCAGCTCCGGCCGGCCGTGGTCGCCGCGAAGAAGACCTGCTCGGCCGAATAAGAGGGAAACAGCCGCCGATATTCGGCGATCACCCATTCGGGGTGGGCGTCGATGCGCAGTTCCGGGCCGAGCCGCTCGGCAACATTCTCCCACGACAGCCCCGCCAGCAGGGGGTGGCCGGGCGGGAAAAAGGCGCGGGTCTCGTCCCTGGTGTTGCCGAGCATGAGCGGGATGCCCCGAGAAAGCGGGTTCGCATCGGGCCAGAACGGGTGGCGCGTCAGCCATTTCATGTCGAGCACGGGTCCGAAATAGAGCCGGCCCGGGAGGATAGGATCGTCCGCCGCCAGCCCCTCGACCAGCCGCGCGACCGGCATCGCGAGCAGATCGTCCACGGTCCGCGCGCCGACCGCGCGCAGATAGGCCCGCGCCCGCTCGCTCGCATGCTGCGGCCCCGAGACCGTGACCTGCTGTCCGCTCATCGTCGCCGCGCGACGGAACAGGCCGGCGGCTTCCTCCATGCCCATCAACGTCGCGATCTTCGCGCCGCCGCCCGACTGGCCGAAGACCGTGACGCGGCCCGGGTCGCCGCCATAACCGGCAATCTTCGCCCTGATCCATCGTAGCGCTAGAATGAGGTCGAGCTGCCCCAGATTGCCGCTGTCGGGAAAACGGGGATCGAGCCTGGCGAGATAGAGATAGCCGAAGGCGTTCAGCCGGTGCTGGACGGTAACGACCACTACGTCGCCTCGCGCCGCGAGGCGGCGCCCATCCAGCAAGGGAGTGTTGGTCGTTCCGGTCGAATAGGCGCCGCCGTGGAAATAGACGAGGACGGGACGCCGGTCCCCCGGGCGATCGGGTGGGGCGAAGACGTTGAGGACCAGGCAGTCCTCGCTGCCGTCGAGGCCGGGCTGCGGCGCGGGCGGCCCGTAGCGGGTGGCGTCGATTACGCCGTCGGGGTCCCTGGGAATAGGGACAGGCGGGCGGAAGCGTTCGGCCCGGCCGTAGCGCAGGCCGAGGAACTGGCGGACGCCCCCATGGGGCTGCCAATCCTCTTGCGCGTTCGCGGCAAGCAGCGGCGCCGCCGCGAGCCCGGCGAGCGCCGTCCGCCGGTCGATCAGCGGCCCAGCCATCCCCCGTCCACCGCGAGGATATGGCCGTTCACATAATCGGACGCCGGCGAGGCGAGGAACACTGCGGCCCCGGCAATGTCCTCCGGATCGCCCCAGCGCCCCGCTGGGATGCGCTCCAATATCTGGCGGCTGCGGGTTTCGTCCGCCTGCAGCGCGGCGGTGTTGTTGGTGGCGATATAGCCGGGCGCGATCGCGTTGACGTTGACGCCCAGACGAGCCCATTCGTTGGCGAGGGCCTTGGTGAGCCCCGCCACGCCCGATTTGGCCGCCGTGTAGCTCGGCACCCGGATGCCGCCCTGGAAGCTCAGGAGCGAGGCGATGTTGACGATCTTGCCCGAGCCCTGCGCGATCATGTGCCGTCCCGCCGCCTGGCAGAGGAAGAACAGGCTCTTCAAATTGGTGTCGATCACCGCATCCCAATCCGCCTCGCTGAAATCGACCGCATCGGCGCGGCGGATGATGCCGGCATTGTTGACCAGGATGTCGAGCCCGCCGAGCTCGGCGATGGTCCGGTCGACCACATCCTGAACCGGCGCGACCGCCGACAGATCGGCCTCGATCAGGGCGGCGCGGCGCCCGAACGCGCGCACTTGGTCCGCGGTCTCGTCGGCCCGCGAACGCCCGGCCAGCGCCACGTCAGCGCCGGCTTGCGCCAGCGCCACCGCGATCGCCTGGCCGATCCCGGTATTGGCGCCGGTGACGAGGGCGATTTTGCCGCTTAGATCGAAGGGATTGGTCATTCCTCACTCCCGTGTTCCTGCGAAAGCAGGAACCCAGTCTTGCTTCTCTCCTGGATCCCCGCTTGCGCGGGGATGCAATGACTGGGTCGCGTCATTGCAGTTGGCAGATATCGAGCACGTTCATATCGGTATAATCCTGATTCTCCCCCGCCATCGCCCAGATGAAGGCGTAGGCCCGCTTCCCCGAGCCCATGTGGATCGACCAGGGCGGCGAGATCACCGCTTCCTCGTTGGCGACCACGATATGCCGCATCGCCTCGCCCTCGCCCATATAATGGAAGACGCGGTCATTCTCCTTGGGCAGCTCGAAATAGAAATAGATTTCGCTGCGCCGCTCGTGAATGTGCGGCGGCATCGTGTTCCAAACCGAGCCCGGCCGCAGCACGGTGAGGCCCATCACCAATTGGGCGCTGTCGCACACGCCCGGAATAACGAGCTGATAGATGGTCCGCTCGTTCGATTCCTCGAGGCTGCCGCGCTCCAGCTTGTTGGCCCCGGCGATCTCCAGCTTGCGCGTCGCGAAGGCCTTATGCGCCGGGCAGGAGGCGAGATAGAAGCGCGCGCCCTCGCCCGAGAAGACCACGTCCTTCGCGCCCATGGTGACGTAGAGGCAATCCTTGTTGGCGAGCGTGAAGACCTCGCCGTCGACCGTGACCTTTCCCTCGACTGCGCCGACATTGACGATGGCGAGCTCGCGCCTCTCGAGGAAAGGATGGCCCGCGGCCGAGGCCGGCTCGCTCTGCTCGGGCAGCCGCACCGCATCCCCCGCGACCGCCACGCCGCCGATCACGAAGCGGTCGGCATGGGTGTAGTTGAGCACGCACTCGCCCTCGCGAAACAGGCCGGAAATCAGATAGCGGTCGCGCAATTCCTCGTTGGACACGCATTCCATCATGTCCGGATGGGTGGCGTAATAGGTCCTCTCGAACATCCGACTCTCCTAGCCCTTTGCTACGTGGTAACCGGTGTCAGCATCCCATTCAATCCTGCTTCCCTCTCCCTTTCCTCCGCGTCTCTGCGTCTCTGCGCGCAATAAAGAGGGCTCGCGCAGAGACGCAGAGATCGCGGAGAAGAACAAGACGATGGATTCCCGCTTTCGCGGGAATGACGGCGATCAGGAGGGCGGCGGCGCCACGCTGGCGCGCTTGACCAGGGTCGAGGGCAGCTCGGAGGGCTGCTCGCCCGCCGCCAGCCCGCCGACCATGTCGCCGACCAGCTTGCGCGCCGCCGAGCGGGCCATGGAGACGATCGGCCAGCGCACCGTGGTCAAAGGCGGCCAGATATGGGCGGCGATCGGGGTGTCGTCGAAGCCGATCACGGAGAGCTCGTCGGGCACCGCGATGCCCCGCTCGCGCGCGGCGAAGACGACGCCGGCGGCCATTTCGTCGTTGCTTGCGAAGATCGCGGTCGGGCGCGGCGACAGATCGAGCAATCGCTCGGCGGCGGTGACGCCGGTCTCGAACGTGTAATTGCCGCGCGCGATCAGGCTGCGCGGCAGTTTCTGCCCGGCCGCGGCGAGCGAATCCTCGAAGCCGAGCCTGCGCTCGCGCGCCGAGCGGAAGCCGTCGGGGCCTTCGATCAGCGCGATCAACTTGTGGCCCATCTCGATCAGATGGTCGGTCGCCTCGCGAACCGCGTCGCGGTCGTTGGAGGCGACCATGTGGGCGGCATCGTCGAGCTCGGCCGAGCCCATCCGCACGTAGCGGCAGCCGACCTCGTCGCACAGCCGCGCGAGCGCGTCATTCTCGCTGATCGGCGGCAGCAGCACGACTCCGAACAGGCGCTGGCGTTCGAGGAAGTCGCGGACGTCCTCGAGCATCATCTGCGAGCTGCGGTCGACCGGGCGCACGACCATCTCGAACTCGGTGCCGGCGAGCGCCTCCAATATGCCCTGCTGGACGTTCAGGACCATCTGCGCGTTGGGATTGTCGTGGATCAGGCCGATCAGGAAGTTGCGCCTGAGCGCCAGCGCGCGGGCCTGCGGGTTGGGGACGTAGCCGAGCTCGCGGATCACCTTGGCGACCTTCTCGCGCGTCTCCTCGTTGAGCAGGGGCGAGCGGTTGATCACCCGGCTGACCGTCTTCTTGGAGACGCCGGCGATGCGGGCGACGTCGTTGATCGTCGAGCGCGCCGCCCGCTCCCCGCCGCTCCTGCTGTCCTTCGGCTTGGCCAATCTCGTCTCTCCCAACCGCTGATTAGCGCGCCCTTGCCCGCAAAGGCGAGCTTCATTAGTCTGACACCGGTTTCCATATGTCACAAGCCAGCCCCCGCCCGACCGCGCCCGAAGAAGCGCCCGCTCTGCTGCGGCTGAGCCCCGAGGACGACGTCGCGCTGGCGCTGCGCGCGACGCAGGACGTGCCGCTCGGCCACAAGCAGGCGCTGCGCGATCTCGAGGCGGGCGCATTGGTGCGCAAATATGGCTGGCCGATCGGGCGGCTGACGAAAGATGTCGCGGCCGGCGGCCATGTCCACATTCACAATCTCGAGACACTGCTGACCGGCGTCGAGGGCTATGCTTATGCCCCCGCGCCCGCCGCGCCTTTGCCCGAGGACAAGGTGACGCGCTTCCAGGGCTATCGACGGCCAGACGGCCGCGTCGGCACGCGCAACGAAATCTGGATCCTGCCGACGGTCGGCTGCGTCGCCCGCACCGCCGAGCGGATCGCGACGATCGCCCATGCCCGCCACTCCAAGGCGGTCGACGGCGTCTTCGCTTTCGGCCATCCGCACGGCTGCTCGCAGCTCGGCGAGGATCTGGACGGCACGCGTTCCCTGCTCGCCGCTCTGGCCTGCCATCCCAATGCCGGCGGCGCGCTGCTGATCGGCCTGGGCTGCGAATCGAACCAGCTCGACCGGCTGATGGAAGAGATACCCGAATCCCTGCGCGGCCGCGTCCGCACGCTGAGGGCGCAGAGCGAGGAGGACGAGATCGAGGCAGGCCTCGCCCATGTCGACGCGCTCGCGGCCACCGCCGCGCTCTATACGCGCCAGGCCTTCCCGCTCGGCGAGCTGGTCGTCGGCCTCAAATGCGGCGGCTCGGACGGCTTTTCCGGGCTCACCGCAAACCCCCTCGTCGGCCGCATCGCCGACCGCGTGATCGGCAGCGGCGGCGCCGCGATCCTCACCGAGATACCCGAGATGTTCGGCGCCGAGCGGCTGCTGATGGCGCGGGCCCGCGACTCCGCGACTTTCGATGCGCTGGTCGGCGTGGTGAACGGCTTCAAGCGCTATTATCTCGCCGCCGGCCAGCCCGTTTTCGAAAACCCCTCGCCCGGCAATATCGAGGGCGGCATCACCACGCTGGAAGAGAAGTCGCTGGGCGCGGTGCAGAAAGCCGGCCGCGCGCCGGTCGCCGACGTCTTGCTTTACGGCGAACGGCTAAGGCGCAAGGGCCTGAGCATCCTCGAGGCGCCGGGCAATGACGCGGTCTCCTCCACGGCGCTGGCGGCGGCGGGCGCGACCCTGATCCTGTTCACCACCGGCCGCGGCACGCCGATGGGCTTCCCGGTGCCGACCGTGAAGATCGCGACCAACAGCGCGCTCGCCGCGCGCAAGCCGGGCTGGATCGATTTCGACGCGGGCAGCGTGCTGGCCGACGGCTTCGAGGCCGCAGAGGAGGCGCTGACCGCGCGCATCGCCGCGATCGCCTCGGGCGCGCAGACCGCCGCCGAGCGCGCCGGCGAACGCGACATCGCGATCTGGAAGCGCGGGGTTACGCTTTGATGCGATGAGCGAGAGTTCGGTTCGGGGGATATATGTGGGCCGGCACGCGGCAAGAGTCATCCCGGCGAAGGCCGGGACCCATGAACTCCGCATATGGCAGAGCGCGAAAACACCATCGCCCCATCCCCCCAAGTTCGTGTTCATGGATCCCGGCCTTCGCCGGGATGACTCCGATGTTCTATGAGCATCCAGAAACGCCATTGGAGTAGGAACCCCCGGTGAGCACCATCGACCGCCTCATGGGCCTCGCGCCCGTCATCCCCGTCCTCGTGATCGACCGGGTCGAGGACGCGCGGCCGATCGCCGAAGCCCTGGTCGCAGGCGGGCTGCCGGTGCTGGAAGTGACCTTGCGCACGCCGGCCGCGCTCGATGCGATTCGAGAAATGAAGACTGTGCCGGGCGCGATCGTGGGCGCGGGCACCGTGCTCGACCCGGGCCAGTTGCGCGCCGCGATCGAGGCCGGCGCCGAGTTCATCGTCAGCCCGGGCCTGACCGAGCGGCTCGGCCATGCAATGGTCGAGGCGGCCATTCCCTATCTGCCGGGCGTCGGCACGACCGGCGACGTCATGCGCGCGCTGGACCTTGGCTTCCGGCGGCTCAAATTCTTCCCCGCAATGGCCGCGGGCGGGCTGCCCACGCTCCAGGCGCTGAGCGCGGTATTCGGCGACGTCCGCTTCTGCCCGACCGGGGGGATCACCCAGGACAATGCCCAGGATTGGCTCGATCTGCCCGCCGTCGCCTGCGTCGGCGGTTCCTGGCTGGTGCCGCGCGGCGAAGCCGTGAACGGCGCCGCGATAACCGCCCGCGCGCGCGCCGCCGCGCTCCTCCGCCGCAGCTGAGCGCACCCGCGGCGGTTTCGGCCAGTTGCTTATGACACCGGTTTCCGTTAGCAAATGAAAAAACTCCCGGGAGAGAGCGTGACCTTCGTCGAAGCCCGCAGCCGGATCGCCGGCCGATTCCTCGCCGCGCGCCGGGCCGCCGCCGGGCTCGACGATTATCCCGGCGATTTCCCGGCCACGCTCGACGAAGCCTATGCGATCCAGGACGAGGCGATCGCCCGGTGGGGCCGGCCGGTGATCGGCTGGAAGGTCGGCCGCGTGCCGGCGCATTTGATCGACCGCTTCGGCACCGACCGGTTGGCCGGGCCGATCTTCCACGAAGCGCCGGCACGGACCAACGGCGCGGCGGTGGCGATGCCCGTTTTCGCCGCGGGCTTCGCCGCGGGCGAGGCCGAATTCCTGCTGAGGATCGGCGCGACGCCGCCCGCCGAGCAGCAGGATTACAGCCTCGCCGAAGCGGCCGACCTGATCGGCGCCGTCCATATCGGCATCGAGATCGCCAGCTCCCCACTGGGCTCGATCAACGAGCTCGGCCCGATCGCGGTCATCTCCGATTTCGGCAACAATAACGGCCTGGTCATCGGGCCCGAGATCATCGATTGGCGAACGAGCGGCTTCGAGGATTGGGAGGTGACGACGCGGATCGACGGCGCGGAGGTCGGCCGCGGCCGCGCGGCGGGCTTCCCCGACGGCGCGATCGGCGCGGCGCGCTTCCTGTTCGAATTGATGGCGCGGCGCGGCATCGCGCTCTCGCCCGGCCAGTGGATCTCGTCGGGCGCCGTCACCGGAGTCCACCGCGCCTCCCCCGGGCAGACGGTCGAGGCGCGCTTCAGCGACGCGCTCAGCCTCGCCTGCACCTTGGTGGCGGCGGAGCCGGAATAGGTCTTGGGCACTACGATAGGATATCCGCTCATCCTGAGTAGGGACTGACCCCGGACTTGATCCGGGGGAAGGCCCGTATCGAAGGACCGTCCTTCGATACGCCGTTTCGACAAGCTCAACGGCTACTCAGGATGAGCGGGTTGGTGATAGCCTAATGCGTCCACTCCCGCGCAAGAACCTCTGCGCGCCGGCCGTCCCATCTGACCTCGACCTTGCGCTCGCCCTGGTAGAGTTCGAAGATGACCAGCCCGTCCGCCTGGACGCTCTCGATCACCCGGGTCGGCGCCAGCGTAGCGTCATGCGCCAGCGCGGCGGCGCGCACAGGCGCGGGCGCGGCGGCGAAGGCGATGTCGCGCTGGGTCTCGACCACCCGCCAGCGCCCGCCTTCCTCCACGATGTCGAGCTCGATTTGGGAGCCGTCGGGCATCCGCCCCTCTATGTCGTAATAGAGCCGCCGGTCGCGCGTCTCCGATTCGGCCTCGGCGGGGACGAAGCCCGGCCGCGCCGCCCGCGCCGCCGCCAGCACCGGCGCCGGCACGTCGGCCAGCGCGACCCCGACCTTGCCCGACGCCGCCACCCGGTTCGATTGCGCCGCGGGGGCCGATGCCTGGTTGTTCCCCTCGGCCTGCTCATTGCCGCCGGCGCCTGGCTGCCCGCATGAAGCGAGCCCCGCCGCCAGCAATGCCGCCATCGCGATGCGCATATCCCTTCCTCCTCTCGGTCCGGCGGGATTGTATATGACACCGGTTTCCCATACAAATCCGCAAAACGCCGGACGAGCGCAAAGGGAGAGGGAATAGATGGCCGAGGCCGCCGATCGGGGATTGAGCGCGCCGGCACGCGGGATGAGCGTCGGCCGCGTCCGCTGGGGCATCTGCGCCCTGCTCTTCTTCGCCACCACCATCAATTATATCGACCGGCAGATGATCAGCGTCCTCAAGCCGACGCTGCAGGCCGAATATGGCTGGAACGAAACCACCTACGCCAACATCGTCTTCGCCTTCCAGCTCGCTTACGCGATCGGCTATTTCGCCTTCGGCCATTTGATCGACCGGCTCGGCGCGCGCTACGGCTATTCGCTCGCCGCCTTGATCTGGGGCATCGCGGCGATGGCGACCTCGGCGGCGCGCGACGCGATGGGCTTCATGGCCGCCCGCTTCGCTTTGGGCCTTGGTGAATCGGGCAATTTCCCGGCGGGGGTGAAGGCGGTCGCCGAGTGGTTCCCCAAGCAGGAGCGCGCCTTCGCCATCGGCATCTTCAACGCCGGCGCCAATATCGGCGCCATCCTGACGCCGCTGATCGCGCCCGTGCTCGTCTATTATTTCGGCTGGCGCGCGGCCTTCCTGGTGACCGGGGCGCTCGTCTTCGTCTGGCTGGCCGTCTGGTGGAAAGTCTATCGCCGCCCGCGCGAAAAGACGAACCTGTCGGCGGCCGAGCTCGCTTTTATCGAGAGCGACCCGCCCGATTCGCCCGGCAAGATCCCCTGGCTGACCCTGCTCAGGCACCGCCAGACCTGGGCCTATGCGGTCGGCAAGTTCATGATCGACCCGATCTGGTGGTTCTTCCTGTTCTGGCTGCCCGGCTTCTTCGCCACCGAGCACGGGCTCAACCTGATGACCTTCGGCCCGCCGCTGGTGGCGATCTACATCATCTCCGATGTCGGTTCGGTCGCCGGCGGCTGGCTTTCCTCGAAGCTGATCAAGCGCGGCTGGAGCGTCAACGCCGGCCGCAAGACGGCGATGCTCGCCTGCGCCTTGTGCGTGCCCCCGGTGATGTTCGCGCCGGGCGTCGAGAGCCTGTGGGGGGCGGTGCTGCTGATCGGCCTCGCCACCGCCGCGCATCAGGGCTTTTCGGCCAATCTCTACACCCTCCCCTCCGACCTTTTCCCGCGCAAGGCGGTGGGCGCGGTGATCGGCATCGGCGGCACGATCGGCGCGGTCGGCGGCATGTTCATGGCCAAGTTCACCGGCTGGGTGCTCGACTCGACCGGCTCTTATTATCCGATGTTCATCATCGCCGGCTCCACCTATCTGGTCGCCTTGCTGATCATCCACCTGCTCGTGCCGCGGATGGAGCCGGCGCCGGTCGGCTGATAGACAAGCGGGATGCCGGCCGATCCCACTTTCTATTTCTACGCCATCCCGGCCGTCCTCCTGATCGGCCTCGCCAAGGGCGGCTTTTCGGGCATGGGCGCGCTCGGCATGCCGCTGATGGCGCTCGGCATGGATCCGGTGCGCGGCGCGGCGATCCTGCTGCCGATCCTGATCGCCCAGGACGCGATCGGGGTGACCGCCTTCCGCAAGAGCTGGGACGGCCGCATCCTCGCGATCATGCTGCCCGGCGCGGTCGTCGGGGTGGGGCTCGGCTGGCTGTTCGCCGCCTCGGTCTCGTCGGCGGCCATCCTGGTCGCGGTCGGCGCGATCTCGGTGCTGTTCGGCCTCTACCGCCTGTGGGCCGAGCGCGGCGGGCGGATCGTCGCTTCAAGCCGCTCGCCCGCCTGGGTCGGCAGCCTGTTCGGCGTGGCCACCGGCTTCACCAGCCAGATCGCCCATGCCGGCGGCCCGCCCTACCAGATGTGGGTGATGCCGCGCCGGCTGGCGCGCGACGTCTTCATCGGGACCACCGCCATCTTCTTCGCCACCCTGAACTGGATCAAGCTCCCCGCCTATGTCGCGCTCGGCCAGTTCACCCGGGAGAACATGACCGCGACCCTCGTCCTCCTCCCCTTCGCCCTCATCGCCAGCCTCGCCGGCGTGTGGCTGGTCCGCAAGGTCCCGGTCGAGCGCTTTTACACGATCATCTATGTGCTGATGGTCGCGGCGGGCGCGAAATTGCTCTGGGACGGGCTCGGGCTTTAGCGCCCAGGGTTGCGGATCCGCGCCTTTCGGCTTACGTTACATGTAACGGAGACGTTGAATGACCAAGCCCGGACCAGTTCCCGGCCGCGAGCGGGTCGCCAAGCGCCGCGCGGCGCTGCGCGCGCAAGGGCTGCGGCTCAAGCAATTCTGGGTACCCGACGTCCATTCGCCGGAGTTCAAGGAGCAGGCGAGACTCGACTCTCTGGCCGTGGCCAATAGCCCAACGGAAGCGGAAGATCAGGCGTTCGTCGATTCGATTAGTTGCTGGGACGATCTGCCCCCCTATGATGCGCCGCTCGACGATTGACCGGCCGCATCAGCCGTGAAACGAGGCCAGCTGTGGATGATCGCGGGTGGACCGGGCTTCGCCGGGAAACCGCGTCCGGCCTTGATTGTGCAGAGCGACGACTATGGTGCCACTGAGACGATCACCGTCTGCCCGGTAACCCGCACCGACGCGAAGACGGCCATGCTCCGTCCATCGCTGCTGCCCGACCCCCGCAACGGGCTGGATCGACCCAGCTCTCTGATGATCGACAAGATCACGACTATTCCGCGCAATCGCCTGGGGCGCCACATCGGCACGCTTTCGGATGAGGACCTCGCGAGGACGGATCGCGTATTGCTGGTCTTCCTTGGGCTTGCGGGCTAGTGCGCATCGCCTCCACCTCCGATTTCCGCGCCGCTGCGCGCAAGCGCCTGCCCCGCTTCCTGTTCGAATATATCGACGGCGGATCCTATGGCGAGGTGACGCTGCGGCGGAACATGTCGGACCTGGCCGAGGTGGCGCTGCGCCAGCGCGTGCTGCGCGACGTCTCCACACTTGATCTTTCGACCGAGATCTTCGGCCAGCAGCTCGCCATGCCGCTGGCGCTTGGGCCCGTCGGCCTCGCCGGCATGTATGCGCGGCGCGGCGAGGTGCAGGCGGCGCGGGCGGCGCAGGCGGCGGGGGTCCAGTTCACGCTCTCGACCGTCGGCTGCTGCCCGCTCCGCGAAGTCTCGGCCGGCGCGCCGGCGCCGATCTGGTTCCAGCTCTACGTGACCAGGGACCGCGGCTTCATGCGCGAGATGATCGCGCATGCGGTTGAGCTTCAATGCCCCGTCCTCTTCTTCACCGTCGACCTGCCGGTGCCGGGCTCGCGCTATCGCGACGTCCATTCGGGGCTGACCGCGGCGCCGGGGCTGAAGGGCCGGGCGCGGCGCTTCATGCAGGCGCTGGGCAAGCCGCGCTGGCTCTGGGACGTCGGCGTGCGCGGCCGCCCGCACCAGCTCGGCAATGTCGCGCATTTGCTCGACCCGAAGGCCGGCATGCTCGATTTCCTGACCTGGTCGGCGGCCAATTTCGACTCGACCCTGACCTGGAAGGACATCGACCTCATCCGCTCGCTGTGGCCGCGCAGGTTCGTGATCAAGGGCATTCTCGACCCGGAGGATGCGCGGGAAGCGGTCGCCACGGGCGCCGACGGCATCGTCGTCTCCAACCATGGCGGCCGCCAGCTCGACGGCGTGCCCTCCACCGCGCGCGCCTTGCCCGCCATCGCCGACGCGGTGGGCGATCGGACCACGATCCTCGTCGACGGCGGCATCCGCTCGGGGCTCGACGTGGTGCGGATGCTCGCGCTCGGCGCCGACGGCGTGCTGCTCGGCCGCGCCTGGGCCTATGCGCTGGCCGCGCAAGGCGGCGCGGGGGTGGCGCGATTGCTCGAGATCATCGAGGCCGAGATGCGGGTGGCGATGGCGCTGACCGGCGTTACCCGGATCGATGAGATCGACCGCGCGATCCTCGCCTGAGCGGGTGACACGGAACTTAACAAAAATCGTAACATTGCGCGTGCAGGTTCGCCGCGCGCAAGGGCGCGCTCGGCGGGGAAGCCATGTCTGACGAAGTCGAGCTGAAATTCGACCTCGCGGCCGACGATGTCGCGAGCTTACGCGCCTGCCCTGCCTTGGCCGGCGAGCCCGCGCGCGTCACCAATGTCGAGACCGCCTATTTCGACAGCAAGGACGGCGCGCTGCGCAGCGCCGGCTATTCGCTTCGGGTACGCCGCATCGACGGCCGCCGCGTCCAGACCGTCAAGCACAAGCCCGCCAGCGCCGCCGGCCTCTTCGTGCGGCGCGAATGGGAGGCCGACATATCGGGCGCGACCCCGGACCGCGCGGCGCTGGCGAAGACGCCGCTCGGACGCCTGCTCGACGCCGGCGAGACCGGCCCGCTCACCTCCCAGGTCCGCTCCAGCTTCCGGCGCACGATCTGGCTGGTCGTCCACAAGGGCAGCCGGATCGAGATCGTGCTCGACGAGGGCACGGTAAGCGGCGGTCGGGACAAAGCGCCCCTGTGCGAGCTCGAGCTCGAGCTGAAGGAGGGCAAGCGCCGCGCCCTGTTCGCGCTCGCCGGGGAGATTGGCGATGCGGTGCCGCTCAGGCTCGGCGTGCTCAGCAAGGCCGAGCGCGGCTATGCGCTTGCCGAAAAGACGCTCGGCCGGGCCGCCCGCGCCGAGCCGGTCGGCCTGATCCCGCCAATCAGCGAGGGCGACGCCTTCCGCGCGGTCGCCCGCGCGTGCCTGCGCCACTATCGGCTCAACGAGATCGTCCTCATCGTCCGCCGCGACTCCGAAGCGCTGCATCAGGCGCGGATCGCGCTGCGCCGGCTGCGTTCGGCATTGTCCTTGTTCCGCACGACCGTGCGCGGCAAGGATTACCAGGCGGTGCGCGACGAATTGAGCTGGCTCTCCGCCCAGCTCGGCGACGCCCGCAACCTCGACGTCCTCATCGCCGGCGACGCCGGCCTGGACGCGGACGATCCGGCGCACGGCCGGCTGCTCCGGGCGCGGGACAAGGCCTATGACCGGGTCGAGGCGGCTTTGTCGTCGGAGCGCGCGCGCGCCTTGATGCTGCGGCTGGCGCTGTGGATCGAGGCCGGCGCCTGGCGCTTTCGCGAGCGCGCCTCGCGCGCGCTGGCCGGCCTCGCCACCCAGCAGCTCGAGCGGCAATGGCGCCGCGTGCGGCGGCTCGGCGCCCGGCTCGGCAAGGCCGAATCCGACGACCGCCATCGCCTAAGGCTCGACGTCAAGAAATTGCGCTACGCCGCCGAGTTCCTCGCCGGCCTCCACGCGAAGAAGCCGCTGCTCGCTCGCCGCGACCGCTTCATCGCCGCGCTCAAGGATCTGCAGGAGCGGCTCGGCGACCTCAACGACGCCGACGCCGCCGAGGCGATGACCGCGAGGCTCGCCCCCGGCCTGCGCGGCAGCGCCGACCGCATCCGCCGCAAGGCCGCCGCCGGCGACGCCATCGCCGCGGCGGAAGAGGCGCTGGAGCGGGCCGAAGCGGCGGCTGGATATTGGCTGTAAGCGTCATCCGGACTTGATCCGGGATCCATGAACACGGATTTCGTGGACTCTCGCAGGCCGTGTTCATGGATGCTGACTTTCGTCAGCATGACGGAGAGTGGAACCCCACCCTAGAAATGCACCGTGACCCCCAGGCTGAAGGTCTGCCCCACCTCATAGGAGTTGATGTCGATCCGATTGTCGCCGGCCAGCTGAAATTCCTCGTAATCCTGGCCGGTGAGGTTGCGCGCCTCGAACTTGAATTCGGCGCGGGCGCCGAAGATCGGCACTTCCTGGCGGAGCACGAAATCGAGGCGGAAGCCCGGCCGCTCGATGAAGTCAGGCTGGCGCAACAGGCCCTGGATCGGGCCGCGATTGGTGACCCGCTCGCTCGCATAGCTGAGCAGGAAGGTCGCCTGGCTGACGCTCTCCGTATCCTCGATGCCGATCTGGACGTTGGCGAGATGGTCGGATTGGCCGCTCATCGAGGCGCCGTCGAGGAACAGAAGGTTGGCGGCAACCGGCTGCAGATTGGGCCCGATGATGATGGAATCGTCCGACCTGATCTCCGACTGGGTATAAGTGTAATTGCCGATCAGAATCAGCCTGCGGGTGGAGAAGAAATTGCCGCCCAGGCTGGCGAGGGGGAGATGCGCCTGCACCTCCACCTCGGCGCCGTAGAGGGTCGCTTGGGGCGCGTTGGCGAAGCCTGCCCGGAGTTGATTCTGCCCGCTCGCGAAGAAGGCCGCCGTCTCGATCGGATTGTCTATCTTCTTGTAGAATCCCGCAACCGACAAACGCTGGCCGGGCGCGAAATAATATTCGTAGCGCGCCTCGAGGTTGAGCAGCTCGGAATCGATCAGGAACGGGTTGCCGGTGAACTCGCGGTCGGATTCGAAATCCTGATAGACCTGGGCCGCCAGCTCGCGAAACTGGGGCCGGGCGATGGTCTTGGACGCGTGCAGCCGAAGCTGCATATTGTCGATGAATGTCCACGTCACCGTGGCGGCGGGAAGCCAGTAAGTGTTCGCGATCCGCGTCGGCGCCAGCGTGCTGCCGATCGGCTGCACATTCTGGACGCCGTCCTCGTAGCGCACGCCGACCGTGGCGCGCAGAGTATCGGTCAGCTCGGCCTCGATCTGGCCGTAGCCGGCGTGAACGCGCAGATCGGCGTCATAGGCGGCCGCGCCCTCGGCGCCGGAGACGTCGCGCAACTGAATGTTGTGGGTATAGATGTTGAAATCGGAGACCAGATAATCCGGCCGCTCCTGCGCGACGCCGAGCGGCAGCGCGCCGTCGGGGCTGAAATATTGGAACTGGAAGCGGAATGAGCTGCGATCGGTCTGGTTGTAGCTGTAGCCGGCGGAAAGCGTGATCGGCACCGGCGATTCGAAACGATACGCAAGGTCGATGCCGCCGGAATAGAGATCCTCCCTGAGCTCGCTGAACGCGATGCTGGCCGTCTGTCCGGACGAGGACAGATTGTTGACGTAATCGTCGACGTCCGTGTTGCCGATCGTCGCCGGATTGCCGTCGCCGAGGTAGAAATAGGTGAAGGCGCGCTCGTAAGGCGATTCGCGCTGGGTGGTCGCAAAGGCGCCGCGAAGGTCGACGCTGAAATTGCCGAAGCGGAAATCGCCGACGAGCTGGGTGTCGATCAGCTGGCGCTCGAACCAATAAGTGTTCTGCTCCATCAGCGAGGGCGGCAAGGCCGGATCCTGATCGGCGACGTTGCGGTTGAAGCCGGCTGCGAGGCGGCCCTGCTTGAGCGTGTCGCGGATGTAGAGGTTGGTCCAGCGGACGCGATGCTCGCCGAATTCGGCGCCGAGCCCGAGCAGGCCGCTGACGATGATCCTATTGTCCGTGCTGACGGTGTTGAAGCTCGTCAGCGGCGTCCCGGCAAGGCCGGGGTCCGTCGTGGTCTGCTGGAGCGCATCGCGCGTGCGCCAGCTGTTGCTGTAGCCGGCGCTGGCGATGAAGCCGAGCCGGCCGCCGCGTATCTCGAACGAGCTGCCGCCGGTAAGCTCGCCCGAGACATTGGCCGGCGTGTCGCCCATCCGCTGCAGCACGGTGGTGCTTGCATTGGCGAGGCCCGCGGCGAAATCGCGGCGCTGGGCGGCGTTGGTGGCGTTGAACGTGCCGGCGGTCATCGTGTTGCGCAGCGCGCTCGGGAAATCGCGCGTGCCGTCGTCGAAGCCGGTCGCATCGAGGTCGGAGCCGTAATAGGAATAGCCGAGCTGGAAGGTCGATTCGACGTCCGCGGTCGCGCTCATTCCGATGTCGAGGAAGGATTCGCGCGGCACCGCGGGGGTGGTGAGGTTGATCACTCCGCCGCCGAACTCGCCCGGATAATTGACCGAATAGCTCTTCTGGACGAGCGCGCTGGCGATCACGCTGGTCGGGAAGATGTCGAGCGGGACCACGCGCCGCAGCGGCTCCGGGCTGGGCAATGGCGAGCCGTTGAGCAAGGCCAGCGAATAGCGGTCGCCGAGGCCGCGCACGAAGACGAAGCCGTTGCCGACGACGCTAAGGCCGGTGACGCGCTGCAGCGCGCCGGCAATGTCGCCCTCGCCGGTGCGGGCGATGTCGGCGCCGGAGAGGACCGAGAGGACCTGGGGCGTCTGCCGGACGATGTTGCCGCGCGTGCCGGTCACGACGATGTCGGCGCCGGGTGCCGAGACCTCGACCTGCTGCGACTCTTCCGGCGGCGTGACCTCGGCCGGCTCGACGGCGGCGGGGGCCTCCTCCCCGGCGGGCGGGACGGCCTGCGCCTCTTCCGGAGCCGGCGCCGGCGTCTGCGCGAAGGCAAAGGAGGGCGCGACCAGGGCGGTCGTGAAGAGCAGCCCCAAATATGTGATTCTCCGGCTCATCGACTCCCCCGTCCTTTGGTTGCGCCCGCGCGGTGATGCCGGTCAGGAGGTCGGGATGGCGGTGCAGCTTCCGCTCGTGCCGCCGAAATTCACATAGCCGGAATTGCAGGCCCAGCCGGCGAACCAGGTGTCGGCGGCGCTTTGCACCGCGCCGATATAGCCGACGAGCGTCATCCGGTTGGGCGCGGCGGCGTTGACCGTGGCGTGGGCGTCGGCGTTGAACGTCGTCGGATCGGTCGCGGACACCGCCGTCTCGTTGGCGCCGTTGATATAGACGCTCGCCAGCGTCGAGACGTGGGCCGAATTGTTGTTGTTGGTGCCGCTGCCGAAAATCGTCTGCAGCGTCGCCACGGCGACGTTGCCGTCGTTGCGGAAGTCGGTCGGACAGGCGAGCCGGACCGAGCGGAAGACCGGCGGTCCGAGATCCTGGAGGGGGCCGTCGGCGGCCCGGGTGGTGGTGCCGCCGGTCTCGTCGATATCGAGGCAGGCCGCGGTGCTGACGATGACGCTGTTCAGCAGCGCATAATCGGTGCCGCCGCGCATCAACATGGCGTTGCCGCCCGAGCCATTGTGATTCTGGATCGCGGTCAGATTGGAGACGCGCGTATATTGGCGCGGCAACGCGTCCTCATTGCCGTTCGAATCGGCTTCGATCACCGAGTCGCCGTCGCCCGTGGGCTTCTGCACGCTGATCACGAACTGGATGGTGCCGCGATAGCCAAGGTCGGTGTCGAGATTGTCGTCGTCGGCGCCGGTGACGACGAGGTGCTTGAGGTTCACCCGGCCGCCGAAAATCTCGATGCCGTCGTCCGAGCTGTTGTGGACCTGGATATGGTCGATCGTCGTCGCATTGCCGACGCCGCCCAATGTCAGCCCCTGCAGCTCGTTGCCCGGCGCGATCGCGAAACCCGAATAGCGGATCTGGACATATTGCAGCGTGCCCGAATTGTCGGTGGCGGTTGCGCCGCCGTAGAGCGCGCTGGTGGTGCCCTCGATCACCTGCTGGCAATTGACGGAGCCGCCGGCAACCGCGGTGTTGCTGTCGCTGATCGGCGCGCGGCCCAGCAGGATGATGCCGCCCCACAGGCCCTGGCTGGTATCGGTGACCGTGCCTTCGAGATTGCCCCGCGCGGTGAAGATGATCGGCGCGGCCGCGGTGCCGATCGCGTTCAGGCGCGAGCCGCGGTTGACGACGAGATAATCGTTGCCCGCCGAGGCGAAGAGCAAGGTGCCCGCCTGGATGGTGAGAGTGACCTGCTGGCCGCCCGCCGCGGTGCCGTCGCCGCCGATGTCGGTGCCGACATTGACCGGCCCGGCGATCGAATAAGCGACGCCGGGCAAATTCTGGAGAGTGGTGTCCACGGTGAAGCGCGGCGGCAGCTCGCAGGCGCGGCGCGCGCCGACGACGCCGCGGTCGACATAGCCGGCCGGGCAGGACGCGGCGGGGGTGCCCGGCGTCGGCGTCGGCGTGGGCGTCGGGGTCGGTGTGGGGGTCCCGACGACGATCACGCCCTCACCGGGGGAAGCGATGTCGGTCGGCCAGCAGGCGGCGACCGCCGGAGCGATGGAGCTGAGAACCAGGAACGCGCGCAGCTTGGACATGGCGGAGACCCCCTATGCAGACGTGGTTGGGCGACTCGGCCGGGAGTCGCCTTCAGCGCCGGGGCTAGGGGGAGAGGATGATGGTTTTGTTACAGGAGATGCATGATTCTACGTTTATTTTCCGTAACTTAAGCGTCATTTATTAGACGCCGTGCGGTAACCGGACAGTCACATTCTCAACGTCTGGAGAGCGCCAGGCGGAGGCGCTGGCCGCCGCGCTCGACCTCGAATTCGATGCGCGTCGAATTGGCGATCTGCCAGGCCAGCTCCTGCATCCGCTCCTC
This sequence comes from Allosphingosinicella sp., assembly GCA_046715355.1. Classification (GTDB taxonomy): domain Bacteria; phylum Pseudomonadota; class Alphaproteobacteria; order Sphingomonadales; family Sphingomonadaceae; genus Allosphingosinicella. The sequence continues at coordinate 21,044 of JBKJZJ010000304.1, read as the reverse complement.
GTCGAAGACGCTGCCGTTGACCCCGGTGATGACGTCGCCCGGCCGGATCCCGGCGCGCGCCAGCGCCGGCATCTCGACGTTCGAGCGGACGGTGAAGCCGGTCACGCGGCCGCCGGCGCGGCGCGGGGCGAGGCCGAGCCGGTAGCGCAATGTCTCCTCGCGCTGCGCCCCTTCGGCGGAGGAGGTGCCGGGCGCGGGCGCGGACGAAGCGGCGCCGGGCGCGGCCTGGACCGGGCCGTCGAAGCCGAGCCGCATCTCGCCGCCAACCGAATCGAATACGGCATGGTTCTGCTCGATCCGCCGCAGCGTCAGGCCGGGCAAGGCCTCTCGCCCGACCAGGACCAGCCGCTGCTGGCCGTTGGCGAAACCGATCACCGCTCCGCTGGCGAGCAGGCCGTGCAGCCTGAGGCCGGAAATGTCCCCCACCGGCGCAGGGGGCGGCACGGGCATGGCGGCGACCGGCGGCGGCGCGGGCTGAGGCATGGCCTGAGGCTCGGGCGGCGTGATGGGTGCGACGGGCGCCGCGCCGCCGCGCAGGAAAAGCAAATAGAGCAGGAACAGGATGATCAGGATCCCGGCCGCCTGAATCAGCCGTTTCTCCCTGAGGCTCAGACTATCCAGACTATAGGCCATGCCCGAGCGTTAGAGCTAGACGCCGTCGTCGTCGAGCGCATAGCCGGCCGAGCGGACGGTTCGGATCAGTTCGGGCTTGCCGCCCAGGTTGATCGCCTGCCGGAGGCGGCGGATGTGGACGTCGACGGTGCGCAATTCGATGTCGCGGTCGCGGCCCCAGACCGAATCGAGCAGCCGCGCCCGGCTGAACACGCGGCCCGGATGTTCGAGAAAATGGCGCAGCAGCCGGAATTCGGTCGGGCCCAATGGGATGGTCTTGCCGGCGCGCTTCACCTTGTGGCTGACGATGTCCATTTCGAGATCGGCGAACTTGAGCAGTTCGCCCGCCAGCGCCGGCCGCACGCGGCGCAGCACCGCGCGCACCCGCGCCACCAGCTCGCGCGGGGAAAAGGGCTTGGTGACATAATCGTCGGCGCCGGTCTCGAGCCCGCGCACCCGGTCCGCCTCCTCGCCGCGCCCGGTCAGCATGATGATCGGGACGTTGGCGGTCTCGGGCGCGCGGCGCACGCGGCGGCAGACTTCGAGCCCCGATATGCCTTCGATCATCCAGTCGAGCAGGATGATGTCCGGGGGAGTCTCGGCGGCGAGCAGCAGAGCCTCGTCGCCGTCGCCGGTATGGGAGACGTTGAAATCCTCGCGCTCGAAATGCCATTTGAGCAGGTCCGCCAAAGCGGGATCGTCCTCGACCAGAAGGAGGTTGCCGTTCATCATCCCGTCATCTCCTCCCGGGCGCGCTCGGGCCCCATGCCCCGGAAGCCGAGGTATAGCGCTATGCGGCAGGTTCGGTGACAGAGATGTGACGGTTCGGTGACGGTGGAGGTTCCTGCGTTTTAGCTCTCTGCCTTCGCCCGCCGCCGGAAGGCGTGCAACAGCGGCTCGGTATAGCCGTTGGGCTGGGCGGCGCCTTCGAAGACGAGGGCGCGGGCGGCCTGGAAGGCGAGGCTGGTCTCCTCCTCGCCCGCCATCGCGCGGTAGAGAGGGTCGAGCGCGTTCTGGGCGTCGACCCGCGCCGCCATGCGGGCGAGCGCTGCGTCGACCTCCTCCGCGGTGCAGATGCCATGCATCAGCCAGTTGGCGATATGCTGCGAGGAGATGCGCAGGGTCGCGCGGTCCTCCATCAGGCCGACATCGCGTATGTCGGGCACCTTGGAGCAGCCGACTCCCTGATCGATCCAGCGCACGACATAGCCCAATATGCCCTGCGCATTATTGTCGAGCTCGGCGCGGATTTCCTCGGGCGTCCAGTTGCGGCCCGTCGCCAGCGGCACGGTAAGCAGGTCGTCGAGCGCGGGAACCGGCACGCCCTTCAGCGCCTCCTGCCGCGCGAACACGTCGACCTGATGATAATGGAGCGCGTGCAGCACCGCCGCGGTCGGGCTCGGCACCCAGGCGGTGCCGGCGCCGGCTTGCGGGTGGGCGATCTTCTGCGTCAGCATGTCGGCCATCAGATCCGGCGCCGCCCACATCCCCTTGCCGATCTGCGCCCGGCCCGAAAAGCCGCAGGCGAGGCCGATCGCGACGTTGCGCGCCTCATAAGCGGCGATCCAGGCGCTCGCCTTCATCTCCCCCTTGGGAATCATCGGCCCGGCGCGCATCGAGGTGTGGATCTCGTCGCCGGTGCGGTCGAGGAAGCCGGTGTTGATGAAGACGATCCGGTCTTTCACCGCGTGGATGCAGGCGGCGAGATTGGCCGAGGTGCGCCGCTCCTCGTCCATCAGCCCGACCTTGATCGTGTTGGGCGCGAGGCCGAGCAGGTCCTCGACCGCGCCGAACAGGCGGTTCGTGAAGGCGGCCTCGTCGGGGCCGTGCATCTTGGGCTTGACGATGTAGATCGAGCCGGCGCGGCTGTTGCGGTAGCGGCCGAGCCCATTGAGGTCGTGCAGGCCGATCAGGCTGGTGACGATCGCATCGAGGATTCCCTCCGGCGCCTCGCTCCCGTCGGCGAGCCGCACGGCCGGATTGGTCATCAGATGGCCGACATTGCGCACGAAGAGGAGCGAGCGGCCGGGCAGGGTCAGGTCGCCGTAGACGCGGTCCGGGGCGAGCGCGCGGGCGACGGACCGGCCGCCCTTGTCGAAACTGGCCTCGAGATCGCCCTTCATCAGGCCGAGCCAGTTGCGATAGGCGGCGACCTTGTCGTCCGCGTCCACCGCGGCAATCGAATCCTCGAGGTCGACGATGGTGGTAAGCGCCGCCTCCAGCACGACGTCGGCGAGCCCGAGCGGATCGTCGCGGCCGATCGGATGGGCGCGGTCGATCACCAGCTCGATGTGCAGCCCGTGATGGCGGAAGAGCAAGGCGCCATGCTTGCGCGCGACCAAAGCGGGATGGCCGCCGCCGTCGAGCGCCTTTTCCCAGCCCGGCAGCGTCTCCTCGAGAAACGCCCGTGCCCGCGCGATCACCTGTGCGCCGCGCTCGGGATCGTAGCCGGGGCCCTTGGCGGCGCCCGGCAGCGCGTCGGTGCCGTAGAGCGCGTCGTAAAGGCTGCCCCAGCGGGCATTGGCGGCGTTCAGCAGGAAGCGGGCGTTGAGCACCGGCACGACCAGCTGCGGCCCGGCGATCCGCGCCACCTCGTCGTCGACATTTCCGGGGCCGATCGTGAAGGGCGGCGGCTCGTCCGCGAGATAGCCGATCTCGCGCAGGAAGCGCGCGTCGCCGCTCCGCCCGGGGCTGGCGTCGATCCTGACCTGGAGGTCGTCGCGGACCGCGAGCAGGGCGCGATTCTCCGGCGTGAAGCGCGCGAAGATGCCGGCGACGCCGCGCCAGAAGGCGTCGGACGCGACCCCTGTCCCCGGCAGCGCTTCCTCTTCCAGGAAGCGGACCAGCGGCTGGGCGACCTTCAGCCCGTCTCTGTCGATCATATGCTGCATCGCGGCATCAGTGGCGGCGGCGAGCGCGGCGTGCAATTGAAAAATCCGCGGCTCGCCCGCCAGGAGAGAATATGACGCGCTATGACGTCCTCATCGTCGGCGGCGGCCATGGCGGCGCGCAGGCGGCGATCGCGCTTCGCCAGCAGGGCTTCGCCGGCAGTGTCGCCGTCGTCGGCGCCGAGCCCGATCCGCCCTACGAGCGGCCGCCGCTCTCCAAGGACTATCTGGCCGGCGAGAAGGAATTCGGGCGGCTGCTGATCCGCCCGCTCGCTTTCTGGGCGGAGCGGCAGGTGGCGCTGCTGCTCGGGCGCGAGGTCGTGGCGGTGGACGCGGCCGCGAAGATCGTCGGCCTGCGCGACGGCGAGACGCTCTCTTATGGCAGCCTGGTCTGGGCGGCGGGCGGCACGCCGAGGCGGCTCGCCTGCGCCGGCGGCGAGCGCGCGCACCTGATCCGCTCGCGCGCCGATGCCGACCGGCTGCTCGCCGCGCTCCCCGGGGTGGAGCGCGTCGCGGTGATCGGCGGCGGCTATATCGGGCTCGAAGCGGCGGCGGTGCTGCGCAAGCTCGGCCGCGAGGTGGTGCTCCTGGAGGCGCTGGACCGCGTGCTGGCCCGGGTCGCGGGCGCGCCGGTCTCTTTCTTCTTCGAGGCCGAGCATCGCGCTTATGGCGTCGACCTGCGCACCGGGGTCGCCGTCGAGGCCATCGTCGAAGGCGGCGTGCGCCTGGCCGGCGGGGAGATCGTGCCCGCCGGCCTCGTCGTCGCCGGGATCGGCATCGAGGCCGCGGTCGGGCCGCTCGTCGCCGCCGGCGCCAAGGCCGGCAACGGCGTCCATGTCGACGAATATTGCCGCACCACGCTCCCCGCAATCTATGCGGTGGGCGATTGCGCGGCGCACGAGAACCGCTTCGCCGGCGGCGCGCGGGTGCGGCTCGAATCGGTGCAGAACGCCCACGACCAGGCGAATGTCGCCGCCAAGGCGATCGCCGGCGCGCCCGAGCCCTACGCCGCGCTCCCCTGGTTCTGGTCGAACCAATATGATCTCAAGCTGCAGACGATCGGCCTCAATATGGGCCATGACGACCTCGTCCTGCGCGGCGACCCGGCGGCGCGCAGCTTCTCGGCGGTCTATCTGCGCGAAGGCCGCGTGATCGCGCTCGACTGCGTCAATGCGGTCAAGGACTATGTGCAGGGCCGCCGGCTGATCCTCGACGGGCCGATCGTCGACAAAGCCGCGCTCGCCGACGCCGGCCGCCCGCTCAAGGATCTGTGACCGAAATGACGGCGCCGACGGCGGCGATCCGCTCCACATTGCGATATGCGGGCTTGTCCAGCTCCTCGCCGAACAAATCGGGGTCGATCTCCTCGTAGCGAAGCGCGCAACCCAGCGCCGGCAGCGCGCGCTCCAGCGCGGTTCGGAGCGCGTCTTCGCCGTCCACGATGGCGGCGCCCGTATAGAGCAGGACGTCGCTGCGCCGGCGCGCCGCCGCCAGCGTCCATTCGAGCGCCAGCGCGGCCCCGTTCATGCCGCCGCCGTCGCGATAGATCGGGCCGCCGGTGTCGACCACGTAGGGCGGGTTGGCGATGAGCAGGTCGAATGCCCCTTCGATCGCGTCGATCGACCCGCCCTCCACCGTCTCGACCGCGACGCCGGCCGCTTCCGCGTTGATCCGGGCGAGACGGAGCGCCTCGGGATTGGAATCGACCAGAGTGAGCCTGGCGCCAGGCAGCCAGGCGGCCGCGCAGATCGCCCCGGCGCCGCTGCCCGCTCCCATGTCGACGAGCCGCGTCACCGGGCCCCGCTCCGCCAGCGCGGCCGCGAGGAAGCGGACGAAGCGGTAGGTATCGGGGCCGAGGAAGACCGCCTGGCTGTCGTCGGTGGGATAAGCGGAATGGAGGAAGAGATGCGCGCCGACGCGCGAGACCCGCAGACGGCTCCGGTAGCCGGCCTCATTCTCCTCAAGCGCATCCGCGCGCTGCAGGAGGGCGAAGATCCCGGCCGGCAGCGCCGCGCGCGCGAAGGGCAGGCTCCAGCCGAAGATGTCGCGCAGGTCCCTGGCCCGCCATTTGTCCGGCCGGGCGACGATCCTGGCGTGCGTCGCCGGCGTCACCGTGACGAAATCATAGTCCAGCGCCTGCAACCGGCGCAGCAGTTCGGCGAGCGCGCCGTCGGACTCGGTCACCAGAGCGTTTGCCGGTAGCGCTCGAAGCAGCGCGCGCCGCATTTGAGCCGGATCAGCGCGCCCTCCGCGATCGCCTTGGCGCGGCGCGGATCCTCCGCGACCAGGGGCCCGAGCGCCTCGCGGTTCCAGGCTTCGCTATGCTTGACGTCGAGCACCGCGTGAAGATCGAAATAATGGCGCTGCTTACCGCTGATGCCGAGCCGCCTCAGGCCCGCGGAGGTCGCGGTAGCGCGGGCCGGCGCGGTCAGCTCGATCGCGCCCAGCGCGCCGACCGCGTGAAAGGCGTAGCGCCGCGTCGTCGCCATCGCCGTCATCGCATTGGCGAGCGCGAGACTCTCCCAGACGGTGCTGTCTATGGCGGGCTCCAGCGCGAGCGCCTCGACCAGAAGATCGAGCATCGGCCCGTGCATGCCCTTGGGGTTGCCGCGGCCCATCTCATCCCAATAATTGCGTGCCAGCTCGAGCTTGGCGCGGGCCGGCAGCTTGACCTGGGCATAAGCGACGAGATCCTCGAAGCCGGCCTCGCCGGCCGCTTCCTGGGTCAGGAACCAGCGCATCCCGTCGAGGCTCGCGCTTTCCGCGAGCCAGGGAAAGAGCGGATCGCCTTGCCCCGGCCCGGTTTCGCTCAGGCCCTCGAACCAGGCGACGAAGCCGGCGGGATCACGCGGCGCCGCCTCGGCCTCCTCGGCGATCTCGGCGCGCAGCTCCTCGAGGAACGCGCCTTCGAGCCGCAGCATCCTGACGTCGGCGTCGAGGATCAGCCGCCAATCCTCGCTCGGCAGGCCCGGCGCCAGCCGCCGGCGGTTCCACCGCGCGAGCCCGCGCTGGAAGTCGTCGCAAAGGAACTGGGACGCAAAGGGCCTGCCGCCGGGATCGGGTAAGGTTGCCATTTATCGGGATTCCGTTGGTGTGGACTTCGCGATTAAGCGCCAGGGCGTGCGCTTTGTTCCTGATTCAAATGGCTAAACTGGATCAGTCCCGGCCAGGTCGGCGGGGGCGTTCAGCGTGGGCGTTTCTCGAGATAGAGATAATTGTCCTTGAACTCGGCGATCCGCTCGAGCCCGGCCCGATCGAGGATGCTGACTTCATGCCCGCGAAACTCCATCAGGCCGCGCTCGCGCAATTCGCGCAGGGTCCGGTTGACGTTGACCGCGGTGAGGCCGAGGCATTCGCCAAGCTCGGCCTGGGTGAGCGGCAAGGCGTAGCCGGCCTCCTCCGCCAGCCCGATCAGGCCCAGCCGGACCCGCAATTCGCAGAACAAATGCGCCGCCTTGGCCAGCGCCGTCCGCCGGCCGAGCGACAATTCCCATTCGCGCTGGATCGCCGCGTCGAGTGTGGTCGACAGCCACAACAGCCGGGTCAGATGCGGCAGCGTCTCGGTGATCTCGGTGAGCCGCGCATGCGGGACCAGCGCGACCCGACACGGCGTCAGCGTCATGATATTGTGGTCGAGCCGCTTCAAGGTGAAGCCGTGCAGGTCGACGAAGTCTCCCGATACGTGCAGCGCCGTGATCTGGCGGCCGCCGTTGCGCAGATCCTTATGGCGGCACACCAGCCCCTCGACGAGCAGGGTCGAGGCGTTGAGCTCCTGATTCTCGCGGATCAGGGTTCGGTCGGCCGGATGATCGCGCTCCTCGGCGATGGCCGCGCGCAACGCTTGCTCCTCCGCGGCGCTGACCTCGTCGCGGGCACGCAGCTTGAGCAACAGCTTGGCGATCATCGGCGGCCGGCGCGCCCGCCGGCACGGGGACCCTGCATGCCCTTGGCGAGCACCTCCTCGCCAAGGTCGCTGTCATAGTCTTCGCCGCCGCCGGGGGTGTTTCCGGCGCCCGAACCGCTGCCCGAGACCTCGCCGGTCCTGCGATCGAACGCTGCCCGCTTGCCGCGCTCGCTTTGTGCTTCCCTCGCGCTTCGCATCCGGTCCTCCATCGCGGGAAAACCGCCCGCCCGGCGGGCGGTTCCTCCCGGATGGGCACTAGCGGAACGCATTTCCGCATTGGCCAGGCGCGAATATCATCCGGCCAGGGCCGAAGCGGGCGCTCTGCCCTACATCGCCGCGAAGCGCTGGGCGACGAGCGGGTGGAGCGGGCGCTCGAAGCGGAGCCCGCCTTTGCCCTCCTCGAACCAGACGACGGTGGCCGGCCAGGATTCGAGGCCGGGCAGCCCCAGCCAGACGCGGGCGCCGGCGAAGAAGGGCCAGCGCGAGCGGAACCCGCAGCCCAGTGCGGAAATGTCCACCACGTGGATCATTTCGCTGGGCTGCTTGAGCTGGCGGACCGTCGCCATGGTATTTGCGCGATGTCTTTGCTCGCGGCGGCTGTCGTCGCCGGACCAATGCTCGACCCTTGCTGTAACCTGCATGAAATTTAACTCCTCGCCCCACGGTTCGACCAGCCGGCCGGCCCGTTCCCTCTCGATGATCTTCCACAATTGTTTGGTATTACTGTAAGCCCTGTTCCCTGCCATTAAGCGTGATAAAGCGTGATCCGCCGCGCGAGGCGCTAGTTGATCCGCGCCCGAAAGCGGATGGTGAAGCTCGAATTGGCGGCCATGCTCCCCGAGGGCGTCAGCCGGACCGCGTCGACATTTGCGTCGTAGCCGGCCGCCGGCACATAGACATAGGTGGCGCCGTTATTGTTGGAATAAGCGCGGCCGCCCGCGGGCAAAGTGACGCCGCTCGAACCGGCGGTCAGCTCGAACGGCCCCATGCCCGGCACGGCGGGGTTGTAGTCGCCGTTGTAGAAGGTGACGTTCGCGGGCAGCACGTCGGTCAGCACCAGGCTGCTGACGTCCACGGGGCTGCCGCCGCTGTTGGTTACGGTGAGCGTATAAGCGACGTCCGAGCCGGGCGCGTTGAACCTATCCGGTGATCCGGCCGTGGTGATATAAGGCGCCGAGGTCTTCGCGATCGCGAGCGAGGGCATCGGGCAGAAGCGCACTTGCGAAAAGCCGAAGCGCTGCTGGCCGGTGGACAATTCGCCCACCTGAAGCGGGAAGTTTCCGTAGCTGATCGTGACCGAGGTCACCGGCTGCGGGAAGGTCATGACGATGTCGCCCGTGGTCACGTTCTGATCGGCGCTTCCGCTGATCCCTACGCCCTCGTTGCTGGTGAGGACGAAGGGGGCGTTGTCGGCCCCGAAATTGACCGATGAGCCCGCCGCCGTGCGCGCGCCGGCGCCGTTATTGTTCCCGGCCGGAGCGGAAAGCGCCGGCACGAAGTTCGAGGTGCCGTCACTGCCGGTGACATGCACCCAATCCCGAAACTGGTTGTTGGTGAAGTCGGCGTCGTGGCCGTTGACGATGATGTCGCGAACCGGCGTCGCGAACGCGATGGTCAGCCGGATGGTCCGGGTGTTGGAGGTGATGTTCGCGGTGCGCTGGGGGAAGATGCCGCCAATCTGGAAAGTCTTGCCGCCAGTGCCGCTGGTGAGGTCGTTGCTGATCTGGGGCATATTGTCCCCGTTCACCTGAATCGAGCTCAAGCCATTGTTGACGGCACGGAAGGTGAAAGCGCGCGTCGCACCAAGTGGGTTCACTGCAGTATAGGTGTAAGTGTTCCCATAGGTTAGCGACGCATCGGCCACGCTTTGGAAGGCGAAGCTATAGGTGTTGTTCGCATCGCAGGCGGCATGGGCCGGCAGGCCGATGGCCAGCAGCGACAAGGCGGTCAGGAAGGAGAGCGCGCGCATCATCGCCTCCGCCCCAGGCCGAGCCCGGCCAGACTGAATTGATCGAACTTGATGCGCATCGTCACGTAAGGGCCGCTCCTCGTATATCGGTCCTGCTCGAAATCGCGGTCGTGGAAGCCGACCACGTTCCAGCCCACGGTCAGCCAGCCATTTTCGAACGGGCGGATGCCGACGCTCGGGCCGCCGGAGAAGGAATAGGAGCGGCCGCCGACGCCCTGGCGCACCGTGCCGGCCGCGCCGACCTGAACGATGTCGTTGAGATCGAACCGGATATCGGCCCCCACCACGTTGCTCCAGCCCTTGATGTCGTCCCCGCTCACGCGCTCGGAGACGTAGCGCGTCCCCCAGAAGAGCGAAAGCTCGGTGCGGCCGAAATAGCGATCCTCGCCGCCATAAGGCGAATAATTGACCGCCAGCGAATTGACGATTCGCCGCGAGCGGGCATCGCCGGTGATGGTGAAGGGCGATCCGATCGGCCCCGGCACGCCGGCGACGGCGCCGCGCACCATGTCCTCGCGCAGCTCGAACTTGTCGAGGAAGGAGAACGCGCTCCCCGTCGGGCGGTGCGCCCAGGTCAGCTGCAGGTTCGCGGTTCGCGTGCGCGCGCCGCCCGGCGCTTCGGCGGTGAACCAGTTGAGCGCGCCGCCCACCGCGCGGCCCTCGCCGATCTGGCGCAGCGCCGCGAAGGTCGCGCCGTAGCGGTCCTCTCGGTCGCCGGCGCGATATTCGGCGCGGCCGGTGAGGCTCCAGCGGCCGGCGCGGTAGGTCGCGCCCGCGGTGATCGCGGTGAAATCCTCGGTCAAAGTGGCGCCGTCGCCGACGAAGCCGCCGCTCGCCACCGGATGCAGCGGATTGAGCACGCGCGCCGGATCGACGCCGCCGAGCGTGCGGTTGCCGTCGACGGTGAAATCGACCGACCAGCGCTCCGACAGCACCAGGGATTGCGACAGGCCGAAGGCGGCGAAGCTGCGCGGGCCATATTCGGCGATGTCCTGGACATTGCCGGTCAGCGCGATGCGCGCGCCGGCCCAGGGCGCGAGCTCGAAGCCGAGCCGCGCGGTGCGGGCGTCGATCTTAGCGCCGTCCGCGATCTCGTAGGAGCCGATCAGCGCGACGCTGCGGCTGACCGCGAAGCGCGCCGACAGCCGGTGTCGCGCCGGAAAGTCGATGCTGTCGTCGCGGCCGCCGATCGGCAGCTCGCTTTGCGCGTCGAGCTCCAGCCGGTTGTTGAAGAAGCGCCGGGTCGCGCCGAGCTGCAGGATCTGCGAGCGCGCTTCGCGGCCGTCGGCGAGGCGGTCGTCGGCGATGGTGAGGCCGGCGCGCGCCGAAAAGTCGCGGCCGCGATATTCGAGGAGCGCGCGGCCGGCGATCCGGCGGGCGTCGCTATTGAGATATTCCTCGGTCCAGGCGCTGCCGGTCAGCGACAAGGTGTCGGTGATCCGCGCGCGCCCGTCGATGCCGATCTTCCTGGTGCCGTTTTCCGAAGCGTTGAGCTGCCCCACGCCGAAGCCGCCCTCGCGTTCGCGGGCGTAAGCGAGGATGTCGAAGCGGCGGTCGTGATGCTCGACTTCGACCTGCCAGGCCGTGGCGGTGCCGCCCTGCGCGGGCGCATTGCCGCCGCCGCCTCCCCCGGTCGCGCGCGTATCGCTGACCGCGACTTCGGCGCGGATCTCGGTCCGCGGCGTCGGCCGGAAGCGGACGTCGACGCCGCCCAGATTGGTGCGGGCGGTGCCGTCATTGTCGTGGATCGCGGTGGCGGCGACCTGCAGCCTCTGGTCGGCGCTGCGCCACGCGATGCGGGCGCCGGCGTTGAGCTCGCGCGCGGCGACCCCGTCCACCTCGTAATCGGCGACGATGAACTGCGGATCGAGGCTCGCCGAGCGGCTGAGGATCGGCTCGCGGAAGCGCAGCGTGCCGGCGGCATAATCCACGTCGTAATCGATGTGGCGGGTGAGCAGCCGGCTCTCGACGATCCGCTCCGAATGGAGCCGGTCGCGGATTTCGAGGGTCACCCGCTCGGAATTGGCGATCAGGTTGCGGCTGCGCAGCGCATAGGGCCCGGTGAGGCCGTTGCCCTGGATCTCGTCGCGGCGGTGGCGGTTCGGCGTGTCGGAGGCGAAGGCGGTCGCCGACACGCGATCGCTTCGATATTCGGCCTTGAGGCCGTTCATCGAGCGGACGTAGCGGGCGAGCTCGGGCTCGTCGATGCCGGTGTCGTAATCGCCGAACAGGGCGTAGAATTGCGGCCGCTCGAGCCTCAGATACAGCCGGCGCACCGACGCGGCCTCGTAGCGGCGCTCGGAGCGGTCGGCATAGACGGTATAATAAGCGGTCGGGTCGATGACGCCGCCGAAGCGCGTCTCCGATTCCCGTCGGTCGCTGTCATAAGCGAGCGTCATCAGCCAGCGGCCGAGGATGCGGCCACGCGCGTAGAGCGCGAGCCGGCCATCGACGACGACATTGTCGCTCTCCCCGCTCAGCGCCTCGAGATTGCGGTCGAGCCGGTTGAAGCCGATCGTCCCCTCCGCGAGGCCGACGATCGTCCAGGGGCGCTCGCCGGGGTCGAGCCAGGCCTCCACCCGTTGCTCGCGGACCAGCTCGCCGTCGCGGAAGGCGAAGCGCAGCGTAACGGTGCCCGAGGCCGTGGTCGGCTCGAGCTCGAGATAAGCGATGCCGTCCTCGCCCTCGACGTGCCAGACCGGGCGCGCGCGCTCGAGGCCGGCGAGCTGGCGCGCCTGCTGCGCGTCGGCCTCGACCGCGGGATAATAAGGCGCGGGCACTTCGAAATCGCCGGCCAGGCCGTGATGGACCGGGCGGCCTTCGCTGTCGGTCAGGCGCAGCGCGAGCACCGGCCTGGTGACGCCGTCGGCCACCAGCAGGGATCGCGAGCGCACGAGCTCGGCGCGGACCGCGACGTTCGAGAAGGTCACAGGCCGGCTCAGGATGGTCACCACGGCGCCGTTCGCGTCGCGGATCTCGGCGGTGAGCCTGGTCGTCCGGTCCTCGATCGGGATGCCGCGCCAGAGGCTGACCGCGACGGTGCCGGCTTCGTTGACCCTGGTTCCTTCGAAGGCGATCGGATCGACGGGACGGCCGCCGTTGAGCAGGCGCACGCTCTGCCCTGGCGCATGCTTGATCGCGACGCGCACGACGGGCGCGCGCGGATTGTGGTCGACCGCCGGGAACAGCCAGGCGAGGCCCGGCTCCTGGCCGGTCAGCCAGTCCTGCTCGGCGCCGGCGGCCGCCGCGTCGCCGGCCGGCGGCGGCCGTTCGGCGGTGCGGCGCACGGCATTGGCGCGCGGCGCGGCCTGTTCGGCGTGGAAATCGACGCGCATCAGCGCGCCGCCCTGCCCCGAGACGAAGCGCGAGAAGGCGCGGCCGCCCGAGCGGACGTTGCGCGAGCAATCGACCGCCGCGCGGTCGGCGGGCAGGGTCGCGTCGTCGAGCTGGACGACGTGGGTGCCCGGCATCACGCCTTCGAAATGGTAGAGGCCGTTGGCGTCGGTGACCGCATAGCTGCCGTCCTCGAGCATCACGCGGACGCCGCCTATGCCGGGCCGGGGCCTGGGATCGACGCCGCAGCCGCCGTCGACGACGCGGCCAATGATCGTCATCCGGTCGAGAATGGTCTCGCGGCGGATCCGCACCAAAGCGTCGGCGAAGTTGCTGACATTGCCGCGCGGGCCGGCGGCCTGGGCACGGTTGAGCGCATCGCCGCGGCGCGCGTCAGGCCGAACCTCGAGCACGTAGGTCAGCACGGCTTGCCCACCCGCCGCGATCGACGGTAGCGTGAAGGTGAGCACGCCGTCGGGGCCGGAGACAGGTTCTGGTACACTAATCCCATCTAAACGAGCCGATTTGGTTCTAAAGCGCATCTGATGCGGGATTCGGTCGCTGATTCGCAGCTCGCCGGTGGCCCCGAGCGGGTCAGGATTGCGCACCACCAGCCGGTACTGGACGAGATCGCCCGCCTCGGCCTCGGGGCGCGACGCGGTCTTGCTGAGCACGATCGGCGTGACCGGCCGGTCGAGCGGAATGTCTATTCGCACCGCCCCGGTTCCCGCGAGCACGAGCTCGCCGCCATAGGATCCGGCGACGATGGTGAAGGGCAGCCCGTCAGGTCGTCGAAGGCCGGCAAGATCGGCCGCGGTCGCGCTCGAGGGTGCCACATAAGGCGCGATCGGCTGGACGACGAGCCGGTAGCGGCCCGCCCGCACCAGCGGGAAGCGGTAGTCGCCCGCCGGATAGTCGTAGCGCATGCCCCCCGAATCGGTGACGCTCTGGCCGGTGACGACCGTCGAGGGATAGCTCGATATGCCGTCGTCGCCGAACACCTGGGCCGGCAGTCCGGTGGCGACATCGATGAGAGTGATGCGGACCTCCGACACCGGCGTGCCGTCGCGGCTGTCGAAGGCGATGCCGAAGGGATCGATGAGGATCGTCACCCGCTTCTCGGCGACCGGCGGACCGCCAGGCGTGTCGCTGAGCGTAAGCACGAGGGCGTGATCCGCCTGCACCGAGAAGCGGCAGTCGCCGGAGAGCGGCGGGCCGGTCGTGGTCAGCACGATGCCGATGAAGCGGCCGCTGTCGGCGGCGGTTTCGATGAGGAGGATCTGCTCGCGGTCGCCCTGATCGGTTTCCACCGTGACGGTGATCGTCTCGATCGCCTGGCTATTGAGATTTGAGGAAGGCCGGTCGAGCGCGAGGATGATCGGCCGGCCGGCCTGGAGCTCGCTGGTGGCGATCATGCCGAGCGAAGCGAGCGGCGGGGGCGCGGGGCCCTGCGGCGCTCCGCCTTGCGCCTGCGCGGCGGCGGCACTGCAGGTGCCGGCGAGCAAGGCGGGGGGAAATTGGGTATCCGTCAGCCGTAGCGTGTCGAGGACGACGGGAGAAGGCGGAGGGACCACGTCGATGTCGACGCGGTTGGAGGGGAGCTCGACCTGCTGGCCGCCGGCATCCCAGGAAATGGTTGCGACATTGCTGACCGTGCGCGTCGCGGGCGCGCCCGCCTTCGCTGGCGCCGCGAGAAGCAGCGACGCCAGGAAGGCGAGCAGGGTCGCCCCGAGAAGATGAGCTCGGGATTTCATATCGATCCGAAAAGGGTCGCGGACATGCGCCCGCTCTCCTTCTCCACGCCTAGTTGATCGTGACGCGGAACAGCACGGTACGGGTATCGCCCGCCGCGATGCTCGGAATCGTGCCGCTGACTACGCCGGCCGCATGCGACCCGGCGATTGCGCCATCGGCATTGCACACGCCGCCTGTTACCGTGCCATCGACCTTGACGCCGAACGTGGCTTCGTAGGCCGTCGCCGCGGGCAAAGTGTCCGAAATGGCGACATTGGCGGCAGCTGCGCCACCGGAGCCATTGGCCACGGTGATGCAATATTCCACGACCGCGCCCGGAATCATCTTGGGGTTGGTCGTGCCGTTCAGCGGATCGCTGATCACCCGGCTGGACTTGGTCGCGGTCAGCGCGGCGGCGAGGATGGTATAATCGTCCTCGTCGAAGTGGATGCCGTCGCGCGCTATGTTGCCGTCGGCATCCGTGGTGTCGGCGAACACGGTATCGACACCGGCGGTATTGGCGCCGGCGGTCTGGGTGACGACCGCTCCGAGCGAGCCGGCGGCCGTGGCTTCCGCCGCGGTGCCGGTCAGCCGGACGCCGGCGACGTCGCCGGTGGAACGGCCGAGCGGAACGTCGACGACGACGAACACCCTGTTATTGGCATCGGCGGCAATCTGATCCAGATAGGCTATCGCCAAATCGGTACCCGGATCGTAGGCGCCGTTGCCGTTGGTGTCCGCGAAGAGGCGCAGGTTGGACACGTCGAAATTATCCGTGCCGCCATGTGCCGCGGTTCCCCCCGCGCGATTGCTCGCCGCCAGGGCGAAATCGAGCGGAGCGTTCGAGGTGTTGGTGACGACGAAGGCCGTCACCGCGGCCAGCTGGCCGGGCGAAACCGTCGTCGTCGAGTTGCCGTCCTCCACCACAGTGAAGTTGACCTTGCGGTCGACCGTGAAGCTGTTGCTGGCAGTGAGGCCGGTCTGGGAAACGCCGCCGACCTGATAGGCTACGGAGACGTTGTTGGTGATAGTGGAACCGGCAGGGGTGCCGGCCGCGAAGGCGGGCGATGCCGTCCCCGCCACGAAGGCGAGCAAGCTCGCCGTCGCGCCATAGCGCACAAAGGTTTTCATGGTTCTGGTCCGTTTCTGGTCGATTGACAGCGCCGTTCCCACCCCCGCTGGCGCTGCTCCGCGGGTTAGAGGTCTATTTTACAACGCCTCTGAATCTGAGTTCTCCTTCAGCGCCGGCGGGGATCGCCTGGGCGAGCCGCCATCGGACGTGGGTCACGTCCGCCAAAGCGGCCGGCCGGCTGCTGCCGTCGGCATTGCGCACGCTGAGCTCGGCAAGCGCGCCCCAGCTCCTGCCCCCGTCGACGGAATAAACCGCTCCGGCACTTTCTGTGCCAGAAAAGCTAACCGAATCAGGAATAGGGTTGGTGACGACGAAATCCGCCGCCGGCGCCGCCCCGTTGTTGCGGTAGCGCAGCACGAAGACGAGCGGGTCGCCGGGCGTGACCACGCCGGGCGTTTCGAGCGCGACCCGCGACGTGCCGTCGGCGTTGCGGACCGCGCGTTCGACGAACACTTCGCTGTTCAGAGCGACCTGGTTCTGCGCCAGCGCCGCCGAAGGCAGCAGGAGGGCAAGCAGGATCAGCAAAAACTTCATTTTCTTAGCTCCTTCAGTCGATCGCGACTTGAAAAGTGACGGTGCGGGTTGCCCCCGCGGCGACGGTGCCGAGGCGGACGGCGATGCCCGACCCGGTAAATTCTCCCGCATCGGCATCGGCGGCGTCGCTGAGCCCCGAGCCTTCGAGCGTGATCGTGCCGGGCCGGTAGGTCGAGCCGGCGGGGATCGCGTCGGCGATGCGCAGATTGGCGAGGCTGCCCGAGCCGCCGACCGTGGCGACCAGGCTATAGGTGACGATCGATCCGGGCACCTGGGTCGCGCCGCCGAACGGATCGGCGACGACGGCGCTCTTCACGAACGCCACCGACGCGGCCTGGACCACATAATAGCCGTCATCCTCGGCATCGGCGCCGGTCGCGCCGACGACGGCGTCGCCGCCGCCCTGGCCCTGGCCAGCGAAGCTGGTGCCCGGCGCGCCTGAGCCGGTCGCGGCGACCGCGACCAGATCGACGCGGCCGCGCTGGCCGTTGCTCGCGCTCGCGGGGATCGAGGAGAGGACGAACACGACGATCGAATCGTCGGGCGCCAGCACCGGATTGTTGGAGCCGGGCACGTAGAGCGTGTCGAGGCCGGGATCGTAGACGCCGTTGCCGTTCGAATCGAGCACGATCGACGTCGCCGCCGGGTCGAAATCGTCGCCGCCGGCATTGTCGCGCGCGGTCAGCACGAAGGCCTCGCTGCCATTGCCGGCATTGGTGACGCGGAAGGTCAGCACCTGGTTGACCGCCGCCGGCACGGTCGAAACGTCGCCGCCGTCGGCCGAGGCGACGCTGACGTCGAGCAGCTCGTCGACGGTCAGGCTGACGATGTTGGAGGTGACCGTGGTCTGGCCGCCGCCCGGCAGATCGTAGGTCGCGGTGGCGCTGTTGTTGATCACCGTGCCCGCGGGCGTGCCCGCCGCATGAGCCGGCGCGGCGGCGAACAAAGCGCCGGCCGCGACCGCGGTCGCGCACAGGCGGAGGCGGAGCGCGCGCTTCGCATTTCCGCGGACAGGCATTAACCTCATATCGCGCATAGACGGGCACCTTTCAGTGAGCCGCTTAGCGCGAGAAGGTTAACGAACTGCGGTTACTACGGTATTCACGCTGACGCGCATTTCGGTCCGCGTTTCAGCACCGGTGCCGCGCTTCTCCCCAGATTCGTGCGTGCGCGCGCACGTCATGCGCGCGTGAGCGCCGGCTCCGGGATGGCAAGGTCCGCCGCCTATTGTATGCCCGCTTCATGGATCTCGCCGCCTATCTCGCGCGGATCGGCCATGCCGGTCCGGTCGCGCCCGACAGCGACACGCTCGCCGCGATCATGCGCGCGCACGCCGCCTCGATCCCGTTCGAGAATCTCGACGTCCAGCTCGGCCGGCCGATCACCGGCGACCTGCCCGAGATATTCGCCAAGCTGGTCGAGCGCCGCCGCGGCGGCTGGTGCTACGAGCAGAACGGCCTGCTCGGCTGGGCGCTGGAGGCGATCGGCTTCGAGGTGATGCGCGTTGCCGGGGGCGTCATGCGGGTGGAGTCGGGCGACATCGTGCTCGGCAACCATCTCGCGCTCGTCGTCACCCTCGATCGCCCCTGGTTGGTCGACGCCGGCTTCGGCGGCAGCCTCGCCGAGCCGATCGCGCTGGCGCCGGCAAGGCATCGCCACGCGCCCTACGATCTCAGCCTGGCGAGGATCGACGGCGGCTATTGGCGCTACGAGGAATGGATCCGCGGCCGGCCGTTCAGCTTCGACTTCCGCGCCGACCCCGCCGACCCGGCCCTGCTCGCCCGCCAGCAGGCGCGGCTGCAGACCGACCCGGACTCGCCCTTCGTCCTCAACCTCGTCGCCCAGCGCCGCGCCGGCGACAGCCACGCCTCGCTGCGCGGCCGCGTGCTCACGTTGAGCCGGGCCGAGCGCCATGAGGAATTGCTGATCGAGGATGCCGGGACCCTGGTCGACACCCTGCTGACCCGCTTCGGCCTCGACGTGCCGGAGGTCGCGACGCTCTGGCCCGCGATCTGCGAACGGCACGAGGCCCTGTTCGGCTAGAGCTGATAGACGCCGCAATCCTGTTCGCGACCTTGCAGGGCGCACCGGTGCTGAGCGCCAGCGACTTCGTGGTGATCTGACCAGTGAACGTCCAATGTGGGTCGTTTCGGCAGCGGGCGTTCGCCGATGGATGTTGCTGTCCGCCCAGAACCGCGCCTTACGATCCGCGGCTCACCGCCTAGCCAACAGGGCCAGGATCGTCCCGAAGCGCGCCGCCGTTGCTGGCGATGACTTTAGCGTAGAATAAGCCACTGTCCTTGGGCGTGCGCTCCTGGGTTTCGAAATCGACATGGACGATGCCGAACCGCTTGGAAAAGCCGAGCGACCATTCGAGATTGTCGAGCAGCGACCAAGCCATATAGCCGCGTATGTCGGCGCCGGCGGCGATGGCGGCGTGGACGGCGCGCAGGTGCCGATGGAGATAATCGACCCGCAGGGGATCGGGCAGGCGCCCATCCTGCGCCTTGGGCGGATCGAAAAAGGCCGCGCCGTTCTCCGTGATCGTCACGGGAGGGTTACCGTAGCGCTCCTTCACCCAGAGCAAGGTGTCGGTGAGGCCGTTCTCGTAGACCTCCCAGCCGGTCTCGCTGTAGGTGGCGTTGGGCTGGCGCGCATAGCCGGCGCCGACGGGCCAGCAGCTCGGATCGTGCTTCATCACCCCGCGCGTATAGTAATTGACGCCGAGCCAGTCGGTCGGCTGGGCGGCGAGCGCGAGATCGGCCTCGCTCCAGTCCCGCCAGGCGTCGCCGAAAATGGCCTCCATTTCCGCCGGGCAGCCGAGGCCGTAAGCGGGATCGAGATATTGGCGGTTCATATAAGCGGCGGAGCGCTCGGCGGCGGCGCGGTCGGCGTCGCTGCCGGAGGCCGGATATTTGGGCTCGAGATTGACGACCAGGCCGATTTCGTGGGCGCCGACCGCCCGGTAGCGCTGCACCGCGCTGCCATGCGCCCGCATCAGGTTCCTGGAGGCGATCGGCGGCTCGTAGAGGCTGCGATGGCCGGGGGCGAGCGCGCCGTGGAGATAGCCGCCGTCGGTCACCACCCAGGGCTCGTTCAGCGTCGCCCAGCGTTTGACGCGGCCGTCGAGCTTGCGGAACAGGATCTCGCCATAATCGGCGAACCAGGACGCGATGTCCGGGTTGAGCCAGCCGCCGCGATCGTCGAGCGCGGCCGGCAGGTCCCAGTGATAGAGGGTGGGAAGCGGCTCGATCCCCCGTTCGAGCAGGGCGTCGACCAGCCGGTCGTAGAAATCGAGCCCGGCGGCGTTGACGGCCCCCGTCCCTTCCGGAAGCACGCGTCCCCAGGCGATGCTGAACCGATAGGCCTTGAGGCCGAGCGAGGCCATCAGCGCGATGTCGTCGCGATAGCGGTTGTAATGATCGCAGGCGATATCGCCGGTGTCGCCGCCCGCGGTCATGCCGGGCGTATGGGTGAAGCGCTGCCAGATGCTGGGGCCGGCGCCGTCGGCGAGCGGCGAACCCTCGATCTGATAGGCGGAGGTCGCGCTACCCCACAGAAAGCCCTCGGGGAACTGGTAGCTTTCGGTCATGAGCGATGAACTCCGTGGGGATGATTAGGGAAGAGGCGAAATCGTCTCATCGCGGCAGCACCGCAGCCCCGCTGAGGCCGGGGAGCCGGTGCTCCGTGCCGAGGCCGAGGACGAGGCCGCCGGGCGGGGCGCGGCCTTCGAGCCGGTATTGGATGCGCAGGCGGCGGCCTTGCGCGCGCAGGCTGTAGCTGAGCAGGCCGTAGGGCGTCCGCAGCCGCGCCACCGAAATGCCGTCGCCGGCGAGCCAGGCCTCGGGAATGCCGGCGCCGAGCACCAGCGCCCGGTCGCGCGCCCGCTCGTAGGCGATCATGTCGAGCAAGGCGTTGATATAATCGGATGCGACCCAGCCATGCGGCATGTCGCCGATGAAGCGCGGTTCGCGCGGCGCGCGGCCGATCACCTCGGCCCACTGGTTCCAGCCGGCGGGGCGGCGATCGGCCATGAAATAATCGAACAGTCCGGCGACCCGGTCGCGCCAGCCGAGCCGGACGAAGGCGCCGACATTGCGCCACTCATAGGGGGTGTAGGCGTCCCAGGCGCGGCGCCCGTCGCGGCGGGCCGTGAACTCGCGCCAGTAACGCTCGAAGGTGGCGATGAGCGCCTCGGCGGGGAGCAGATGCTGAAGCCCGGCGGGCGCCAGCGCGACCGTGGTGGAGGTCGCATCGAAATCGCCGAGATCGGCCGCGCCCGGGATGAAGGCGATAGCGTGGACCCGGCGCGCGGCGGCGATCGACGCGCGCAATTCGGCGAAGAAAATCTGCGCGCGGAGCTCGAGCAGCCGCACATCCTCCTCCCGCCCGAGCGCGCGGGCGAGGTCCGCGGCATCGCGCAAGCCGGTCAGCGCCCAGAAATCGTCCCAATAGGAATAAGCGGGCCGCGCCGAATAGCCTTCGTGGCTGATCGAGGGCGGCAGCAGCCCGTAGAGCGGCGCGTTGCGACCGTCGCGGTTGGCGGGAATCCGCGTGGTTTGAAGCAGAGACTCGATATGGTCGGCTGCGGCGCGGACGCGCGGCCACAGGCGGCGGAGCCGCTCCGTGTCCGGCGCATAACGATGGGCCTGCGCGACCAGGTGGATGAACTCGCCATGGCTGTCATGCTCGGGCACCGGATCGGCGCCGCGCGCATCGACGCAGCAGGGCACCTTGCCGTTTGGATATTGGAAGGGCGCATAATATTCGAGGAAGTCGATCGCCGGCCGATCGAGGCCCATGCGAAGCAGGGCGGTCGACATCATCGCCCCGTCGCGGATCCAGGCGCGGGCGTAGGAGCGCGAGCCGGGCCGAAGCGCGGGCCCCTCGCGCGTGGCGAGGATGTGGGCGAGCGCGGTGCGCAGCGTGTCGAGCGCC
>JBKJZJ010000303.1:0-6348 GCA_046715355.1 Allosphingosinicella sp. | reverse complement strand
GCCCATGGCAGTCCCAGCCCGGGATGAAGGGCGCGTCCTTGCCCAGCAGCGACTGCGAGCGGATGATGAAATCCTTGATCGTCTTCATCATCGCATGGCCGATATGGATGTCTCCGTTGGCGTAAGGCGGGCCGTCGTGGAGGATGAAGCGCTCCCGCCCGGCGCGGGCCTCGCGCAGGCGCGCGTAGAGCCCCTCCTCCGCCCAGCGGGCGAGGATCGCCGGCTCCTTCTGCGCGAGGCCGGCCTTCATCGGGAAGTCCGTCTTCGGCAGGAAGACGGTCGCTCTGTAATCGGGTCTTTCGGACATTGCGGGCGGACTTAGCGGGGCAAAGCGGCGAATGCTACCCGCTCGGCGCACCGGCGTGATTCCGGTAGGCGTCCGTCTCGATGAAGTCGTTCCAGATCGTCGTCCAGACCGGCACCTCCTCGCCGTTCGGCACCATCCAGCGGCCGGTCCGCCGCCCGCCCAGCCTTTGCGCGACGTGGGCGCTGGCCGCATTGGCGGGATCGATCAGGTGGATGACATGGTCGCGGCCGAGCGTATCGTGCGCCCAGATCATCGCCGCGGCGGCGCCCTCGACCGCATAGCCCTTGCGCTGGTGCCCCGGGAAGATCGACCAGCCGATCTCGAAATCCGGCCAGCCTTCGGGCTGCCAGGGGCCGAGCCGGCCGACCGCGAGCCCGGTCGCGCGTTCCTCCGCGATCCACTGGCCGAAGCCCGCGGCCGCCCAGCTACCGGCGACGAGCGAGACCAGCCGCCACGCCTCGAC
Source organism: Allosphingosinicella sp. (assembly GCA_046715355.1). GTDB lineage: Bacteria > Pseudomonadota > Alphaproteobacteria > Sphingomonadales > Sphingomonadaceae > Allosphingosinicella. The sequence goes on along the minus strand of JBKJZJ010000303.1, from coordinate 5,578 downwards.
CCGGTCGAGGCCGCGCTTCTCGCGGGTGATGAAGCGCGCGAAATCCTTGTCGGCGAAGGCGGCCGTCAGGGGCTCGGTGTCGCCCGGCCGCTGCGCGCGCAGGATCAGGCGCCTGGTGTGGAGCGTCGGGATGTCGGTCATGCGGCGAGCGCCGCGCGGGCCTGGACGCAATCGGCCGCGATCTGCGCCTTGAGCGCGCCCAAATCCTCGAACGCCTCCTCGTCGCGCAGGAAGGCGATCAGCTCGACCTCGACCGTCTGCTCGTAGAGGTCGCCGTCGAAATCGAAGAAATAGGGCTCGAGCAGCTCCTTCGGCGGATCGAACATCGGCCGCGTGCCGAGATTGGCGACGCCCCCCAGGCGGGTGCCGTCGGCAAGCCGGCCGCGCACCGCATAGACGCCGAAGCGCGGGCGCTGATAGGGCCCGAGCGGGATGTTGGCGGTCGGATAGCCCAATTGCCGGCCGAACTTGTCGCCATGCTCGACCACGCCTTCGATCGCGAACGGGCGGGTGAGGAGGCGGGCGGCGGTGGCGCAGTCGCCCGCCTCGAGCGCCTCGCGGACGCGGCTCGAAGAGACCGGCTCGCCCCCCTCGTCGACGGGGGCGACGGCGTCGACCGACAGCCGGTTCGCCTGGCCGAGCAATTTCAGCACTTCGACATTGCCGCCCCGGCCGCGGCCGAAGGTGAAATCCTCCCCGGTGACGACGCCGGCGGCGCCGGCGCGGCTGACCAGATGGTCGGCGACGAAATCGGGCGCGGTCACCTGGGCGAGCTCGGCCCCGAAATGATAGACGAGCATGGCGTCGGCGCCCGCCGCTTCGAACAGCCGCTCGCGCTGGTCCAATGTGGTGAGGCGGAAGGGCGGCAGGTCCGGCTTGAAGAAGCGGACCGGGTGCGGATCGAAGGTCGCGACCAGAACCGGCCGGCCCTCGGCGCGGGCGCGGCTGACGGCGCGGCCCACCACCGCCTGGTGACCCTTGTGGAAGCCGTCGAAATTGCCGAGCGCAACGATGCCGCCGCGAAACGCGTCCGGAACCGCCGAGCCCCCGTCCAGGCGCTGCATGGGCTGCGTATAGGGAGGGCGCGCTGAGCGATCAACGCGCGGCGACTCCGCTTTTCCCCGATCCCGGTTTAGGATGGACGCAAGGGGGAGCGCGGAGATGACACAGCAGATCGTCGGAGTTCCGACCGCGGTGGCGGCCTTCATCGGCCGGCCGTCAAAGCCGATCGGCCCGTCGCCGGCCCGGATTTCGAGCCTCGCCGATTATGAAGCGGTCTTCGGCCCCGGCGAGCTCGGCACGCCGTTCGACCTGTGGAAGGCGATCGGCCTGTTCTACGAAAATGGCGGCGGCGATGCCTGGGTGGCGCCGGTCGAATCGAACGATCTCGCGCTCTATCTGGCGGCTCTCGACCGGATCGGCGAGGAGAGCGTGACCCTGCTCGTCGCGCCCGACGCGCTCAGCCTGCCGCGCGACGATTATTACACGCTCGCCCGCACGATGATCGCCCAGGCCGCGCGGCTCGGCGACCGCTTCGCCATCGTCGACGTCCATGGCGGCGGCGGTCCGATAAGCTGGAGCCACCCCGGCGTGCTGGCGCTAGTCGCCGAATTCCGCGCCGCCATCCCGCCGCTCGCCGACACCGCCAGCTATGGCGCCGCTTATTTCCCCTGGCTGCTGCTCGATCCCGAGCTGAAGCGCGCCGCGCCGCCCGCGGCCGCCATCGCGGGCCTCTACGCGTTGAACGATGCGGAACGGGGCGTGTGGATGGCGCCGGCCAAGATCAGCCCGGTCGGAGCGACCGACGTCACCGCCCCCCTCACCGACGACGAACAGGCGGGGATGGACGTGTCGGCCGTCGACGGCCTCTCGGTCAACGCCATCCGCCATTTCACCGGGCAGGGCGTGATGGTCTGGGGCGCGCACACGCTCGACGGCAACAGCCAGGATCTTCGCTACGTTTCCGTCCGGCGGACGCTCATCTATGTCGCGCAATCGGTCAAAGGCGGGCTCGCCACCCTCGCGACCTTGCCCAACGACACGCGCGCCTGGGCGCAGGCGACGGCGATGGTGAACGATTTCCTGACCGGCCTGTGGAAGCAGGGCGCGCTGGCTGGGGACACCCCGGAGGCCGCCTTCACGGTGAATTGCGGGCTCGGCGCCACGATGACTCGCGAGGATCAGATAATGGGCATGATGAACGTGACTATCCAGGTCGCCATCACCCACCCGGCCGAGTTCCTCTTCATCAGCCTGCAGCAGCAAATGCGGCCCGCCGGATGGAGCGGTCAGCGGCGCCCCAGGGTGACAAAGCTGTAGGCGGGGAGCTCGCCCTCGGCAGCATGATCCTCGCGCGCGGTCTCGCGCCAGACCTTCGGATCGAAGGGCGGCAGCATGGTATCGCCCGCGACCTCCCGGTGGACCTCGGTTAGCTCGACCGCATCGGCGACATCGTCGAACATCCGGTAGATTTCGGCGCCGCCGATCACCGCGATTTCGGGCACGTTGCCGGCCAGCGCGAGCGCCTCTTCGCGGGTGCGGGCAACCTCGGCGCCCGGCGCGGCCCAGGCCGGATCGCGGGTCAGCACGATGTGGCGACGGCCGGGAAGCGGAGCGGGGAAGCTCTCGAACGTCTTGCGGCCCATGATCATCGGCTTGCCCGTGGTCATCGCCTTGAAGCGGCGCTGCTCGCCCGGAATGTGCCAGGGGATCGTCCCACGCTGCCCGATCACGCCATTGTCGGCGCGGGCGAGATAGAAGGTGATCACACCGCCACCTCGGCCTTGATGTGCGGATGCGGGTCGTAGCCGACGATCTCGAAATCCTCGAAGCGGTAATCGTCGATGCTGGCGGGTTTGCGGAGGAGCTTCAGCGTGGGCAGCGGCCTGGGGTCCCTGCTCAGCTGCTCGCGGGCCTGCTCGAGATGGTTCGAATAGAGATGGCAATCGCCGCCCGTCCAGACGAAGTCGCCCGGCTCGAGCCCCGTTTGCTGGGCGAGCATGTGGGTCAGAAGCGCGTAGCTGGCGATGTTGAAGGGGACGCCCAGGAAGACGTCGGCGCTGCGCTGGTACATTTGCAAAGAGAGGCGGCCGTTCGCGACATAGGTCTGGAACAGGAGGTGGCAGGGCGGCAGCGCCATCCTGCCCAGATCGCCCGGATTCCAGGCCGAGACGAGCTGCCGCCGCGAGCCGGGATCGCGCTTGATCGTCTCGATCAGCCCTGCGATCTGGTCGATCTCGCTTCCGTCGCTCGCTTCCCAGCGCCGCCATTGCTTGCCGTAGACGGGGCCGAGCTCGCCGGCCGCGTCGGCCCATTCGTCCCAGATGCTGACCCTATTGTCCCTGAGCCAGGCGATGTTGGTCTCGCCGCGCAGGAACCACAGCAATTCGATCAGGATCGAGCGGAGGTGAAGCTTCTTGGTGGTGAGCAGAGGGAAGCCGCGCGCGAGATCAAAGCGCATCTGGTGGCCGAACACGGAGAGCGTGCCGGTGCCGGTGCGGTCGCTCTGCGCGACGCCTTCGTCGAATATGCGGCGGATGAGGTCGAGATAGGGCTGCATCGCTCCGGTCTATGGCGCGTAGCGGCCATGCATTCCAATCCAAAATGGAGTCCGAAACGGACTTGGTTCGGCACCGGCGCGGGCGGCTTGGATGGCATGGGGAGGGATGGCCGTCGCGACCGCCCGCGACGCGGCCGAGCTGCTCGCGCCGCTTTTCGCCGATCTGGACGGCGAGCGGCTCGCCGTGCTTCATCTCGATGGCGGCAGGCGGGTGATCGCTCTCGACGCGCACGCGGTGACCGAGCGCGACACGATCCTCCTTCCCATGCGCGAGATCTTCAAGGCGGCGCTGGGCCATGAGGCGCTGGGCCTGATCCTCGCGCACAATCATCCGAGCGGCGATCCGACTCCGAGCAAGGCCGATATCGCGGCGACCCACAAGTTCGCCGAGACCGCCGCCAATCTCGGCATCGTCCTTCATGACCATCTGATCTTCGCCGGCGGCGAAAGCCGAAGCTTCCGGGAGCTTGGGCTGCTCTAGGGATTGCAGCTCGGGATGTTGCCGGGCTCGGCCCGCGCGCCGCGTGGCTCGAACTGCGGAATTACGGGGACACTATACTTAATTCGCTCATTCGGACGCAATTAAGTATAGTGTCCCCGTAACTGAAGCGTCGGTCAGGGATTGCAGCTCGGGATGTTGCCGGGCTCGGGTCGCGGGCCGCGGGGCTCGAACTGGGCGAAATAGGATTCGCTGTCGGGCAGCCGCTCGAAGCGGGTCAGCGTATAGCCGATCGCGTTGAACTCGCAGATCAGGAGCCGCTGCGGCGTGCCGTGCTGGCTGGTCGGCCGGTCGGCGTCGACGACGATGATCCGGCCGCTGCTCTTGAGCGCGGACCTCAGGTTCCACAGGAATTCGGAGGGGCGGGCGATCTCGTGATACATGTGGATCATGAAGATGCGGTCGAACGAGCCCGCCGGCAGCTGCGGGTCGTTGGGCTGGCCGAGCCGGATCGCGACATTGTCGAGCCGTTCGCGCTGGAAGCGCTGGCCGAGCGCGCGGATCGTCTCGGGGACGATGTCCTCGGCGAGCACCCGGCCCTTGGGCCCGACCATCGGCGACAGCCGCACCGTATAATAGCCGCCGCCGGCGCCGATGTCGGCGACCGACATGCGAGGGCCGACCTCGGCCAGGCGGGCCACCGTCTCGAACTCGCCGACGCTCTCGCGGGCATCTTCGTTGAGGTAGCGCGAGGAGATCGGCGCGACCGGCCGGTGCGGCTCGGGGAAGACCGAGGCCTGGTTGTTGGCGGCGCCGCTCCCGCAGGCGGCGAGCAGCAGCAACGCCGCGATGGGCACCCTAGTCCACATCTTCGACCTCGATCTTCTCGCCGGTGACGCGTTGCGACAGGGCGGCGGCCATGAAGCGGTCGAGATCGCCGTCGAGCACGTCGCTGGGCGAGGTGGAGGTGATTCCGGTCCTGAGGTCCTTCACCAGCTGATAGGGCTGGAGCACGTAGGAGCGGATCTGGTGGACCCAGCCGATGTCGGTCTTGCTGTCCTCGAGGGCCTGCTTCTCCTCGTTGCGCTTGCGCAGCTCGCGCTCATAGAGCTTCGATTTCATGAGCGACATCGCCTCGGCGCGATTGCGATGCTGCGAGCGGTCGTTCTGGCACTGGACGACGATGCCGGTGGGCAGATGCGTCAGCCGCACGGCCGAGTCCGTCTTGTTGATGTGTTGGCCGCCCGCACCCGACGCGCGATAGGTATCCACGCGCAGGTCGGCGGGATTCACTTCGATTTCGATCGTGTCGTCGACTTCGGGATAGACGAACACGCTCGCGAAGGAGGTAAGGCGGCGGCTGTTGGCATCGAAGGGCGACTTGCGCACCAGGCGGTGCACGCCGCTCTCGCTGCGCAGGTGTCCGTAAGCGTAGTCGCCGGTCACCTTGAAGGTCGCGCTCTTAATACCGGCGACTTCGCCAGGTGATTCTTCCAGGAGCTCGGTCCTGTAGCCCTTGCGCTCGCAGTAGCGCAGATACATCCGCTCGAGCAGGGCCGCCCAGTCCTGCGCCTCAGTGC
>JBKJZJ010000302.1:0-4986 GCA_046715355.1 Allosphingosinicella sp. | reverse complement strand
TTGGGGCGCCTCGGGGGGGCGCTGGTGCCCTAACGGGTTCTTTATTTCCGGCCCCGCGGGGGCGGGGGCCTTCGGGCGGGGGCGGGGCAGAAGGATATATTCCTCCATTTCGGCGGACCCTAGCCGGCGACTTCGATGTCGAGCAGGCCGTCCGCCAGGACATCGCTTTCATCGCTGTTATTCTCGACCGAGGCGACGACATTGCCGGGCTTGACGGAGAGCATCGTAATCTCGCCGTTGACGACACCGATCTGGAAACATTTGAACCCAAAGGTCACCAGACCGGGGCCCTTGAACTTGACGGCGTTGGTCCGTCCGCTCGCGAGCTCCACGCCGAGGCTGCCGCCCACCTGATTGGCGATCACGGGGACGTCGATGCTTGCGTTTACGCCGTCGTTCGCCTCGAAGGACGTCGTCAGCTCCGACGTCCGAAGCCGCTCGGTCACCACGTAGAGCGACCCGTTTCCGAGCACATATTGCTCGATCAGCGGGCTGTCGACGTCGACCTCGCCATCCCGCAGCCACTTGCTCACCTGGGTGGGCGCGACGCTGTCGAACGTCACGTTGTTGAATTCGAACGTTATCTTCTTCGCATTGGTGAAGCCGGCGCTCGCTCCGATCTTGCCGCCGCCGAGGCCGGCGATGAGGCCGTTGAGGATCGACAGGCCGATGTTGAGCTTCATGCTGCTGGTGCGCTGGCCGTTTATGCTGGATGCATTTTGACCCGACGTGATCTGAGGCAAGGGTCCGGGTGGATTGGTGATGAGATCGTCCACCCCTCCGACATATTCGAAAGTCTTGTTCTGCCTCCCGATGAGGCTCAGCGGCGGCAAGAAATCGCGCGGCAGGCGGACAACGTTGTACCCCACGTCGCGAAGATATTGCGTTGATACGTCCTTGCAGATGCCCATGTTCGTTCTCCCGACATGCCCTGTGCGACTCGGATGGTTGGATAACCGTCCGAAAAGGCACGCCGGAAAATAGGCTCGAACGCCGGGACCGAGCGTGACGGCCGTCACGCCGCCCAATTACGGTCGTCCGCCAGGCCGAAACTCCATCGCCTCGTCGGTCACGGTGCCCAGGCCCAAGGCGGCGAGGTCCTTCAGGTAATTCTGGTGCACGCGCCAGGGCGGCTTCGCCCCCTGCCCGGGCAGGCTGCCTTCGGCGCGGCGGACATAGCCGGAGCTGAAATCGAGCATCGGCTGTCGCTCGACCCCGCCCTCGGGCAGCCGCGCCACGCAGATGGCGAGCTTGTGCCGGTCCATATGGTTGATCAGCCGGCAGGCATAGCGCGAGGTGAGGTCGCATTTCAGCGTCCAGGACGCATTGGTGTAGCCGAAGAACAGGAACAGATTGGGCACGTCGTTCAGCATCATCCCCTTATAGCTCACCCGCTCCGCGACTTTGACCGGGGCGCCGTCGACCTCGAGCGCGATCCCGCCCAGCAATTTGACCACCAGCCCGGTGGCGGTGACGACGATGTCCGCCTCCAGCTCCGCCCCGGAGACCAGCCTGATCCCCGTCCCGGTGAAGGTCTCGATCACGCCGGTGACGACCGAGACCGTGCCCGCGTTGATCGCCTTGAACAGATCGCCGTCGGGCACCAGGCAGACGCGCTGGTCCCAGACGTTGTAGCTGGGCGTGAAATCGCGCTCGACGTCGGCTCCCGGCAGTTGCTCGGCTACCCATTTCAGCAGGGTCGCCCGCACCCGTTCGGGCTTCTTGCGGGCGCGTGAGAAGAAGAACATGCCGAGCAAGACGTTCTTCCAGCGGATCGCGCCGGCCGCCGTCTTGGCGGGAAGCCGGCGCTGCAGCCGGCGCGCGAGCCGGTCCTCCGAAGGGCGCGCGACGATATAGGAGGGCGAACGCTGCAGCATCGTCACGTGCGCCGCCGTCTCGGCCAGAGCGGGCACCAAAGTGACCGCGGTCGCGCCGCTGCCGATGACGACGATGCGCTTGCCGCTGTAATCGAGATCCTCGGGCCAGAATTGCGGGTGAACGAAGCGGCCCCGATATTGCTCTTCGCCCGGCCATTGCGGCCGGTAGCCCTTTTCGTAATCGTAATAGCCGCTGCCCAGCATCAGGAAGGAGCAGGTGAGGCGGCGCGTCTCGCCGTCCGCCTCGGCCTCGATCGTCCATCGCGCCTCCCGCGAGGACCAGGAGGCCTTGGTCACCCGCTGGCGGAAGCGGATGCGCGCGTCGATGCCGAATGCCCGCGCCGTCTCCTCGACATAGTCCCGGATCGACGCGCCGTCGGCGATCGCCTTGTCGCCGGTCCACGGCCGGAACGGAAAGCCGAGCGTGTACATGTCGCTGTCCGAGCGGATGCCCGGATAGCGGAACAGATCCCAGGTGCCGCCGACCGCGTCCCTCGCCTCGAGGATCGCATAGCTCTTGTCCGGGCAGCGCTTCTGCAGGTGATAAGCGGCGTCGATCCCCGAAATGCCGGCGCCGACGATGAGGACGTCGACATGCTCCGGGCCGACGGACGCCTCAACCATCAGGCGCCACCCCATAATCGGCAACGTAGACTTGCGCGATCCCTGGATAGATCGCGAGAGCGCGGGCGATATCGGCGCGGCCTTCTCTGGCGCGCCCCAGCCGCAGCATCGTGAGACCGCGTCCGTAGAGCAGTTCGGGATTGGCGCGATCGCGCCCAAGCGCGCGGTCGAAGTCGGTCAGGGCCGCGCGGAAGCTGCCCTGCCGCATGCTGATCAGGGCGCGAGTGTGGAGCGTGTCGATATCGTCCGGCTCGATGGCGAGCGACGCGTCGCAATGCGCGCGTGCCCGATTCAGGTCCTCCCCCGCCAGCGCCAGATTCCAGCACAGGCTGTTCAGCCCAGGCGCATCGCCCTGCGCGAGCCGTTCCGCCTCGGCAAAGTCGGCGTCGGCCCAGGCGCGATTGCCGCGGGCGACGAGCACGCGCGCGCGACGGGCGAATGCGATCGCGCTGCGCGGGTTCAATTCGATCGAGCGATTGAGATCGATCAGCGCATTCTCCCAGTCGCGCTGGCCCATGCGCGCGGCGCCGCGCGCATAATGAGCATTCGCGTCCGGCGTCGGAAACCGGATGGCCACGTCGTAATCGGCGATCGCGCGGACATAATCGTGCCGGACCGAATAGACGTTGCCGCGGCCGACGCGAGCGTCGGGAAGAAAGCCGTTGAGCTCGATCGCCCTTGTGTAATCGGCGAGCGCGCCGGCATAATCGCGCAGCATGTAGCGCGCGTTGCCGCGGCCGGTCAGATAAACCACATATCCCGAATTCGGCCGGAGCGCTTCCTCATAGTCGGCCAAGGCGCGGCGAAAGTCCCGGCTGAGATAGTAAGCGTTGCCGCGGCGGTAATGCGCTCCTGGATGATTCGGGTGGAGCCGCAGCACGCGGCTGTAATTGGCGATGGCGAGGCGATAGTCGCGGCGGGCAATGCGGTCGTCGCCGCCATACATGAAGGCCTGGACGAGAAAGTCCCTCTGCAGCTCTCCCGCGCGGAGGGCGGCCATGCAGCGCCTTATCGTCTCGGGCGGGGATTCGACGTCGAGGCGCTGGCATTCGGCGGCGAGAGGGCCGGTCTGCGCCAGGGCCGGGGCGGCGCCGGCAGCAAGGCCGATCAGCGCAGCGGCCGCCAGCCTTCCAGGCAATAAGATACCGGTCGCGTCCATGAGCCGAAGGCTAGGGCCTGTCCTCATGACCGGCAAGCTTGGCCGGCGCATTGCCGCCGGCGCGCGGCGCCTCTATCAAGCCGGCGACTCCAGCCCGCCGGGAATGCCTCATGCTCGACGCCGCCGAACCGACCCTTTTCTATCTGCCCTATGAGCGATTCCTCGAGGAGCTGGAGGCGGTCGCGCTGGCGCTCGAGGCCGATTCGTGGCGGCCGGATTTTCTGGTCGGCATCGGCCGCGGCGGCCTGGTGCCGGCCGCCTATCTCTCGCACCGGACCGGAATCCAGATGCTGTCGGTCGACCACAGCTCGGGCGAGGTCGGCTTCGGCGACGATTTGCTCGGCAAGCTGGCGGCGAAGATACGCGAAGGGCGCCGCATCCTGATCGTCGACGACATCAACGATTCGGGCGGCACCATCCAATATCTGCGCGCGGCGATCGAGGCGAAGAGCGACGATCCCGCCGGCCTGCGCGTCGCCGTATTGGTCCACAACGTCCGATCGAAGGCCAGGGCCGAATATCGCGGCTCGGAGATCGACCGCGACAGCGACAAGAGGTGGTACGTCTTCCCTTGGGAAGCGGTGGCGCCGCGCGCGACGCTGAAGATCGAGGCGCTGGCGGTGCCGGAACGGCTCGCTTAGAGTTCGGCGCGCGGCCTATCGGCCCATCGTCGCTTTCATGTTCTGGATGCGGTCGACGGCCCGACGTGCCTCCTGCTTGGCCGCCTCGCGCTCCTCCGCGGAGCGGCAGCGGCGAATATGGCGAATCCGGCTGCCAATTTCCCCGGTGGCCTCGCAGACGCGCTTGGTCTGTGGCGCCCGCGGCGCGGTCTGCGGTTCGGCGCCCTGAACGGCGACGGGGACGGCAATAATGGCGATAACGGCAAGCAACGCGCGGGCAGACATGGCTTTTCTCCACTAAGGGCGGGAACGACCTGCCTTGCCGAAATACTCCAGAAACGCGTCTTGTGCAAATTTCAGGTGCACAAGGAGAGATAGGCGATCTCGGTGACGGTGCCACTCTCGATCGGCAAAGGCGCTTCCTCCTCCGGCCCGATCTCGCGCGATTCGGCGATCGCGCCGGCCGCGTCGTAACGGCGATGGCCGAGCGGCTGGATGGTGCGCCGGGCGCAGTCGATCCGTAGCCGGTAGCTGTGCAGGCTCGGCGGCGCCGGAGCGGGATCCGTCATCCTGAACCAGGCGGTGCGGGTCGCGCCGTCCTGCTCCAGCGAAGCGGCGTCGATGGTGATCGCCTGGCCCGAGCCGGCGGCGCCCAGGTTGAGCCAGGCGGGCGGGCGCGGCGCCGGCGCCGCCCCGGGCGCGGGAG
>JBKJZJ010000301.1:0-16413 GCA_046715355.1 Allosphingosinicella sp. | reverse complement strand
GGCGAAGGGCCCCTCGGCGGCGGCGGCAAGGCGCTCCGCCAGCGCCGCGACGGTGGCGGCGCGGGCTTCGGCGATGGCGGCGCCATGCTCGGCCATCCGCGCCTCCAAGGCGGCGAGCCAGGCCTCGTCCCAGGGCCCGCTTTCGCCGAGCAGCTTGTTGCGCGCCCGCATCGCCGCTTCGTAGCGGGCGCTATGGCCGGCATGGTCGGGGCGGAGCGCGAGGACGAGCCGGTCGAGGAAGCGGCGGCGGCCGGAGGCGGCGTCGGCGAAGAGGCGATCCATGGCGGGCGTGAGCCAGAGCACGGACAACCACTCCGACAGCGAATTGGCCGAAGCCGGCGCGCCGTTGATGCGGACCTGGCGGCGCTCGGGCGCGGCGGAGGCGGTGCCGGTGCCGATGTCGATGTCGCCCACCCGCGCCGCCACCGCGAAGGCGCCGCCGCCCCCCTTCCGCGCCATCTCGCTCAACGAAGCTCCCCGCAGGCCGCGCCCCGGCGAGAGCAGCGACACCGCCTCCAGCACATTGGTCTTGCCCGCGCCATTCTCGCCGGTGAGGATGACGAAGCCGGGCCCGGGCGCGAGCAAGGCGTCGGCATAGGAGCGAAAGTCGCTCAGCGAGAGGCGGGAGAGGTGCACGCCGCCTTCCTAATGCAAGCGCGGCGGCCTTCCCAGCATGGCGTCATCGGGCTAGGCGCAGTGCGGATGAGCGACGCGGAACCCCCGATCCTGCCGATGGACGTGGCGGGCACCAGGCTGACCCTGCTGCCCGACGGGCCCGGGCGGATGGCGGCCTTGATCGCGCTGATCGAGGGGGCGAAGGAGTCGCTGCGCGTCCTTTACTATATCTGGGTCGACGACGAGGCGGGCCGCCGGGTGCGCGACGCCCTGGTGGCGGCGGCGGCGCGCGGCGTTGAGGTGTCGCTGCTCGTCGACGGCTTCGGCTCCTCGAACGCCAAGGAGGGCTTTTTCCGGCCTTTGGTCGAGGCCAAGGCGCGTTTCTGCCGGTTCGTGCCGCGCTGGGGCCGGCGCTACCTGCTGCGCAATCATCAGAAGCTCGCTTTGGCCGACGGCCGCAAGGCGATCGTCGGCGGCTTCAACATCTCCAACGATTATTTCGGCACGATCGCCGAGGGCGCATGGCGCGATCTCGGGCTCGAAGTGGACGGTCCCAATGTCGAGTTCCTGGTCCGCTATTACGACGCGCTCTTCACCTGGGCCGAAATGCCCGATGCCTCGATCCGGCGGCTGCGGCGGACCTTGTTCCAGAGCAGCGTCCGCGAGGGTCCGTTCCAATGGCTGTTCGGCGGGCCGACGCGGCGGCTGAGCCCCTGGGCGCGCTCGGTGAAGAACGATCTCATGCGCGCGACCCGGGTCGACATCATCTCCGCTTATTTCGCGCCGAGCCTTTCGATGATCCGCCGCCTTTTCGGGGTCGCCGAACGCGGCACGGTCAGGATCGTCACGCCGTCAAAGCTCGACCATCAATGGGCGGTCGGGGCGGCGCGCTTCTTCTACTGGCGGCTCTTGAAGCGCGGCGTCGAGATTTACGAATATCAGCCGACCAAGCTCCATGCGAAGCTCATCGTCATCGGCGACGTCGTCCATATCGGCTCGGCCAATTTCGACCTCAGGAGCTTCTATCTCAACCTGGAGATGATGCTGAGGGTCGACGATCCCGGCTTCGCGGCGATGATGCGCCGCTTCGTCGACGGCGAGATCGCCAACAGCAAGAGGATCACGCCGGAGGCGCACCGCGCCGGGATGAGCTGGTGGAACCGGCTCAAATGGGCGTTCGGCTATTTCCTGGTGGCGACCGCCGACTATAATCTGGCGCGGCGGCTCAATTTCCGGACGACGAGGTTCGGCAGGCGCAAAACGAGCAACCGCTCGGAAGCCTAGTCCTTCCACCCCCAGAACAGGTGGCAGGGCGGAATGTTCGCCCATTCGTGGCCCTTGTCGATGCGGTCGAAATGGGGCGCCATGAAATCGCGGACCTTGGCCTTGAACTGATAAACGAGGAAGGCGCCGCCCGGGCGGAGCGCTTCGGCGGTCTCCGCCGCGATCTTGTCGCCGACGCCCGGCGGCAGAGTCGAGAAAGGCAGGCCCGAGAGGATGTAATCGGCGTGGGCAAAGCCGCAATCGGCGATGATCCGGCGGACGTCCTCGGCCGAGCCGGTCACCGGGAACAGGCGGCTGTCGGCGAACTTGCCGCGCAGATAGCGGGTGAAATCCGCATTGGTGTCGATCGCGATCAGGGTCGCGTCGGGGGCCATGCGGCGCAGCACGTGCTCGGTGAAGGTGCCGACGCCCGGGCCATATTCGACGAAGAGCTTGCAGCTCGCCCAATCGACGGGCCCGAGCATCTTGTCGATCGTCGCCTTCGAGGAGGGGATGATCGAGCCGACCATCACCGGATGCTTGATGAAGCCGCGCAGGAAATGCCAGAGCGGGCTTCCGCTCGCCTTGCGCGCGAGCCGCCCATTGCCGCGTGCTTCGTTCAGGGATGCCGCCATGATCGTTCCAGATGTCAGTGGAAAGCGCGTGCGTTGCCAAATCGCGGGCGCCTTGGCAAGGCGCATGCACCGCTTTTCCGCCACGTCCCGCCGTCCCGGGCCGGGAAAGCGGGCTTTGGCCGGTGCCGGAGCGGACCATGAGAGGTTGCGGGGAAGCCCTGAGAGATGAACGGCTTCGGCCTCTCACGCGAGCGATTCGCCCTGCTCTTTTCGGTGATGCTGGTCGCCGCGGCCGGCAATACGGCGATGCAGTCGCTTTTGCCCGCGATCGGCCGCGAGCTTGGAGTCGCCGACATCTGGGTGGCGATCGCCTTCTCGCTTTCCGCCGTCGCCTGGGTGGTGATGGCGCCGATCTGGGCGCACCGCGCCGACCGCCGCGGCCGGCGCGCGCTGATGCGGCTCGGGCTGGCCGGCTTCATCGTCTCGATGCTGATCTGCGGCGGCGCGCTCGCCATCGGCCTGGCTGGGCTCGCCGGCCCGACCCTGGTGTTCGCCATCTTCATGCTGGGGCGCACCTTCTACGGCGCCTTCGGTTCGGCCTCGCCGCCGGCTGTCCAGGCCTATGTCGCCGCGCGCACCGAGGGGCAGGCGCGGACCGGAGCGCTGGCGGTGCTCGCCTCGTCCTTCGGGCTGGGCACGATCATCGGGCCGGCGGTCGCGCCTTTGTTCATCTTCCCGCCGCTCGGCCTGTCGGCGCCGCTCATCGTCTTTGCCGGGATCGGCGCGGTCGTGCTCGCCGGGATCGTGCTCAGGCTGCCCGACGACACGCCCAGGAGCCCCGCGCGAGGGCCGATCGTCGCCTATCCCGCGATCGGCGGCGGCGATCCGGCGCAGGCGGGCGAGCCGGACGGTCCGATTCGGCTGCGCTGGCGCGATCCGCGCGTGCTGCCCTGGCATATCATCGGCCTGGTCGGCGGCCACGGCCAGGCGATCCTCTTGGGCGTGATCGGCTTCCTCGTCATCGACCGGCTGAGGCTGCCGCTGAGCGAGGCCCAGCATTGGATCGCGATCGTGCTGATGGCGGGCGCCTGCGCTTCCCTGCTCGCCCAATGGGGCCTGATACCCAGGCTCGACCTCAACCCGCGCCAACTCGTCATCTGGGGATCGCTGGTCGCCGCGGCGGGCTGCGCGGTGACCGGGCTGGCCGAGGGCGTTCATGGATTGACCCTGGGCTTCGCTTTGGCGTCGCTCGGCTTCGGGCTGTTCCGGCCCGGATTCACCAGCGGCGCGTCGCTTGCCGTCGGCCTCGACGAGCAGAATGCGGTGGCGGGGCAGGTCACCTCGGTCAACGGCATGGCCTATGTGATCGGGCCCGCGCTCGCGGTCGCGCTCTACGGGCTCGGCCTGGCTTTGCCGTTCCTCGCCACCGCGATGCTGATGGCGGGCCTCGCCGCCTGGACCGCGCTCCGCTTCAGCCCTTCGGACCCCGCGGGGTGAGCATGCCCGGCGCGATGAAGCCGATGCCGGCGCTCCGCGCCTCCTGTTTCAGGCTGTCCTGGATCTTCTCGTAATCGCGCTCCATTTCGGGCGTCACGGAGGCGCGGGTCTCGGCAAGCGCGCGCTCGAACCGGGCCATGTCGACCTCATTCGCCTCGATCGAGTCCCTGAGCGCGTTGAGCCCGGCGCGGCGGACCAAATCCTCGAGATCGGCGCCGGTGAAGCGCTCGCTGCGATCGGCCAGCGCGTCGAGATCGACATCCTTGGCGAGCGGCATGTTCCTGGTGTGGATACCGAGAATGTGCCGGCGGCCGGCCGCGTCGGGCACGGGCACGTAGATCAGCTCGTCGAACCGGCCGGGCCTCAGCAAGGCGGGGTCGATCAGGTTGGGCCGGTTGGTCGCGCCTATGACGACGACGGATTGCAGTTCCTCGAGGCCGTCCATCTCGGCGAGGATGGTGTTGACGACGCGCTCGGTGACCTGCGGCTCGCCGAGGCCGCCGCCGCGCGCCGGGACGAGGCTGTCGAGCTCGTCGATGAAGATCACGGTCGGCGCGACCTGGCGGGCGCGGGCGAACAGGCGGGCGATCTGCTGCTCCGATTCGCCATACCATTTGGAGAGCAGGTCCGACGATTTGGTGGCGATGAAATTGGCCTCGGCTTCGCGCGCCGTCGCCTTGGCGAGCAGGGTCTTGCCGGTGCCGGGCGGGCCGTAGAGCAGGAAGCCCTTGGCCGGGCGGATGCCGAGCCGGCGGAAGGCGTCGGGATGCTTCAAGGGCAGTTCGACGCCCTCGCGCAGCCGCTCGCGCGCCTCGTCGACGCCGCCGACATCGTCCCAGCCGATGGTCGGCGCCTGCACCATCACCTCGCGCATCGCCGACGGCTGCACGCGCTTCAGCGCTTCGGTGAAATCCTTGGAGGTGACCGAGAGCGTGTCGAGCACGTCCGGCGGGATCGTGCCTTCCTCGAGATTCAGCCGGGGCATGATCTGCCGCACCGCCTCGATCGCCGCCTCGCGGACCAGAGCGGCGAGGTCGGCGCCGACGAAGCCGTAGGTCTGGCGGGCGAGGCCGCCGAGGTCGACGCCCTCGGCCAGCGGCATGCGGCGGGTGTGGATGCCCAATATCTCGCGGCGGCCGCCCTCGTCGGGCACGCCGATCACGATCTCGCGGTCGAAGCGGCCCGGCCGCCGCAGCGCTTCGTCGAGCGCCTCGGGCCGGTTGGTGGCGGCGATGACGACGAGATTCTGCCGGGGCTCCAGCCCGTCGAGCAGGGTCAGCAATTGCGCGACGAGGCGCTTTTCGGTCTCGCCGGTGACCTGGCCGCGCTTGGGAGCGATCGAATCGATCTCGTCGATGAAGATGATCGAGGGCGCGTTGGCGGCGGCCTCCTCGAACAGGTCGCGCAGCCGCTTCTCGCTCTCGCCATAAGCCGAGCCCATCACCTCGGGGCCGGCGATATGGAAGAAATTGGCGTCGCTCTCATTGGCGACGGCGCGCGCCAGCCGCGTCTTGCCGGTGCCGGGCGGGCCGTGCAGCAGCACGCCCTTGGGCGGATCGACGCCGAGCCGCTCGAAAATCTCGGGATAGCGCAAAGGCAGCTCGACCATCTCCCGGAGCTGGTCGATGGTCGTGCCCATGCCGCCGAGATCGTCATAGGTGACGTCGGCGCGGCGCGTCTCCTTGGCCTCGGTATATTCGGGCCTGAGCTCGATCTCGCTGTTCGCGTCGATATGGACGATGCCCTTGGGCGCGGTCGACACCACGACCAGGCGGATCTCCTGCAGCGCGAAGGCGGGCGCGGTCAGCATCTGGCGCAATTCGGGCGGGATCTCGCCACGCGGGAGCTGCTGCTGGCCGGTGGTCGCGACGACGTCGCCGGCGGTGTGCGGCTTCATCCCGAAGCTGCGCTTCAGCGCATGGGCCGAGCCCTGCAGGCGCAGATTCTTCTGGGCGGGGGCGAAGACGACGCGCTGCGCGGGCTTCGATTCGGCCTTGCGGATCTCGACATAGTCGCCCGAGCCGATCTCGGCATTGGCGCGCTGGAGGCCATCGAGCCGGATGATCTCGAGCCCCTCATCCTCGGTATAGGGGCCGACCGCGCGCGCCGGCGTGACGCGCTTGCCGGCGAGCTCGATGACGTCGCCCTCGGCGAGGCCGAGCTCGGCCATGATCGCGCGCGGCAGCCTGGCTATGCCTCGGCCGCTGTCATCGGGCCGCATGGTCGCGACCTGCAGGCGCTTGGATTTGATCTCGACGTCGGCCATGGCTGAAGCTCTCCGGTGAGGGCCCACATAAGCGGCGCGACGCGGCGATCAAACCACCTGCCATGACCGGCAAGCAAAAAAAGGGGCCGGCCCCGAAGGACCGACCCTGAAAGTTTTGGAGAGGATGCCTGAAAGGCAGGGCTGTTCTTGCGCTTGCACAGTTTTTGTGCAAGTGCGAAGAAGGCATGCATGATTGCGCAGGACGCAATCAGGAAAGGGCGGAAAACCGCCATATGCGATTGGACGGGAAAATGTGCGGCGCACAAATCGACCCGATAGTCCTGGCCTTCGAGCAATGAAAAGGCTGCCGCCTCTGACCGCGGTTGAAGCGTTCGTCCAGGTCGCGCGGCTGGGCTCGGTCAAGGCCGCGGCGGAATCGCTCGCGCTTTCCTCGCCCGCTCTCTCCCGGCGCGTGCAGGCGCTCGAGCGCCATGTCGGCCGGCCCTTGTTCGAGCGGCGCCACCAGGCGGTGCTGCTCAACCCCGACGGCGCCCAATTGCTGGCCGAGATCGGCCCGCCGCTCGAGGAGCTCGGCCACGCCATGGAGCGCGCCGCCGGCCAGGCCGAGCTGATGCGGCTGAAGCTCGCCGTGCTGCCTTTGTTCGCCTCCTACCGGCTGATGCCGCGGCTCGGGGAGCTGAGGCAGCTCCACCCCGACCTTCATATCGACATCGATACCCGACCGCACGCTCTGGCCCGGCTCGACGAGGGCCTGGACGCAGCGATCGTGCTCGCCCGCGAGGTCGATCCCTCGCTCTACAGCGTCAAGCTTGGCGCCAACCGCGTGGTCGCGGTGGGCGGCGAGGAGGCGCTGGCCCTCACCCGGCCCGGCCAGCTCGCCGAGGCAACGGTGCTGCTTCACCGCGATCTGCCCGAGGCCTTCGACTATTGGCGCGAGGCGGTCGGCCTGCCCGATCTCGAACCCGCGGCGATCGACCATTTCGATTCCGGACAGCTCATCCTCGACGCCGCCGCGCAGGGGCTGGGCGTCGCCTTCATGTTCGAAATGCACCTCGAAGGCGCGCAGGACCCGCGCCTCCACCGCCTGTTCGACGTCGCCGTGGAGAGCCCCTATGCCTATTGGTTCGCCTGCCGCCGCTCGGCGCTGGGGCGGCGGCCGGTGCGGATTTTTCATGATTGGCTGGTCGGGGAACTGGTCGAGGCGCCCGCGCTTTAGAAAAGGGGACAGTCACTGTGTCTGTCCCCATCCGCCACGGGACCATTGTCCCGTGACGTCGATCAGGCTCCGCTGCGCGGACCTGTCGAAGGGTCCCACGAAAGTAGTACTTTCGTGGGTTCCCGATCGGCCGGGCCGACTCCGGCCGCAAGGCGCGCCTTGCGGCTGGGACGGGCTCGACTAAACCTTGATCCGGCCGATGATCCTGCGCATCGCGGCGCGAGTGAGGAAGCGGCTGGCCTGGGCGCCGATCTTGTTCTTGAAGCCCGGGATCACCACCGCCTTGTTCCGGTCGAGACCGTCGAGCCCGGCGCGGACCACGGGCGCGGCGGGCATCTTCATCCGCTCCAGCGTCGGGCTGTGCGAATCGGCGACGTCGCTGAATTCGCTGTGGGTCGGACCGGGGCAGAGCGCGGAGACCCTGATGCCGGTCCCCTTCAGCTCGTGGTGCAGCGCCTCGGTGAAGGAGAGGACATAGGCCTTGGTCGCATAATAGACCGCCATGTTCGGCCCCGGCTGGAAGGCCGCGGTCGAGGCGACGTTGAGGATCGCGCCCTTGCCGGCCGCGCGCATGGCGGGGAGGACGAGGCGGCAGAGCTCGGTCAGCGTGCGGACGTTGAGGTCGATCATCTCGCGCTGCCGCTCGAGCGGCCGCTCCGCGAACCTGCCGGCCAAGCCGAAGCCCGCATTGTTGATCAACGTGGTGACGGTCAGGCCCTCGGCGGCCAGCTCGGCGATCAGGCTTTCGGCCGCGCCGGGCAAAGCGAGGTCGGCCGCGAAGATGTGGACGTCGCCGCCCAATTCGGCCTTCAGCGCGTCGAGCCGGTCGCGGCGGCGGGCGACGAGGGCCAGCGCTTCGCCGCGGGCCGCGCAGGCCCTCGCGAATTCGGCGCCGAGTCCCGCCGAGGCGCCGGTGATCAGCGTCACCCCCCGCATCGGCTCACTCCTTCAATGACGCCTTGACGATCCGCCCCGGCTGGCGCGGCGGCTCGCCCTTGGGCAGCGCGTCGACATGCTCCATGCCTTCGACCACTTCGCCCCACACCGTGTACTGGCCGTCGAGGAAGCCGCAATCGTCGAAGCAGATGAAGAACTGGCTGTTGGCGCTGTTCGGGCTGGACGAGCGCGCCATCGAGGCGGTGCCGCGGACGTGCGGCTCGCGGCTGAACTCGGCGGGCAGATTGGGCTTGTTCGAGCCGCCGGTGCCGGTGCCGGTGGGATCCCCGCCCTGCGCCATGAAGCCGTCGATCACCCGGTGGAAGACGTCGTCGTCGTAAAAGCCTTCTTGCGCGAGCTCGCGGATGCGCGCGACGTGGCCGGGCGCGAGATCGGGGCGCAGCCGGATGACGACCTCGCCGCCGTTGTCGAGGTTGAGGATCAAGCAGTTTTGTTCGTCCGCCATGTCGTTCTCCCGGTAATGGGCGCCGCTTAGGCCGCGCATATCGACAGGGCAAGCGCTCCGGCCTAGGAAGCCGCGGGCCGGCACGCGAACCTGAGGAGGGCGAGATGAGCGACAGCGACCTCGAAACCTCCCCAAGCGACCCCGTCATCGCCGACACCCGGCTCGACGAGGACGACCGGCTGAAGCCCGAATATGTCGACGCGGTGATCGAGCGGATCGAGGCGGGCGACGCCGAGGGCGCGCGCGCTTTGGTCGAACCGCTCCACCCGGCCGACGTCGCCGATCTGTTCGAGCTGGTCGATTCCGACGATCGCCGCGCGCTCGCCGCCGCGCTCGCCGACCTGCTCGACGGCGACGTGCTCGCCGAGATGAACGAGCATGTCCGCGAGGAGCTGCTGGAGGCGCTGGAGCCACACCAGGTCGCCGAGATCGCCGGCGAGCTCGAGACCGACGACGCGGTCGCGATCATCGAGGACCTGGAGGAGGAGGAGCAGCGCGCCGTGCTGCGCGCGCTCGATCCCGACGACCGCGCCGCGATCGAGGAAGCGCTCTCTTATCCGGAGGAATCGGCGGGCCGGCTGATGCGCCGCGACGCGGTCGCCGTGCCCGAGCACTGGACGGTCGGTCAGGTCATCGACTTCTGCCGCTCGGGCGAGGAACTCGCCTCCGACTTCTTCGAGATTTTCGTGGTCGATCCCGCGCACCGGCCGATCGGCACCTGCCTGCTGTCATGGATCTTGCGGACCCCGCGCAGGATCGCCGTCGCCGACGTCATGCAGCGCGAGCAGACCCTGATCCCGGTCGACATGGACCAGGAGGAGGTGGCGCTGCGCTTCCAGAAATATGCATTGGTCTCGGCCGCCGTGGTCGACCAGGCCGGGCGCCTCGTCGGCATGATCACCGCCGACGACGTCGTCCACATCGTCCAGGAGGAAGCGAGCGAGGACGCGCTGCTGCTCTCCGGCGCCGGCGTCGAGGGCGACATCAACGAGCCGGTCAAGGACAGCTACAAGGCGCGGGTCCGCTGGCTAATCGCCAATCTCGGCACCGCCCTGGTCGCCTCCACTATCATCAGCTTCTTCGAGGAAGCCATCGCCCAGATGGTGGCGCTCGCCGTGCTGATGCCGATCGTCGCCGGCGTCGGCGGCAATGCCGGCACGCAGACGCTTGCGGTCACCGTGCGCGCGCTCGCCACCAACCAGCTGACCCAGTCGAATCGCTGGCGCGCCGTTTGGCGCGAAGTCCGCGTGGCATTGCTCAATGGCGCGACCGTCGCCCTGGTGATCGGCGTCGGCGTGACGCTCGCCTTCGCCAACCCACTGCTCGGCGGGGTGATCGCGGCAGCGATGATGTCCAATATCGTCATCGCGGGCCTCGCTGGCGTGCTCGTCCCGCTGACTCTCGAGCGCGCCGGCGCCGATCCGGCCGTTGCCTCTTCTGTGTTCGTGACCATGACCACCGATTCGATGGGCTTCTTCGCCTTCCTGGGTCTCGCCGTCGCCACCGGCCTGGTCGGCTGAGCCCCATGCCCTCCCTCCACATGAGCAAGGTCGCGGTCAGCTGCGCGAGCGTCGAGACGCTGAAGCGGCGGCTGGAGAAGCGCGCGCGGGGCGGCGAGGTCCCCATCGTCACCCGCTTCCGGCCGAAGCGCGCCGACGAGCTGGTCGGCGGCTCGATCTATTGGATCGTCAAGCAGCGCATCGCCGCGCGCCAGACCATATTGGGCTTCGACCAGCGGCCGTCCGACCGCAAGACGATCATCCGGCTCGATGCCGAGCTGGTGCCGGTGCGCGCGCTGGCCAAGCGCGGCCACCAGGGCTGGCGCTATCTGGACGCGGCCGACGCGCCGCCCGATCTGCGCGACGGCGACGATTGCGTCGATCAGCTGCCGCCCGATCTGGCCGGCAAGCTAGCGGTTCTGGCGCTGATCTGAAGCGGCGCCGCAGCGGACCTGGGCCGCGCCCGGCCCGCTCAAGGTGCAGGCAGGGCGGCCGGCGACGACGACCTCGCCCAGCCCGTAGGCGGTGACCGCCACCGGCCCGTTCACGGTCAGCGCCACATTGCCAAGCGTGTTGGTGCTGATCGTGGCGTTCTGGGCGGCGAGCCCGGTCGCCGCGACGGTCCCCGTTCCCTGAAACTGGCCGCGCAGGCTTCGCGCGGTTCCGGCGACGTCGAGCGCGCCCGAGCCGAGCAGGCCGAGCGCGAGATTCTCCGCGGCGACCCGCGTAGCCTTGATCGTGCCGCCGCCTTCGACCGCGAATTCGACGTTGAGCCCGGCCGCGCCCTCGATCTCGAGCCGGGCCGGGCCGATCGTCCGCGCGGAGCGCAGCATGCGGGTGGTGAGGGCGATCGTGACCGGGCCGCGATCGGCGCCGGGCGTGCCGGTCCAGGTGCCGCGGGCGCCGCGGATGCGCAGGGTCTGGCCCTGGACCGCGAGGCTGACCCGGTCGAGCCCGTCGCGCGTGCCGGTTGCCACCGCCCTGGTCGGGCGGCCGACGACGAGATGCACGCGATACGGGCCCTCGACGATCACCCGGTCGAAATCGGCGATCGGAAAGACGCGGTCGGCGGCGGCCGCCGGCGCGGCGGGCAGAACGCCGGCGAGGGCGAGGGCGACGGCGACGGGGAGGATCCGGATCATGGCCGGGATCATGGCGGGGGCCGGTGCAAATGAAAAGGGGCGGCCCGCCTGTCCCGGCGAAAGCCAGGATCGCGGACCGCCCCCTTTTGGGGCGGGGACAGTTGCGCGCAACTGTCCCCTCGCCTCTGTTCAGGCCTCGGCTTCGGCCTCGACCTTCACCTTTTGCTGGGCGACGGCCTTGTTGAGGATCTCGAGCAGCTTCTCGAGCGCCGCTTTCTCGTCGATCTGCTCCATCGCGCCGAGCTCGCGGGCGAGGCGGGTGGAGGCGGCTTCGAAAATCTGCCGCTCGGAGTAGCTCTGCTCGGGGGCGTCGTCGGGGCGGAAGAGGTCGCGAACCACCTCGGCGATCGACACCAGGTCGCCCGAATTGATCTTCGCCTCATATTCCTGGGCGCGGCGCGACCACATGGTGCGCTTGACCTTGGGCTTGCCCTTCAGCGTGGCGAGCGCCTCCTGCATGGTCTTGTCCGAGGAGAGCTTGCGCATGCCGACGCTTTCCGCCTTGTTGGTCGGAACGCGCAGCGTCATCTTTTCCTTCTCGAAGCGCAGCACGTACAGCTCCAGCTGCATGCCCGCGATGTCGGTCGACTGCAACTCGACCACGCGGCCGACGCCGTGCTTGGGGTAAACGACATAATCGCCAACGTCGAAGCTCAACGCTTTCGTTGCCATCAATGAAACCTTCCTATGGAAATGGCCGCTTGTGCCGGACTAAGGCCGCATCTGTCCCAAAAGACGCAGTCCGAAATGTCCGTTAGTTGCGGCAATTCTTCCGTTGATCACCGGGTGCGGATGCGAGGGCATCCGCTTCGATAAGCGACTATATAGCAGGAAATTCCCCGGAAAGCTAGGGCCGGGGCGGATGACGCGCGGCGCGGGCCGCGTCGATGCTCCACGGACCCGGGCCGGCCATGCAGATGTAGAGGAAGACGAAGCAAAAGAGGATCGCCGCGTCGCCGCCATTGTTGACCGGGAAAAGATTGTCCGGCTTGAAATGCGCGGACCAATAGGCGACCGCCATCGTGCCCGAGGCCAGGAAGGCGGCGGGCCGCGTGAACAGGCCGATCGCGATCAGCAGCCCGCAGGCGAGCTCGATCACGCCCGCAAAGGCGGGCATCGAATTGAACTGGAGGCCGATGCCGTCGGCGCGCCCGGACGGGAAGCTCAGGAATTTCTGGGTGCCGTGCGCGAGGAAGAGCAGGCCGGAGACGATCCTCAGCACGCTCAGCATCGCGGGCGCGGGCGCGACCGGGCGCATCAATCGCCCTCGCCCGGGTCGGCGGTGAAATATTTTTCGAACTTGCCTTCCTCGCCCTTATGCTCGTCGGCGTCGGCGGGGCTGTCCTTCTTGCGGGTGATGTTCGGCCATTCGGCGGAATAGGTGGTGTTGACCTCCAGCCACTTTTCGAGGCCGGCCTCGGTGTCGGGGAGGATCGCCTCGGCCGGGCATTCGGGCTCGCAGACACCGCAATCGATGCATTCGGAAGGGTTGATGACGAGCATGTTCTCGCCCTCGTAGAAGCAGTCGACCGGGCAGACCTCGACGCAGTCCATATATTTGCAGCGAATGCAGGCATCGGTAACGACGTAGGTCATGGTGCTTCTCTCTCCCCGGGGCCGGTCCTAGTCCCCGCCCGGCGCGTGCGTCAATTCGCAATAAGCGCAGCCGGTTGCTTGCATCGTGCTAGCACATTCCCTATGTCCGTCGCAGGAGAATGCCATGGCCACGCTCACCATCCGTCGGTTGGACGACGATGTCTATGCCCGGTTGCGCGACAGGGCCCGATCCAACAAGCGCTCCCTGGAGGCCGAGGCACGGGAGATATTGACCGATCGTGCCGGGGGTCTCGACGCGCTCGTCCAAGGTCTGATCGAATTTCACGAGGAAATGGTCGCCAAGCATGGCCACCTGCCCGACAGCACGGCCCTGCTTCGCGAGCTGCGCGACGGGGAATGATCGTCGTCGATGCCAGCCTGGCCGTCAAATGGACGCTGTGGGAGGCGGACACGCCGGCGGCGATCGACTTCCTCAGGGCTCATGGCGAAACGCTCGCCGCCCCGGAGCTCATCTTCATCGAGGTCGCCGGTGTCATCGTCCGCCGCGGTAATGAGAACAAGGCCCTCCAGGCCGACGCGCTCCGTGCGCTCGATAAATGGGCGATCGCCTGGTCCGACCATGTCCTCAAGAATTATCGGGTGACGCAGCGCCGGCTATTCAACGCTTCCAGCATGGCCCTAACCATGGGGCATCCGCTCAAGGACTGCATCTACCTGGCTCTAGCGAAAGAGCTTGGCGTTGAGCTAGCGACCTGCGACGCCAGGTTCCAGGCGAAGGCTTCGAGCCTCTATCCTCGAATACGCCTGCTCGCGGATTATTCCGCCGCCGCTTCGCCAAGGTCGCGATAGGATAGCCGCGCCTCCGCGGGCGGGCCGCGGCGGGCGGGCAGCGCCTCGATCCGGAGCACGCGCACCGCGCCGTGCCGGGCGAAGCTGAGCACGTCGCCGACGCGGACGGGCGCGTGGGCCTTGTCGACGAGGCGGCCGTTGAGGCGCAGCCGGCCCTTCTCCGCCATTGCCTGCGCCTGCGCGCGGGTCTTCACGATGCGGGCGAACCAGAGGAACTTGTCGATCCTCAGCGTCTCAGACACGCTTCAGGCCCGCCAGAGCGGCGAAGTGGTTCGCGCCGGCCTTGTCGGGCGCGCGCGGCCGCCGCCGCCGCTCGCGGCCGCGCCAGACCCAGCCCGGGGCCGTTTCATCGGGGCGGAAGCCGATGTCGCGCATCAGTTTCGCAACCGTTTCGGGCAGCAGTCCCAGCGAGGTGACCAACGCCGGATCCACCGCATCCGCCGCCCCGCCGGCGCGGGCTTCGTGGGCGCGGGCGGCGATCCGCTCCGCCATGTCGACCCGGATCATCTGCGGGCCGGCCATGCGGAAGCCGAGCCGCGCGAGGCCCGCCCGGTCGGGCGGGGTCGCCAGCACCACGCTCGATTGCGGCGGCAGCGCGGGCATGTCGGCGCCCGAAGCGGCCGCGCGCAAGGCCGCGCGCCAGCGCATCGCCTCGGGCTTCAGCAAAGCGGGCATGTAGAGGTCGAGCGCGCCGATGCGGATGCCGAGCCGGGTGACCGCGCGCCTCTGCTCCTTGTCGAGCGCCGCGAGCGGGCCGGCGACGGCGTCGCGCGCGACGATCCCGCCTTCGTCGACGAGCAGAGCGAGCAAGGCCCGCACCGCCGGCGCGGCGGACTTGTCCTGAGCGGCATGCCCGGCGGCGCGCAAGGGGCCGAGCGCGGCCTCCGCACCGGTGCGCAGCCAGTCCTTGAGCCTGAGGATCACGGTTTCGCGGCCCTTGTCCGAGATCCGCGCGATCCGCCGGTCGAGCAGGATGCGCGGGCTCAACAGGTTCTTGCCCGGGCCGAGCTGGGCCACCTCATGGCCGCGCCAAAGCAAGGCGATCGGCTCGCCGGGATCGGTGCGCAGAATGAAATTCTCGTCGGCGTCGGCGACCAGAGCGGCCGCGCGCTTCTCATATTCGCCGCCGAGCCGCCGCTCGGCGGTGGCGAGCAGCATCTTGCGGTCGGCGTGGCGGGCGCTCGGGTCGACCTCGAAGGCGAAGCCCTGCAGCCGGCCGATCGCATAGGAGCCGACGCTGACCTCGCCTTCGGCGTCGATGAGGACCGGAAACTCGCCCGCGCCCTTCTTGCCGAGGTCGCGCATGAGGACCGCGGTGCGGCGGTCGACGAAGCGCTGGGTGAGCCGCTCGTGCAGGGCGTCGGAGAGCTTCTCCTCGACCGCCATAGTGCGCTCGGCCATCGCGGCGGGCGCCGCCAGCCAGTCGGCGCGGTGGGCGATATAGGCCCAGGTGCGCACGCCGGCGATGCGGTCGGCGAGCGTGTCGATGTCGCCCTGGACGTTGTCGAGCCGCGCGACCTCGCTTGCATACCAGCCCTGCGGGATATGGCCGTCGCCCTCGCTCAGATGCAGGAACAGGCGCGACACCAGCCGGCTGTGATGCTCGGGGCCGGTCTTGCGGAAATCGGGGAGGCCGCAGGCGGCCCAGAGCCGGCGGACGAGCGCGGGCGAGGTCGCGCGAACATGTACTTCGGGGTCTGCGGCGAGCAATTTCAGCACGGCGAGGTCGACCGCCTCTGGGGCGGCGCGGACCTCGCGCCGCACGGGTCTGCGCTCGAGCGACTTGACCAGCTCATCGACGCTGCGGAAATCCAGCTCGCTCTCGCGCCAGTAGAGGAAATCGAGCGGCTCGAAACGATGCTCCTCGATCCGCTCGATCTCGTCGGGACGAAATTCGGCGAGCGCGTCGCCTTCGAGGGTCAGCGAGCCGAACGTGCCGTCGCGCTGGTGGCGGCCGGCGCGCCCGGCGATCTGCGCCATTTCGGCCGGGGTGAGGCGGCGGCGGCGGTGGCCGTCGAACTTGGAGAGGCCGGCGAAGGCGACATGGTCGACGTCCATGTTGAGGCCCATGCCGATCGCGTCGGTGGCGACGAGATAATCGACCTCGCCGGCCTGGTACATGGCGACCTGGGCGTTGCGGGTGCGCGGGGAAAGCGCGCCCATCACCACCGCCGCGCCGCCGCGCATCCGCCGCAGCATCTCGGCGACCGCGTAAACCTGCTCGGCCGAGAAGGCGACGATCGCCGAGCGCGGGGGCAGGCGGGAGAGCTTGGCCGGTCCCGCGTAGGAAAGGGTCGAGAAACGCGGCCGCGAGGTGATCTCCGCCTTGGGCAGCAAAGCGCGGATCATCGGCGTCAGGCTCGCCGAGCCGAGGATCATAGTCTCCTCGCGGCCGCGGACGTGGAGCATCCGGTCGGTGAAGATATGGCCCCGCTCCGCGATCGTCGCTTTCTCGGCAGAGCAGGTCTATGCCGTCGCCGAAATGCTTCGGCGGATGCGCGGCGGCGCGGCGGTGGTGATGGGCGCCCTCTCCCCCCGGACCCGCAACGCCCAGGTCGCGATGTACCAGGC
>JBKJZJ010000300.1:0-15295 GCA_046715355.1 Allosphingosinicella sp. | reverse complement strand
CCGAAGCGACCTGGGACTATAACGGCAACGGCCAGGTCACGACCGTGATCGACGGCAACGGCAACCGGGCCGAGCTGCGCTACGACGGCCATATGCGGCAGGACCGCTGGACCTTCCCCTCGACGGCGGGCCCCGGTGCTTACAATGACGCCACCCAGGCCACCGCGCTCGCCACGGCGGGGAGCGTCAACGCGGCCGATTATGAGGAATATGGCTATGACGCCGCCGGCAACCGCACCAGCTTGCGCAAGCGCGATGGCACGATATTGGGCTACAGCTACGACGCGCTGAACCGGATGATCGTGAAGACAGTGCCGGAACGCCCGGCACCGCATCCTTATCCGCTCAGCGCGGCGCAGACCCGCGACGTCTATTACGGGTACGACCTCAGGAACCAGCCGCTCTTTGCCCGGTTCGATTCCGCGACGGGCGAGGGCATCACCAACGTCTATGACGGGTTCGGCCGGCTCACTTCGAGCCGCACCGATATGGGCGGAGTCACCCGAACGCTCGGCTACGACTACGACGTCAGCGGCAACCGCACCCGGATCACGCATCCGGACCTCCTGTATTTCGACTATGCCTATGACGCGCTGAACCGGCCGACCTGGCTGTCCGACCCCTCCTCGGCGCTCAACCACCTCTACGAGCCCTGGGGCACGGTGAGCGGAATCAATCGGATCGGCGGGGCGAGCGGCCGCTGGCGGACGCCGGACGGGCGGCTGATCAGCCTCTCCCACTATAACGGCCCGTCGTTCACGCTGGACACCTACTGGGCGTTCACCCACAATCCCGCCGGGCAAATCGCCACGCAGTGGGGGATGAGCGACGCTTATGCCTGGACCGGCCATTATGCGGTGCAGCGGCCCTACACCACCAACGGGCTCAACCAGTATGGCGCGGCAGGCAGCACGGCGCTCGCTTATGACGCGAACGGGAACCTGGTCTCCGAAACGCCCCCGAGCCCGAATCCCGCGCGGACCTATGTCTACGATGTCGAGAACCGGCTGGTGGGCGCCCCCGGCAATGTGGTGCTGACCTACGATCCGCTCGGACGGCTCTATTCCGTGTCGTCACCGACGACCGACACGCGGTTCCTCTACGACGGCGACGCGCTCGTCGGGGAGTATAATGCCGCCGGCATATTGCAGAGGCGCTACGTGCATGACGTCGGCACCGACGTGCCTGCGATTCAGTATGAAGGCACGACCGTCAGCTCATCGACCCGCCGGTACCTTCTCTCCAACGCCCAGGGCTCGATCGTCGCCTCAACGGACGGCAGCAGCGTCATCCAGACCCGCAATACCTATGACGAATATGGGATACCGGGGGCGGGCAATGTCGGCCGGTTCCAGTACACCGGGCAGGCGTGGATCCCCGAGCTCGGCATGTACCACTACAAGGCCCGGGTCTACTCGCCGACGCTCGGGCGGTTCCTGCAGACCGATCCGGTTGGTTATCAGGATCAGGTCAACCTCTATGCCTATGTGAGGAACGATCCGGTCAACAGCACCGATCCGAGTGGAAAGGTGATTCGCGTGCGTCGCGGGCATGAGCAAGTCACCGAACGCCGTATCAATTCCCTCACTCGGCAAACTTATCGAACCAACCGAGATGGGACACTTAGGCGGTCCAGCAACCGCACGATGCCGGGGAGCAGATTGCCGGCCACCAGCTATTATGATCGGATGTTGGGTGCAGCAATTGCGTCAAGTAAGGAGATAGAGTTAGCTGATTTGGAGGAAATTCCTGATGACCCCGAACTTGGTAGGGTAAGCATTTATCACCAGCGGTTTAATGGAGGCGTGACCTATGAAGACGAGGCAACGGGTAATCAAAGAGTCGTTGTGGGCAGTCGTACAATGACAGGCTTACTCGACACTCAAGGAAGGCCTCTTCATCAATCCCCGGCTGAACGCCTCATGCATGAGCTTTTGGTGCATGCAATTCCTGCTATTACCGGCATCGATAGAGGCAGAGGCCTTGAGAATGACAATATCGGGAGGCGGGAAAATAATTTACGCGAAAGGGCCCCTGATTCCTCTCACCCAGTTGGTCGCGATGATTAATAGGAATCTATTGGCGTTAATCGCAGTATGCTCGTTCGGAATTGGGCCGCCGGCTACCGCCAATATCGTGAGTGAGCCGACCTTCGACCAGAAAATGTCCGAATCGACACTCGTCATTATCGGGGTCGTAACAGAGGTATACAGAGGACGAAGACGTGGATTCGGCGCTACCGCAACTCTGTCGATCTTGAATACGTTAAAGGGCGACGGTGCAAATGTAATAACAGTTAGCACTCATAGTTCAGTCGAAGAATTAAATCCTCGCTGCTGCGAAGTCGGCGCCACTTACATTATGTTTCTCCGTCCGTCAGTAAGTGACGGACGGCTCTTCTCGGTGTTTGGGCATTATGGGATGATCAGGATCGGAGGACCGCCGGGGCGAGAATTGTCAACGATATCAGGAGATGACAAACGACCTCTTGGATTGCGCTGACAGTCCACTAGTTTAGGGAGCAACCGCCTTCCGCACACCGCACACGCCAGAGCAACCGATCCTTCCGGGCGCCAGTGCCCATGGCCCGGACCGGATCGCGCGCAACGCCTACGACGCGGCCGGGCAGCGGCTGCAGCTTCGCGAGGGCGTCGGCAGCGATGTCGAGGCCGCCGAGGCGAACTGGGCCTATAACGGCAACGGCCAGGTCACCACGGTGATCGACGGCAACGGCAACCGGGCCGAGCTGCGCTACGACGGCCATATGCGTCAGGACCGCTGGACCTTCCCGAGCACGACGCGGCCCGCTTCGTACAATGACGCCACCCAGGCCACGGCGCTGGCCAGCGCGGGCGCGGTGAACCCGAACGACTATGAGGCCTACGGCTACGACGCGGCGGGCAACCGCACCTCCCTGCGCAAGCGGGACGGCTCGACCCTTACGTTCGGCTACGACAATCTCAACCGGATGATCGTGAAGACCGTGCCGGAGCGGGCCGGGCTCGACCCGGCGCATACGCGGGACGTATATTACGGCTACGACCTCAGGAACCTGCAGCTGTTCGCGCGCTTCGACTCGCCCACGGGCGCGTCTCCATCGACGGACCCATGACGGCCCCTCCCTCGCCGCTCAGATCACCTCGACCGCTTTCCCGGCCCGTTCGAACATCGCCAGAATCTCGCCGACCTCCGCGTCGCTATGCTCGGCGCAGAGCGAGCAGCGCAGCAGGGTCATGTTGGCCGGGGTGGCCGGCGGGCGGGCGAGATTGACGTAGAGCCCCTCGGCCAGCAGCGCCTCCCACATGGCGGCGCCCTTTTCGAGATCGGGCATGATCACCGCGATGATCGCCGATTGCGGCTCCTCGGTGCCCAGGCGAAAGCCGAGACCCTTGAGGCCCGCGTGGAGGCGCTTGCTGTTCTCCCACAAATGCGCGCGCTTGTTGTTGCCGTGCATCAATTTGCGGATCGAGACGGCGGCGGTGGCGACGACGCTGGGCGGCAGCGAGGCGGTGAAGACATAGGGGCGGCAGACCAGGCGGAGGATCTCGAACTTGGGATGGTTGGAGACGCAAAAACCGCCGACCGTGCCGACGCTCTTGGAGAAGGTGCCGATCACGAAATCGACCTGGTCGAGCACGCCCTGCTCCTCGGCGACGCCGCGGCCGTTGGGGCCGATGAAGCCCATCGAATGCGCCTCGTCGACCAGCACCATCGCGCCGGCCGCCTTCGAGACGGCGACCATCTCCTTCAGAGGCGCGACGTCGCCGAGCATCGAATAGACGCCCTCGAGCACGACCAATTTGCCGGCGCCTTCGGGGATGCGGGCGAGGCGCTTCTCCAGCGCGGAGACGTCGTTGTGGCGGAAGGGGACGATCTCCGCATTGCCCATCGCGCAGCCGTCATAGATCGAGGCGTGGCTGTCGATGTCGAGGACGATGTAGTCGCCCTTGCCGGCGATGGTCGAGATGATCCCGAGATTGGCCTGGTAGCCGGTCGAGAAGACCATCGCGTGGTCCATCCCGTAATAGTCCTTCAGCGCCTGCTCGACCGCCTTGTGGCCGACATAGGTGCCGTTGAGGACGCGGCTGCCGGTGGTGCCCGAGCCGAACTCGTCGAGCGCCTGCTTGCCCGCGGCGATCACGTCGGGATCGAAGGTCATCCCCATGTAATTGTAGGTGCCTAAGAGGATCGTCTCCTTGCCGCCGACGATCGCGCGGGTTGGGGAGAGCACCTTCTCCATGACCAGCGAGAAGGGGTCCTTCACGCCGGTGTCGAGCAGCGCCTGGCGCTCGGCGATCAGCGGATCGAACTTGGAGAAGAGGTCGGTCACTCAATCCTCCCCTGCATTTGCAGGGGAGGGGGACCAGCCGCAGGCTGGTGGAGGGGCCTCTTGAGCTGAAGAAGCCCCTCCACCGCACTTCGTGCGGTCCCCCTCCCCGCGAAATCGAGGGGAGGATATCCCGCGCCGCTCGTCACCCGTCCGTCCTCAGCGTCTCGATCGCGTCGACGAGCTGGCCGACGGTCTCGATCTCGGCCTGCATGTTCATGGTGATGAGGATGTCGAACTCGTCCTCGACGTTG
Organism: Allosphingosinicella sp.; assembly: GCA_046715355.1. Lineage (GTDB taxonomy): Bacteria > Pseudomonadota > Alphaproteobacteria > Sphingomonadales > Sphingomonadaceae > Allosphingosinicella. The sequence goes on along the minus strand of JBKJZJ010000300.1, from coordinate 10,714 downwards.
GCGACGAAGTCCATCACCACCAGCGAATCCCATTCGAGGTCGCCGGCGAAGCTGGTCGTTTCGGTAAGCGCGGCGCCCTTCTTGTTGAACGGGGCGATCAGGCGCGCGACCTTGTCGTAGGTCTCGTCTCTGTCGGTCATGGTGGACCCTTTAGGTGCGGGGCGCCCTCCTGCCAAGCGATTGCGGCAGGAAAGGGGCTGAAGGGGGACAGTCACTTCACGCGCTGACGGGGGGACAGTCACTTTCGGCTGCCCCCCCCTTTCCGGCCCGCGCGGACGCGTGAAAGTGACTGTCCCCGTGCCGTGCCCCGTGCCATGACAATCCGGGGACAGAACGGGGACGCTTTCGTGACGGAAGAGGTTCGGGAAGAAGAGGAGCCGGCGCGGTCCGCCATCTATCCGGTCAACGCCGCGCACCTGATGCGCACGGCGCAGCTCGCCCAGCTGCAGCTTTCCGCCATGGCCGACGCCAAAGCGAACATCCTGATCGGGGCGGCCTTCGTTATCTTCGCCATCACCATCGGCCAGGCGGGGCGCGGGACGCCGCCGCTGCCGCTGCTGATCCTGGGCGGCGCCGCCTTCTTCTCGGCGATCTTCGCGGTGCTGGCGGTGCTGCCGATGACCAAGAGCAAGCGGACGAGCGGCCGCCCCAATTTGCTCTTCTTCGGCACCTTCAGCCAGATGGAGGAGGAGGCGTTCATCGAGGAGGTGACGGCGCGGCTGAGGACCGAGGACAATATCTACCGGACGATGGCGCGCGACATCCACCAGGCGGGGACCGTGCTGGCCACCAAGAAATACCGGATGCTGGGCTGGGCCTACCGCATCTTCCTGCTCGGCCTGGTGGCGAGCTGCGCCGCGTTCGTGATCCAGCAGTTCATCGTCTGAATGGGAACAGTTGCGTAACTGTCCCCTTTTTCAGCGCAGCCAGCCCTGCTCCTGATACCATTCCGCCGTGGCCTTGAGGCCGGTCTGGGTGCGGATCGCCGGGGTCCAGAGCGAGGCGGGCGGGCGGGCGCCGGCGGCGACTACCCAGTCGGGATGGCAGAAATAGCGGGCGCGGTCGGGGGTCAGCTTCGCCTTGGAGCCGCGGACGAGGCGGTCGAGGCGGGCGGCGCCCTTCACCACCGCTTTGGGCATGGCCAATGTCGTTACGCGCTTGCCGAAGAGGCGGCTCAAGGTTCGGGCGAAATGGCGATGGTCCCAGCCATTCTCGGTGCCGTCGTCGGGCTCGTAGGTCTGGCCGAGCGTCTCGGGCGCGCCGACCAGGGCGAGGACCAGGCGGCCGAGATCCTCGACGTGGATGACCGAGAAGCGGCCGCCGGGCGGCAGCAGAGCGAGGCCGCGCCGCGCCATCTTGAACAATTCGAAGGTCTCGCGGTCGCCGGGGCCGTAGACCGCGGGCGGCCGCACGATCGTCCAGTCGAGCCCGGAGGCGGCGACGACGCGCTCGGAGCCCGCCTTGGACCAGCCATAATCGCTGAGCTCGGGCTCGCGGGCGGCGAGCGAGGAGATATGGACGAAGCGCCTGACCCCGGCCGTCCGCGCGGCCTCGACCATCGCCGCCGTGCCGCCGACATTGACCGCCTCGAAGCCGGCACGGTCGGGCGCGTTGATCAGGCCGGCGAGGTGGATCGCGGCGTCGGCGCCCGCGCACAGGGCGGCGAGGCTCTCGGGGCGGTCGAGCGCGCCCTCGATCCATTCGATTCCCTCTTCCGGCGGCCGCCAGCCGCGGGTCAGCGCGCGGACCGGGTGGCCGGCGGCGCGGGCGGCGCGGATCAGATGCCCGCCGACGAAGCCGGTGCCGCCGGTGATCGCGAGAATGGGGAGGGGAGGGGTCATCCGCGCACCATTTTCACAAGGGCGACCAATCCGCCACTTCCGCCGCGGCCTCCTGCTTGATCGTGCGCAGCTCGGCGATGATCGCGTCGAGCACTTCTTCCACCCCCGCGCCGGTCGCGCCCGAGACGGTGAACACGCGGGCGCCGGATTCGGCGCGCAGCTCGGCGGCGAGCGCCTCGGCCATTTCGGCGTCGATCGTGTCGGCCTTGTTCAAGGCGACCAGCTCGACCTTGCCGGCGAGGCCGGCGCCATAGGCGACGAGCTCGTCGCGGACCGTGCGGTAGCCCGAGGCGACGTCGTCGAGATTGGCGTCGACCAGGTGGACGAGGATGCGGGTGCGCTCGACATGGCCGAGGAAGCGGTCGCCGACGCCGGCGCCTTCCGCCGCGCCCTCGATCAGGCCGGGAATGTCGGCGAGGACGAAATCGACCTGCTTGTGGCGGACGACGCCCAGTTTCGGGTGCAGGGTGGTGAAGGGATAGTCGCCGACCTTGGCCTTGGCGTTGGAGACGGCGTTGAGGAAGGTCGACTTGCCGGCGTTCGGCAGCCCGACCAGCCCGGCGTCGGCGATCAGCTTGAGCCGCAGCCAGACCCAGAGCTCCTCGCCCGGCCAGCCCTGCCCGTGCTGGCGCGGCGCGCGGTTGGTCGAGCTCTTGTAGCTGGCATTGCCGCGGCCGCCGTCGCCGCCCTTCAGAAGGATTATGCGCTGGCCGATTTCGGTGAAGTCGGCGAGGACATTTTCCTTATCGTCGTCGAGCACCTGCGTGCCGACGGGGACCCGCACGACGAGATCCTTGCCGCCCGCGCCGGTCTGGTCGCGGCCGGCGCCGCCCTTGCCGCGGGGCGCGCGGAAATGCTGGGTGTAGCGGAAGTCGATCAGCGTGTTCAGCCCCTCCACCGCCTCGAAGATTATGTCGCCGCCCTTGCCGCCGTCGCCGCCGTCGGGCCCGCCATATTCGATATATTTCTCGCGCCGGAAGCTCACCGCGCCCGGCCCGCCGGCGCCGGAGCGGATGAAGATCTTGGCCTGGTCGAGGAAATGCATGGCGCGCACTTAGGCGCGGGGAGGGGAGGAATCAAACGGCGGGAGCCGGACGTCGCGACAATCCGAGACAAGTTCGCTGCCCTTGCGGTAAGCTTGCGCGACACGGGCGTTGCAAGACGGCCTTGTGGGCGAAGAGGAGGGATCATGACTTCGGATCGTTCGCCTGCCTTATTCCATCGCCGCGCCCTGTTGACCGGCGCCGGGGCGGTCGGCCTCACGGCGCTGCCGATCGTCGCCTGCGCGCAGAAAGCCGAGCGCACGGCCGCGACGAGCGCGCGGCTGATCGCGGGCACCACCTGCCCGGTCACGCCCGAGCAGACCGAGGGGCCCTTTTATTTCGATCCCGGGCTGGTCAGGGCCGATCTCGCAGAGGGCAAAACCGGCGTGCCGCTCACCCTGAGGCTGCAGATCGTCGAGGCCGCGGCCTGCGCGCCGTCACAGCGGGCGCGGGTCGACGTCTGGCATTGCGACGCGGCCGGCGTCTATTCGGGCTATGACGAGGAGCGCTCGGCCGGCGCGCGCTGGCTGCGCGGCACTCAGTTCGCCGATGCGCAGGGGGTCGTCCGGTTCAACACCCTCTATCCCGGCTGGTATGCGGGGCGCGCGCCGCACATCCACGTCAAGGCCTGGCTGCCCGACGGGCGCGAACTGACCTCGCAAGTCTATTTCCCCGAAGCCGTGTCCGACGCGGTCTATGCCCAGAGCGCCTATGCGGGCCGGGACGGCCGGCGGCGGCGGAACGCGGACGACGGCATCTTCCGCGCGTCGGGCAGCAATGTCGCGCTCGCCGAGATGGCGCGCCGGGGGCAAGGCTATGACGGGGCGATCGTCATCGCTTTGGCCTGAGCTTGCGGCGGCGGTCCCGCCCCCGCGAAAGCGGACCAATTGACGGTATGAGCCCTGCCGATTCAATGTTATGCTGCCATTCCGGGGTGGAGGATCCCAAGTAGATCGGGACGACATGAGCGAGCCGCATGGTGCGGAGCCCTGCTATCTGCAAAAGCACGGCTTCGAATATGACATGTTCTTTTCCTATTCGCACGGGGATCCGCGCGGAAAGGGCGACACGCCGCTCAAACGCTGGTCGAAACAGCTGCACGAGGCGCTGAGCCAGACGCTCGACGCGCTCTTGTCGCCGCCGCCCCGCATCTTCTTCGACGAAAGCTCGGACGGGCTCAACAAGACCGCGCATCTCGGCCCCGAGCTCGAGCACAAGGTGCGCGCGTCGGCTTTGTTCCACCTTGTCATGTCGCCGCACTATCTCAATTCGGACTGGTGCAAGCGCGAGCTCGCGACCTTCGTCGACGCCCTGCCCGACCAGACCAAGGGGATAGGCGGCCGGGTCTTCATCTCCAAGGCGATGGAGACGGACGACATGGCCTGGCCGGGCTCGCTTTGCGATCCCGAGGGCAACAAGACGGTCGGCTGGGAATTTCACGAACGCGGCGGCCCGCTGCCGCACGGCTGGCTGCAGAATTGGGGCGGCGACGTGCCGGGCGTGATCGCGCCGTCGCTGATGGAGCTCGCCAACCAGATCGCCCGCGCGCTGCGGGCGCTCGACGCCACCATCGAGGAGAAGGCGCGCAAGACCGAATTGGTCGGCTGGCTGGAGAGCGGCGACATCGAGAAGGTCTATCTCTACGGGCGCAGCGACGAGGTGAGCGAATGGGAGGCGACCTGGAAGGAGATGGACGATCTCGGCATCGTCGTCACGCCCGGCGAGCCCGAGCCGCTCGACGCCGACGACGACAGCGCCAAGCGCCTCCAATATGCCAAGCTCGCCAGCCGCTGCGACGCGATGATCATGGTTGGCGGGGACGGCGTGAAGCTCGATTTCGACCTCGACGTGATCGGCCGCGAGCGGCGCAATTTCATCGCGTCGAAATATAAGAAATATTTGCCCTGCGCGGTGGTCGACCGGACCGGCGTGCTGAACCGGCCGGCGCGGCTCAGCAACGCCAAGAGGTTCGACATCGACTGGATCGACGCCGGCGCGTGCGACTGGCCGGATTATGTGCGGACCTGGCTGAAGGCGTCGGCGGACAAGGTGCGGCAGCGCTACGGGCTCGAGGCGAGGGCGGAGTGAACAAGGCCTGGCGGGCGCTGGAGCCGGACCCGCTCGAAGGCATGGCCGATAGCCCCTATCCGGGCCTGAGGCCCTTCCTGCCGCGCGAGCGCGACATCTTCTTCGGCCGCGAGCAGATGGTCGATCAGGTGCTGGTCCGCCTCAACGAGCGACACATGGTCGTCGTCCACGGCGCGTCCGGCTGCGGCAAGTCCTCGCTGATCGCGGCCGGCGTGCTGCCGCAGCTGGCGCGGCGGCGGGCGCGGCGCGGGCTGAAGCTGAGGACCGGCACGTTCCGCCCGGGGATCAAGCCGATGCAGGCGCTGGTCGGCCTGCTCCAGGAAATGTGCGCCACCGAGGCGGGCCCCGCCAGCCTCGAGGAGGTCTATCGCGCCATCGCCAACGGTCCCGAGGCGCGGGCCGGAGTGGCGCGGCTGGCCGCGGCCGCCGGCGTCGACCAGATCTGCATCGTCGTCGACCAGTTCGAGGAGCTGTTCCGCTTCGCCGAGGACAAGGGGTTCGAGGAGGCGCAGCTGTTCGCCGAATTGCTTGTCCAATTGTGCGGCTGCTACGAGAACGAGGCCGGCTGGTGGGAGGCGGAGGGCGAGGCGACCGCGCCGCCACGCGACGGGGCCGAGGCCGAGATCAGCTTCATCCTCACCATGCGCTCCGAATTCCTCGGCAATTGCGCGCGCTATCGCGGCCTCGCCGAGGCGATCAACCATACCCAATATCTGCTCCCCAACATGGCCCGCGCCGACCTCGTCCGCGCGATCCGCGAGCCGGCCGAGGTGTTCGAAGGCTCGGTCGACCATGCGCTCGCCGAGCGCATTGCCGACGATGCCGCGCGCGAGCAGGACGCGCTGCCGCTGGTCCAGCACGCCTTGATGCAGATGTGGGGCGCGACCGACGACCGCACGCTCGACCTTTCCGATTACGAGCGGGCGCTCGAGGATTGCGCGCAGAGCGAGCAGGCGCGCGGGCGCGCGCCGCTCAGCGCGATCCTTGCCGGCCATGCCGACCATGTGCTGGCCGAGGTCACCGGCGGCGACGAGACCCATGAATCGGCGGCGGAGTTCATCTTCCGCGCGCTGACCCGCAAGGACAGCGAGAGCCGGGCGATCCGCTGCCCGCAGCGCTTCCGGCGGCTGGCCCGGCTGAGCGGCGTTTCGCGCGAGGAGACGATCGCGATCATCGACGGCTTCCGGCGCGAAGGCGTCTCATTCCTGACGCCCTATGCGGAGATGACGGGGACGATCGAGGACGAGACCGTCGTCGACATCAGCCACGAGGCGCTGATCCGGGCCTGGCCGCGGATGAGCGACCAGGCGATCGACCCGGAGACCGCGCAGCCGGTCGGCTGGGTCGAGCGAGAGGCGCAGGACGCGATGCTGTGGCGCTGGCTGTCGGTGCACGCGCAATTCTTCGAGACCAACCCTCAGGCCTATCTCGACGGCGCCACCACCGAGCGGCTCGGCGCCTGGTTCGAGCGGATCAAGGAACGGCCGGATTGGGCGCGCGCCCATCTGGTCCGGCCGGTGGGCACGGACGACGTCACCGAAGAGCCCGAATGGAAAGCGGTGGCGCGGCTGCTCAAGGCAAGCCACGACAAGACCTGGCTCGACCGGACGATGCTCAGGCGATGGCGCAAGCTAGGCTGGTCCAGCCTGGTCCTGCTCATCCTGCTTGTCGCCGGCATCGTCTGGGCCGGCAATTGGGCCTATCACCGGTTCGCGGAAGGGGAGAGCGCGAGCAACGCCCAGCAGGCCGCGGCGCGGCAGCAGGCGGCGGCCAAGCAGCAGATCGCGGCGAGCCTCAGGGCCACCGACCAGTTCATCTGGAATAAGAATCAGGACCGGGCGCCCGGCCGCCCCGCCATACAGACCGAGGCGGTCGAGGAGGGGATCGCGGCGCATGCGATCGCCGGCCCGGGGGGCGTGGCGACCGCCTCGAACGTCACGCAGGGCTTTGTGTGGATCGGCACGACCGGGCCCGACGGCGAGCCGACCAGCACCAATTTGCTCCAGGACGGGGGCAATTTCCTGGAGACCGCCCGCGTCGGGGCCCGCGTCGCGATGAAGCGCAACAGCGTGCTGCGCGCGGCCTTCCCGGCGGCGGGCGGCGAGCTTCCGCCCAGCATCGGCCTGATCGCCGGCACCACCCAGGTCCGGATCGTCGAGCGCGCGTCGCTTCCGTCGGGAGAGGGGATCGAGCATTGGGCGAAGGTCGATTTCAGACCGGAGCCGGCGCCGCGCGTGACGCTGGACTTCGGCAGCGATGCCGCCGGCGCCGCCGCCTCATTCTCGCGCCAGCTCGCCACCCTGGGCTATCGCCCCGCCGTCACCAGCCGGCCGGGGGCGGCCGACGGCACCGCCGAAGCCGTCTATTGCGGCGGCCGCGACCGCGCCGCCGCCTTCCGGCTCGCGGTGCAGGCGACCCGCTGGCTGGCGCAATTTCCGGGCATGCAAAGCGTGGTCGTGAGCCCGCGCCAGGATGAGGCCTGCGCCGGCGGCGCGGCGAACCCGCTCGTGCTGCGCGTCCATTTCCCGCGCTCGCCGGCGGCCTGGATCAACGGGCAATGGGGCTATGACGGCGATTGCGCGAACCGGGTCACGATCGAGGCCGATGCCCGCCAGCTCATCACCAGCTTCCAGGGCCAGACCGACATGCTGCGGATCGGCAGCGCCACTCCCAATCTGATCGTCGCCGGCCGCCGCCGTTATGCCCTGGCGGGCGACACCGTCACGGTCAGCGGCGAGCTCGTGCCCTATCGGCTGAAAAGGTGCGGACGCTAGAGCGCCGCGGCCGGATTGCGCGGCAGGCGCCGGCGGTCTAGCCTCGGCCGAGAGCTTCGCGAGGATATTATGCGGATGATCTGCGCTGCCGCGGCCCTGTTGGTCGGCGCGATTTCGCTTCCCGCTCTCGCGCAGGACCTGCCGGACGAGATCGCCGGGGAGATCGGCCAGAAGCGCGAATATTGCGTCGAGCCGGGCGGCCGGTTCGAGCTGCGCGGAAATGCGGTCACGCGGGTCGATGTCAATGGCGACGGCGCGCTGGATTATTTCGTCGATCATTCCGGAATGATCTGCGCGGGCATCGGCAATGGCGAAGGCTGCGCCCAATTTGGCTGCTCGCTCAGCATCTACCTCTCAGGGCGGCGCGTCGCGCTGGCCCTGGCGTTCGGCGACGAGACGCTGGGATGGCGAACAGTCGCCGGCCCAGGCGGGGCGGTCCGGATCGAGATCGATGAGGCGCAATGCGAGCGGCCGCGCGACGGCTGCACGCGGACCTACGAGGCCTCGGGAACCGATTTGCGGCAGGTCGCCGTGCGCCCCTTGACGGGCGTGCCGCTGGCGCGGCCGACCAACGGCGCGCGCTGGCGCGTGGCCAGTGTGCGAGGGACGCGCGTCGCCGCCGTCGCGGGCCCTCCCGGCGCGGCGGCGGTCGCCGTCCTGTGCCGGCAGGGCAGCCCGGTGATCCACATCGATCTGGGCGCGCGGCGATCGACCCGCGGCTGGGTCTATGTGACCCTCTACGACGGGGAGAGCGGAACCAGCTCGCCCTTCCGGCCCGATCCAGCGAGCGGACATTGGTCCGCGCCGTTCGGGCCGGGCGAGGCGGCCCCCCTCGTCGGACCGCATCCTTCGGCGGCGATCAGCGTCGCCGACGCGTTCGTCGGGACGCTGTCGCTGGACGGGGCGAGGGCGGCGCTCCGCGAGGCGCTGGCGCCCTGCTCGGCGGGGATCCGCCACATCCTCTATCCGTCCTGACCGGCGCTCGCGCCGGGCAGGTCAGGGCCGGGCGTGGGTCGCCTCGTAGAGGCCGAGCTTGCCGCCGCCGGGCAGGGGAATCGAGGTAATCCGGCCCCATGGCGCCTGCTGCACCTCGCCGCAGGTCACGCCCTTTTCGGCGAGCTTGGCGATCGCCGCGTCGACATCCTCGCAGATGAAATAGATCTGGTGGAAATCGTTGGCGTCGTGGCCGTGCACGCCCAATTCGGCCGGCGGCAGCTTGAAGATCAGCCAGCCGCCGCCCGAATCGACGAACGGCAGCTCGAGCACGTCCTTGAGGAACGCCCGGTCGGCTTCCTCGTCCTTGGTGAAGATCATGCCGTGGACGCCGGTGATCATCTGTCCTCTCCCTTTCCAAGGCCGGTGGTGGCGATGAGCTGGCGCCGGGCGATCTCGCGCGCCTTGCCGCGGTCGAGGCCGAGCGCGCCGGCCATCTCCGCGCCGAGCAGCGAATCGCCGGCGGCGAGCAGCACCAGCCAGAGCGTGGTCTCGTGCACCGGCCGGTCCTCATGGCCCTCGCGCAATTGATCGACCAGCTCGTGGATCGCGTCGAGTATGGGGTTCAGCGCCTCGCGATTGCCGGAGAGGATCATCCATGCCGCAAGCGCGCCGCCGCCCTCGCGGCCGAAGGCGTCGAAGGTGCGGTCGACGATCTCGATCGGATCGGCCTCATGGGCGCGGGCGCGGACGACTGCTTCGGCAATTCCGGCGACGACCCGGTCCGAGATCAACCCCGCCAGGGCCGCCTGCAGCCCCGCCGCCGAGCCGAAATGGTGGAGCAAATTGGCGTGGCTCTTGCCGATCTCCGCGGCCACGGCCTTCAGCGTCACCGCCTGCGGCCCCCGCTCGATCAAGAGCCGCCGCGCCGCCTCCAGCGCGACCGCGCGGCTCTCCCCGGGGGAAAGGCGTTCGCGGGGGGCGGAAGCTATTGACATGCTTGTAAGTATATGCTCTTGATCGTCATGCCGAACTTGATTCGGCATCCATGAACGCGGAGTCCAGCTTAAAAACTCCGGCGCCGTGTTCATGGGTCCTGACTTTCGTCGGGATGACGTGGAAAAATGGCGGGGACCGAGCATGGCAAAGACACCCCAGGACCTGACGATCACGCCGCGCGACCGGCGATTCGGGCGCGGCCTCAAGCAGGACCGCTGGTGGATGGGCGGCGACCCGGTGGCGACCGCCTTCTACAACGCGCTGTCGGCGACCTTCCCCAAGGGCGAGGCCTTCTTCGTCGAGAGCGTGCGCAACTTCCGCGAGGGCACGCCGCCCAAGCTCGATGCGGAAATCAGGGCGTTCGTCACCCAGGAAGTGATGCACAGCCGCGAGCACGTCCAGTTCAACAAGCGCGCGCTGGAGGCCGGCTACGACATGTCGGGCCTCGAGGCGCGGGTCGAGTGGCGCCTGTCGATCACCAGGGACCGGCCGCCGATCGTCAATCTCGCCGCGACCATGTGCCTCGAACATTTCACCGCGATCCTCGCCCATCAATTGCTCAAGAATCCGCGCCATCTCGACAAGGCCGACCCTGAGAGCGCGGCCTTGTGGCGCTGGCACGCGATCGAGGAGATCGAGCATAAGGGCGTCGCCTACGACACGTGGCTGCACGCCACCCGCGCTTGGCCTCGCGGCAAGCGCTGGAAGGTGAAGGCGAAGGTGATGCTGTTCGTCACCCGCAACTTCATCGTCGACCGGACGCGCGGCACGCTGGAGCTGCTGCGGCAGGACGGGATCGTCGGCCCGAAGGCGTGGGCGCGGATGCTCTGGTTCGCCTGGGTGCGTCCCGGCATGCTGCGCAAGGGCTTCGGCGCCTGGCTCGCCTTTTTCCTGCCGCGCTTCCACCCCTGGAACCATGACGACCGGGCCCTGATCGCGCGGGCGGAAAGCGACTATGGCGCGGCCCTGCTCCCGGCCGAGGCAGCGACCGCCTGAACGGCCTGAGAGGTGTCGCCTCTGGGCGCGCGCGTTGGGG
>JBKJZJ010000299.1:0-9024 GCA_046715355.1 Allosphingosinicella sp. | reverse complement strand
GGCGAGGCAGCCGTCGTAGAGCATCGGCTCCATCGAGCCGCCGCGCGCTTCATAGCCCTGCAGCCGGCAATGGGCGTCGCGAAAGGCGACCCAGGCGCGCTGGGCCTCGCGCAGGGTGGCCTCGTCGCCGGGCCGGTTGTCGCCTTCACGCAGGGCGCTCTCCGCGCGGTCGCTGGCGCGGGCATGGGCGATGGCGCGGCGATATTCGGCGTTCAGCTCGGCATCGGCGCGCTCGAAGTCGAGCTGCGCGCAGGCGTTCATCTCGACTTGGGTCTGCGGGTCGGCGCAATTCCATCGCGGCTCCTGCGCGGCGGCGAGAGTGAAGACGAGAGAAAGGATTGCAAGCATGACCGTCATCCCGGACTTGATCCGGGATCCATGATCACGGACTCGTCAGGTTCTGCAAGGCGGGTGTTCATGGATGCTGAATCAAGTTCAGCATGACGGCCCGTGGCGGCCGTCATTCCGGGGCATCCTCCAGCGGGGGCAGATTGTGGCCGAGCAGCTTCAGCACCTCGCCCGCGGCCTCGACCAGATTGGTGCCGGGGCCGAAGATCGCCTGCACGCCGGCTTCGCGCAGCATGTCGTAATCCTGGGCGGGGATGACGCCGCCGACGACCACCTTGATGTCGGGGCGGCCCATCTCGCGCAAATGGCCGATCAGCTCGGGGACCAGGGTCTTGTGGCCGGCGGCGAGGCTGGAGGCGCCGACCAGGTCGACCCCTTTTTCGACCGCGAGCCGGGCGCTTTCCTGCGGCGTCTGGAAGAGCGGGCCCGGCACCACCTCGAAGCCGAGATCTGCGAATGCCGAGGAGACCAGGTTGGCGCCGCGGTCGTGGCCGTCCTGGCCCATCTTGGCGACCAGCAGGCGGGGCTTGCGGCCGAGCCTCGTCCCGACGGTGGCCACGCCCTCTTGCGCCCGCGCCCAGGCCGGATCGTCCTTCCAGGCGCCGCCATAGATGCCCTCGACCGGCGTGGGCACGGTCCCGTAGCGGCCGAATATTTCCTCCAGCGCCAGGCTGATCTCGCCCAGGGTACAGCGGGCGCGGGCGGCCTCGATCGACAAAGCGAGAAGGTTGGCGTCGCCGCTCGCGCCTTCGGTCAGCGCCGCGAGCGCGGCCTCGGCCTTGACCGGGTCCCGTTCGGCGCGGGTCCTGGCGAGGCGGGCGATCTGGCCGGCGCGGACGCGGGCATTGTCGATGTCGAGGATGTCGAGATGGTCCTCCTCGTCCTTACGGTAGCGGTTGACGCCGACGATCACCGTCTCGCCGCGGTCGACGGCGGCGGCGCGGGCGGCGGCGGCCTCCTCGATGCGGCGCTTGGGCATGCCGCTCGCCACCGCATTGGTCATGCCGCCAAGGGCCTCGACCTCCTCGATCAGCGCCCAGGCCTTTTCGGCCAGTTCGTTCGTGAGGCTCTCGACATAATAAGAGCCGCCGAGCGGGTCGGCGACGTTGGCGATGCCGCTCTCCTCGGCGATGACGAGCTGGGTGTTGCGGGCGATGCGGGCGGAAAAATCGGTGGGCAGCGCCACCGCCTCGTCGAGGCTGTTGGTGTGCAGGCTCTGGGTGCCGCCCAGCACCGCCGCCAGCGCCTCCAATGTCGTGCGGAGCACATTGTTATAGGGGTCCTGCTCGGTGAGGCTGACGCCCGAGGTCTGGCAATGGGTGCGCAGCATCAGCGATTTCGGATTCTTCGCGCCGAAGCCCGCCATGATCCGGTGCCAGAGCAGGCGGGCGGCGCGCAGCTTCGCCACCTCCATGAAGAAGTTCATGCCGATGCCGAAGAAGAAGCTGAGCCGGGGCGCGAAGGCGTCGACGTCGAGCCCCTTGGCGCGGGCGGCGCGGACATAGTCCATGCCGTCGGCGAGCGTGAAGGCGAGCTCCTGCACCGCCGTCGCCCCGGCTTCGTGCATATGGTAGCCCGAAATCGAAATCGAGTTGAACCTGGGCATGTTGGCCGAGCAATATTGGATGATGTCGGCGACGATCCGCATCGATGGCCCGGGCGGGTAGATATAGGTGTTGCGGACCGCGAACTCCTTGAGGATGTCGTTCTGGATGGTGCCGGCAAGCTGCGCTTGGGCCACCCCCTGCTCTTCGGCCGCGACGATGTAAAAAGCGAGCACGGGGAGGACGGCCCCGTTCATGGTCATGCTGACCGACATCTCATCGAGCGGGATGCCGTCGAACAGGATCTGCATGTCCGCGAGCGTGTCGATCGCCACCCCCGCCTTGCCGACGTCGCCGACCACGCGGGGATGATCGCTGTCATAGCCCCTGTGCGTGGCGAGATCGAAGGCGACGCTGAGCCCCCTCTGCCCGGCGGCGAGGTTGCGGCGGTAGAAGGCGTTCGAATCTTCGGCGGTGGAGAAGCCCGCATATTGCCGGATCGTCCACGGCCGGCCCTTGTACATCGAGGCATAAGGCCCGCGCGTGAACGGCGCGAAGCCGGGCAGGCCGGGGTCGAGGTCCGCCGCGTCCTCGGCGGTGTAGAGGGCGCGCACGTCGATGCCCTCGGGCGTGCGCCAGGCGAGGTCCTTGTCCCGCACCTCTTTGGCGGCGACGGCCTCCCAATCGGGCTTGGTCGGTTTCCTGTCGGTCATCAGCGGCACCTTCGTTCCCTTGCGAAAGCAGGGGTCCAGTCCGGCGTCAATCCTGGGCTCCTGCTTTCGCAGGAGCACAATGGTTAAGGCGTCTCCATCAATTCGACCAGAACGCCGCCCATATCCTTCGGGTGCACGAAAATCACCAATGTTCCATGCGCCCCGATCCGGGGCTCGCCGAGCACCTTCGCGCCCTTCGCCTCCATCTCCGCCTTGGCCGCATGGATGTCGGGCACCTCGAAGCAGACATGATGCTGCCCGCCGGCCGGATTCTTGCTGAGGAAATTGTGCAGCGGGCTCGCTTCACCGAGCGGCTCGATCAGCTCGATCTGGCTGTTCGGTGTGTCGACGAAGCAGACCCGCACCCCCTGGGCCGGCAGGTCGAACGCCTTGTGAATTTTCGTCGCGCCGAGCAGGTCGCGATAGAGCGCGACGCTGGTCTCGATCGAGGGGGTGGCGATGCCGACATGGTTCAGGCGGCCGAGCTTCATATCCGTCTCCCGAGGCCGCGCGCGAGCGGCAAAGCATGGTCGCGCGTCAATGGCGCGAGGATGATCGAATCGAGATCGTCCGGATCGTGCCAGATCGCATCCTCGATCTCCGCGGCCGGGCGGATCTCGCCGGCAAGGGTGACCGCGAACAGCTCCGCCTCGACCATGCGCCTCGCCTCGTTCGCCGCCGGCGCGCGGAATCGGCCGAGCGGGCGCGGCGCCCCGGCAAGCTCGCAGCCCAACTCCTCCCTGATCTCGCGCCGCAGCGCATCCTGCGCCGCCTCGCCCGCGCCGAGCTTGCCGCCGGCCTGCATGAAGGCCGCCGTGCCGCGCTTGCGCACCAGGAGGGTCCGTCCGCCCTCGTCGACGATCACGGCCGCGGCGATGCGGATCACGGTCACAGCCTTTCCCTGAGGCCGAGGCCGAGCAGGAGATCGGCGGCGACCAGCGCGATCAGCAGGAAGCTTAACACGTGAAGCACGAGCAGGACGGCGAATTTCGAGCGGCTGTCGGCGCGGTGGTGATGCGTCCGGTACAGGGGCAGATGGCCATCGCGAAGGCCGCGCCAGATGCGCCAGCCGATCAGAGGCAGCAGAGCGAGCGCGACGAGGCCGACGAGCATGTCCTCAGGACGCATGGCAGTCATCCTTCAACAGCGTGACGACACTGGCTTGGTCGTCACGGTGACATTTCATCGAAGCAGACCGATTGTTTTCAGGAACACGTATCCGACAAAGCAGGTGAAGGCAGCGACTGGTAGAACGCAGCCTAGCTCGCGCCAGCCGTGACGGCGAACACTCCCAGCAAAATCAACCGTCGCTATGACGCCACAGATAGTTAGGGCACCCATAAACCAGGCTCCGAAGAGCTTGCCCTGCGGAAAAGGCAGCCCAAGAAATCCAAGCGTGTACACGATTGCGAACGGCCCGAAGAGAACGCAAGCGGCAGCAATCCAGAACCCTCGGATGACCCTAGGTTTTCCTCCCACATTCATAGCGGGATATTGTCATGCTTCTTCCAGGGGTTCTCGAGCTGCTTGTCCCTGAGCTTGCGCAGCCCCACCGCGATCCGCCGCCGCGTCGAATGCGGCATGATCACTTCGTCGATGAAGCCTTTGCTCGCCGCCACGAAGGGGTTGGCGAAGCGGGCTTCATATTCGGCGGTGTGCTCGGCGATCTCCTCGGGCGTACGCCCGCGGAAGATGATCTCGACCGCGCCCTTGGCGCCCATCACCGCGATCTCGGCGGTCGGCCAGGCGTAATTGAGGTCGCCGCGCAAATGCTTCGACGCCATCACGTCATAGGCGCCGCCATAGGCCTTGCGGGTGATCACGGTGATCTTCGGCACGGTCGCCTCGGCGTAGGCGAAGAGCAGTTTGGCGCCGTTCTTGATGATTCCTCCATGCTCCTGGGCGACGCCGGGGAGGAAGCCCGGCACATCGACGAAGGTCAGGATGGGAATGTCGAACGCGTCGCAGAAGCGCACGAAGCGCGCGGCCTTCCTGGACGAGGCGATGTCGAGCACGCCGGCGAGCACCATCGGCTGGTTGGCGACGACGCCGACGGTGCGGCCCTCGACGCGGCCGAAGCCGGTGACGATGTTAGCGGCATGGGCGGGCTGGAGCTCGAAAAAGTCGCCGTCGTCGAGCACCTTTCCGATCAGTTCGTGCATGTCATAGGGCGTGGCGGCGCTGTCCGGGATCAAGGTGTCTAGGCTGTCTTCCTGCCGGTCCCAGGGATCGTGGCAGGGGCGTTCGGGCAGATCGTGGCGGTTGGAGAGCGGCAGGAAATCGAAGAAGTCGCGGGTGGCGAGAAGCGCGTCGATGTCGTTCTCGAAGGCGACGTCGGCGACGCCCGATTTGGTGGTGTGGGTGACGGCGCCGCCCAGTTCCTCCTGGGTGACCACCTCGTTGGTGACGGTCTTCACCACGTCGGGGCCGGTGACGAACATGTAGGATGAGTCCTTCACCATGAAGATGAAGTCGGTCATCGCCGGCGAATAGACCGCGCCGCCCGCGCAGGGGCCCATGATCAGGCTGATCTGCGGGATGACGCCCGAGGCCAGCACGTTGCGCTGGAAGACCTCGGCATAGCCGGCGAGGCTGGCGACGCCTTCCTGGATGCGGGCGCCGCCGCTGTCGTTCAAGCCGATGACGGGCGCGCCGACCTTCATCGCCATATCCATCACCTTGCAGATCTTCTGCGCGTGGCGCTCGGAGAGCGAGCCGCCGAACACGGTGAAATCCTGCGCGAAGACGAAGACCAGGCGGCCGTTGATCGTGCCCGAGCCGGTGACGACGCCGTCGCCGGGGAATTTCTGCTCCTCCATGCCGAAGTCGACGCAATTATGCTCGACATACATGTCATATTCTTCGAACGAGCCTTGATCGAGGAGGACCTTGAGCCGCTCGCGCGCGGTCAGCCGGCCCTTGGCATGCTGCGCCGCGATCCGTTTCTCGCCGCCGCCGAGGCGCGCCTGGGCGCGCCGCGCTTCGAGCTCTTCGATCCTCGTCGCCATCGCGGCCTCTCTCCGACTTTGGCAGGAGGCATCGGACCTAAACGCAGGCGCGTCAATTCAGATTGATCTGCCACGACACGCCATAGCGGTCGTTCAGCCAGCCGAAGCGCGTGCTGAACCCGTACTCGTCCGGCGCCATCAGCCATTCGCCGCCGTCGGCCAACGCACCGCTGATGCGGTCGAACTCCGCTTCGTCCGCGCAGGTGACGAACAGCGATGTCGACGGCGTGAAGCTGAAGGCGTGCTTCACGTAGCTGTCCGAGCAATAGATTTGCCGCCCGGCTAGCATCAGCTCGGCCCTGACCCGAGCCCTCGGGCCCCGGTCCATCCGGGCCGTAGCGTTCGATCGCGACGATCCGGCTATCCGGGATGGTGGAGACATAAAATTTCATCGCCGCCTCGGCCTTGCCTTCGAACATCAGGAACGGGGTCACTTCGGTCATTTGTAAAATCCCTCGCGAAGGTTGATGCCGTGCTCGACCCAGGCCTTCATCGCGCACAGCATTTGCGCCCAGCCCTGGCAATTGCCGTAGCTGCCCTGCAGGCCGCGCTCGGTTTCGCGCCAGCCTTGCTCGGCGATCGTCACCAGGGTGCGATCGTCGCCCTGCGGCTCGAACTCCATGGTGACCGTGGTCTGGTAGCCGGCCGCCGCTTCGGCGGGGATATCGCCGCCGCTTTCCGGAGGCGGTCCCTCATAGGCTTCCCATTTCAACACGATCTTCCGGTCGGGCACGACCTCCACGACCTCGACCGGAAAGGCGCCGGGAAAATCGTGAAAGTCCCACATCACGGTCGCGCCCTGCTCGATTCGGCCCTTGGCGCCGCCGGTGGTGAAGTAGCGGGAGAGCTGCTCCGGGTTCGCCACCGCTTCGAACACGTCGTGGACGGGGCGGGCGATGAAGCCGCTGATCTTGAACTTGAGGTCCATGGCGATTCTCCTTGCTCAGTCCGCTTATATGTTATAAGCCTATAACATGTCAATCGAAGCGCGCAACGACCGGATTTTCAAGGCGCTGTCGTCGGCGACGCGGCGCTCGATCCTCGATCTGCTGAAGGACGATCCGCAGACGACAGGCGCTTTGTGCGCGCAATTCCCGGATCTCGACCGCTGCACGGTGATGCAGCATCTGAAGGTGCTGGAGGAGGCGGAGCTGGTGATCGTCCGGCGGAAGGGGCGGGAGCGCTGGAACCACCTCAATCCGCTGCCGATCAAGCACATCCACGACCGCTGGATCGGCCCCTATGCCGCCCGCGCGGTCGGTCTCCTCGACCGGCTTAAGGCCGATCTGGAAAGGGCCTAGTGGCCGTCGAAGCCTCGCGGGGCTTCTCCCCGCCGCCGAGGCGGGTCCCCTCACGGCGCTTTTCGAGTTCTTCGATGCTTGTGCCCGTGGCCACGTCTTTATTCGCGAGTCGGAGTGGAGGCAAACCCCGCCCTCGATCCCCTGGGCCATCCTCGGTAAAGCGCACCCATAGTGTTAGCAAATTGGTAGGCCGCGCCCGCTACGCGCTGGGCCCATGAACGACAAATTCTCCTTCCGGATCGATCGATCGCGCAATCTGCTCAGGATCGCCATGGCCGGCCTCTTCACCCTCGACGACGTCGAAGCCTTCCTCGAAGCGCGGCGCGAGGCGCACGCGGCGCTCGGCTGCGCGCCGAACGCGCATCTCACGCTCAACGATCTGCGGGGCATGAAAATCCAGCTCCAGGAGGTCGTCGCCGCGTTTCGCGAGTTGCTGGCGGTTCCGGAATTCCCCTCGCGCCGCCTGGCCTTCGTGGCCGGCCCGACTTTGGCCCGCAGCCAGCTGATGCGGGCGCTCGACGGCCGCGACGCCCGCTGTTTCGAGGATCTGGCGGAGGCGGAGGCATGGCTGTTCGCGGAGGCTGTCGAGACGGCGCCGCTTCGGCGCGCCGGCTAGCGTCCGCTTGGCCTATCGGCCCTCGAATGTCGGCGGGCGCTTTTGCAGGAAGGCGATGACCCCGGCCTTGAAATCCTCCGTCCGCCCCGCCTCGCGCTGGGCGTGGCGCTCGGCGGCGAGCGCGTCCGTCAGCGTCTTCTGCTCGGCGTCGCGGGCGAGGCGGCGCAGCAGGCCGTAGGCGATTGTCGGACCCGAAGCGAGGCGGGTGGCGAGCGCCGCCGCTTCCGCATCCAGATCCGCATCGTCCACCATCCGGCTGATCAGGCCCCAATCCGCCGCTTTCCGCGCGGAGATGCGCTCGCCGAGCATCATCATCTCCATCGCCCGGGCGCGGCCGGCGAGGCGCGGCAGCAGCCAGGTCGCGCCGGCATCGGGGATCAGACCGATATTGATGAACGCCTGCAGGAAATAAGCGGTGTCGCTGGCGATCACGATGTCGGCGGCCAAGGCGAGCGAGCAGCCGGCGCCGGCGCACGGCCCCCGGACCGCGGCGACGACGGGCAGGGGCAAAGCGAAAATCGCCTCGATCAAGGGGTTGAAATGCGCCTCGAGCGCCGCGCCGACATCGTCGGGCAGCCCGCCTCCGGAGGCGAGATCGGCTCCGCTCGAAAAGCCGCGCCCCGCGCCCGCCAGCAGCAGGCAGCGCGCGCCCGAGCCGGGCAGGCCCTCGACGGCGGCGCGCAGCTCGTCGAGCATCGCGGCGTTGAGCGCGTTCAGCGAATCGGCCCGGTTGAGCGTGATCGTGGCCACCGCGGCGGGCCAGCGTTCGAGGCGGATGTGCTGGAAGCCGGTCATCGCGCCTGTGTGACGGAAATCCGGCTCGACCGCCATCCTTGTCGCAATGACCGGGGAAGTAGCGCCGCCCGGTCACTCTTCGCTCACATTTCGGTAACCTCTCTGCGTCATCCTCTCCTCCCAACGATCCGGGGGGATTGGCCATGGCGACTCAGCCACTTGTGCGCGAAGAAACGGCGGCCCAACCCGCCGAACGCCGGCGCGAGCCGCGCCGGGAGATGGCGGACGAACGCTCGACGCTGCTTTTCCGCGGCGCCAGCTATGTCGTGCCGGTGGTCAACATCTCCTCGCGCGGGACGATGATCGAGAGCGACCTCGCGCCGCGGCTCGGCGAGAGCGTGATCATCCGCTTCGAAGGCTGCAGCCCGATCCACGCCTTCGTCCGCTGGGCCAAGGACGGCCGCATCGGCCTCAATTTCGGCTGCGAACTGACGCTCGGCCAGGGGGACAGTTACTCGTAACTGTCCCCATTCACGCCCGGCTGGGCGTTGCCCCGCTTGATCGCCGCCGCGCGCCGGTCCATGGCCGCGCGGCAACGATCCGAGGACCCTCCGCATGCGTCTCGCCCCCCTGTTCCTGACGGCGTCCGCCGCCGCCCTGCTCGCCGTCAACGCGCTGGCGCAAGGTGCCGCACCGCTGGTCGAAAATGCGGCCGCGCCCGACCTTGCCGACCTCAGCAACACCGTCGAGGGGCTCGAG
>JBKJZJ010000298.1:0-10875 GCA_046715355.1 Allosphingosinicella sp. | reverse complement strand
GAGCTGCGCAACGTCCACGACCGGATCGACGACGCCCGCGAGGCCGGCCGCATCTCGCCGCGCGAGGCGCGCGCCTATCGGCGCGAGGCGCGCGCGATCGGCGCGCTGGCCCGCCGCTACGGCCAGGACGGGCTGTCGCCCTGGGAGGCGAGCGAGCTGGAATTCCGGGCACAGGCGCTGCGCAGCGCGGTCGCGCGCCCGGCGCCGCCCCGCCGCTCGGGCGGCTGATCTCGTTCATACAAGTTGCGACATTTATGAACGAACTCTGTCGAATGCGTTCAGGAGCAAAACATCGCGCCGGACGTAGAACGAGGCTGCAATTGTGCAGCAAAGGAGTAGTTAAATGCGTAAGTTGCTTATTTCCGTCGCCATGGCGACCGCCACGATCGCAGCCGCTGTCCCGGCTGCGGCCCAGGATTACGGCCAGCGGGGCGACCGCGACTACCGCGACGACCGCGGCGACCGCGGCGATCGCGGTTATGGCGACCGCGGTTATGGCGATCGCGGTTATGGCGATCGCGGCTGGAACCGCGGCGGCCCGGGCCGCCACGCCGTCAACGAGTTGCTCCGCGACCTCAACCGCGCGGAGCATATGATCGACCGGGCGGCCGCCCGCCGGGTCATCTCGCGCCGCGAGGCGTTCAGCCTGCGCCGCGAAGCCCAGCACATCCGCTTCCGCCTGAACTCCGCCTTGCGCGGCGGCATCAACGGCCGCGAGTTCGGCGAGCTGCGCTTCCGGGTCAACCGGCTCGAGCAGCGCGTGCGCATCGAGCGCCGCGACCGCGACCGCCATCCCGGCTAAGCGGCGATAAATGGGGGCGCCGCGAATTGACGCGGCGCCCCCCAAATCCCTATAGCAGGGAGTGAGAGGCGGCCTGAAAGGGTCGCCTTTTTCACTCGTCCTCTTCGCGCTCAGGGAGCCCCGCCATGGCCATCACGCCGCTCATGCCCGTCTATCCGCGCTCGCCGGTGCGGCCGGTGCGCGGCGAGGGGGTCTATCTCTATGGCGACAAGGGCGAGAAATATCTCGATTTCGCGAGCGGCATCGCGGTCAATCTGCTCGGCCACGGCCATCCCCATCTGACCAAGGCGATCCAGGAGCAGGCCGCGACCCTGATCCACGTCTCCAACCTCTACGGCAGCCCGCAGGGCGAGGCGCTGGCGCAGCGCCTGGTCGACCTCACCTTCGCCGACACCGTCTTCTTCACCAATTCGGGCGTGGAGGCGGTGGAATGCGCGATCAAGACGGCGCGGCGCTACCATCATCATCACGGCCGCCCGGAGAAGCACGAGCTGATCACCTTCTCCAACGCCTTCCACGGCCGCACGATCGCGACGATCAGCGCCACCAACCAGCCCAAGATGCGCGACGGCTTCGCGCCCTTGCTGCCCGGCTTCACCGTCGTCGAGTTCGACGATCTCGACGCGGTGAAGAAGGCGATGGGCCCGCATACGGCGGGCTTCCTGGTCGAGCCGGTGCAGGGCGAGGGCGGCATCCGCCCGGCGAGCCAGGCCTTCCTGAAGGGCCTGCGCGCGCTCGCCGACGAACATGACCTGATGCTCGTCCACGACGAGGTCCAGTGCGGCGTCGGGCGCACGGGCACGCTCTACGCTTATGAGCAATACGGGATCATTCCCGACATCCTCGCCACCGCCAAGGGGATAGGCGGCGGCTTCCCGCTCGGCGCCTGCCTCGCCACCGAGAAGGCCGCCGCGGGCATGGGTGTAGGCACGCACGGCTCCACTTATGGCGGCAATCCGCTCGCCATGGCCGCGGGCCAGGCGGTGCTCGACGTCGTCGCCAATGCCGAGTTCCTGGCGCGCGTCACCCGCATGGGCGAGCGGCTGCGCGGCGCGCTCGAGCAGATGATCCCCAATCACGACCATCTCTTCGAGAGCGTGCGGGGCATGGGGCTGATGCTCGGCGTCCGGATGAAGACCGACAGCCGCGCCTTCGTCGCCTATCTGCGCGAGCAGGGCCTGTTGACCGTCGCCGCCGGCGACAATGTCATGCGCGTGCTGCCGCCGCTCATCATCGAGGAGGCGCATATCGCCGAGTTCGTCGAGCGCTTGTCGGAGGCGGCGAGGCGTTATGAGGTGCCGCAGGCGGCCTGAGCCGCTCCATCGGCCTCGACGTTCGAGCCCGGGCGTTCCCGTCTCGGAGCCTGAGGACAGAGTGTCCGCCAAGGGTGGGAAGCGGACATTTCCAGCCGCCGGTACATGCTCATTTCGAGTCATCTCGCATAGTGCTTGACTCGGCGTTTGCCGCGTGACATTTCGAGCTAAGTCGAAATGAGGAAGCCCGCGTGTCAGCCAGTAGCGCCGTCACAGCCCTAAGCGCCCTTGCGCAGGAGCATCGCCTCGCCTTGTTCCGTCTGCTCGTGCAGGCGGGAGAGAAGGGTATGTCTGCCGGCGCGATCGCCGAGGCGCTTGGCGTTCCCAACTCGTCGCTGTCGTTCCACCTCGCCCAGCTCCATCGCGCTGGCCTGGTTCGACAAGAGCGGCAGCACCGCTCGCTGATCTACAGCGCCGACTATCAGGCGATGAACGCGCTGGTCGCCTACCTCATGGAGAATTGTTGCGCCGGTGCCGCGTGCGGCAGCGACGTGGCCTGCGAAACCCCCGTTCAGAAAAGTCAGAAAAGGAAGTCCGCATGAAGCGCCTGCATCTCCATGTCGGGGTCAGCGACCTCGATCAGTCCATCCGATTCTACTCGACCCTGTTCGCGGTCGAGCCGACAATTGTGAAGGACGATTACGCGAAATGGATGCTCGATGATCCGCACGTCAATTTCGCCATCTCCGCCGATCAGCACTCGACAAAGGGCATCCAGCACCTCGGCGTGCAGGTGGACAGCACCGAGGAGTTGAGCGAGGTCTATGGGCGCTTGAAGGCGGCCGACCGGCCGGTGCTTGAGGAAGGCAATACCACCTGCTGCTATGCCAAGTCGGAGAAAAGCTGGATCGCCGACCCTGACGGTCTCGTGTGGGAAGCCTTCCTCACAAACGGCGAGGCGACCGTCTACGGCGACAGCCCCGCCCTCGGCACTCTTTCCGACAGCCTGGTAGGTGACAAATGCTGCCTTCCAAAGGCAGCGCACGCGGCATGAGCAGGACTTACAACGTCCTGTTCCTCTGCACCGGGAACTCCGCCCGCTCGATCCTGGCCGAAGCGATCATGAACCGGAAGGGCGCGGGTAGCTTCCGCGCCTTCTCGGCCGGCAGCTTCCCCAAGGGCGAAGTTCACCCTGCGGCACTCAACCTGCTTCGTCAGTCGAATTGCCAGACCGAAGGTTTGCGCTCGAAGGCTTGGGACGAGTTCGCTGACGCCGGCGCGCCCGAACTCGATTTCATCTTCACCGTCTGCGACAACGCGGCGCGCGAGACATGCCCGGTCTGGCCGGGCAAGCCCGTGACCGCGCATTGGGGCATCGAAGATCCCGCCTCAGTGGAAGGCGATGGGCAGCGGATGGCGTTCTGGAACGCTTACCGGCAGCTGGAGCGTCGCATCGACCTGTTCCTCGCGCCCCCGCTTGAGGACATCGACAAGATGACGCTCGCGAACCGGCTGCGCGAGATTGGCAAGACCGATGACGCGGAGCAACCCGTTGCCTGACCAGCCGCTAGCGCGGCGTGTGGCGGCAGAGGGCGTCGGCTCGTTCCTCTTGTTCGCCACGGTGATCGGTTCGGGGATCATGGCCGAGAACCTGTCGCGCGGGAACGACGCGGTGGCGCTTCTCGGCAACACCATTGCGACGGGTGCAATCCTCTTTGTCCTCATCACCATGCTTGGGCCAATCTCCGGCGCCCACATGAATCCCGCGGTCAGCCTTGTCGCCGCTTCCCGCCGGGACCTGGGTTGGGGTGATGCGGCGGCTTACATGGCCGCGCAACTCGCCTTCGGCATTCTCGGGGCATGGGCCGCGCACCTGATGTTCGATCTCCCGACGCTCCAATTGTCGGTGAAGGCGAGGACGGGGCTCGGGCAATGGACCGGAGAAGCCATCGCCACCTTCGGGCTGATCCTCACCATCCTCGGCACCCTCCGGCATCGGCCGACATGGGTTCCCGCGAGCGTGGCGCTCTATATCGTGGCGGCCTACTGGTTCACGTCCTCGACCAGCTTTGCCAACCCGGCGATCACCGTCGCGCGCAGCCTGTCCGACAGCTTTGCCGGCATTGCTCCGGCGGACGTGCCTGCCTTTATCGCCGCGCAGCTATCAGGGGCTGCCATCGCGGCGCTGCTGGCGCGCTTTCTGTTCGATCCGCCGCGGGCACGGTGATCGGTTGCCATTGCTTAGGTTGAGGCGCCGGAGCCGGGGTCGGAGCCTGAGCACCGAGTGTCCGCCAAGGGTGAATTGCAGACCTAAGCGATGACTGGCCGGGACGCTTGAGGCTTGGGCATAGCCGAAGCGCGGTCCCTTTTCTTGATATCGGGTGGCTGGAGGGACAGCTTTGATCGCCGCCCCTCCAGTACGAGGCTAGCGTGCGGGACGAAGCGTAAGTTCCTGCAGCAGGATATTGCTTCCGAGGCGGCGCATACGAACGCGCTGTCCGCTCCCTTCGGTCGCCTGCCGAGTCGTTTGCCTCATCGCCCGATTCATCACCTGCTCTCGCTCAACCTCTTCCTCCGGTGTGGCCAGCCTTGGCATCTCGGTGATGAGATACAGGTGAGGTTCGTCCTCGCGCCGGTTGACGTTCTGGAAGATGCGGTAGCCGGTGATCCAACCCCTCTGTCGCGCAACTTCCTGCTGCCGGCGGTAGCGGTCGGCAATGTAGTCCATATAAGTCTCGAACTGTCCGTCCTCCACGTAAATGCCCTGCACCGTCCAATAGACTCCCGGCGTGTAAGGGCTCTCTTGGGCCAGGCTAGGCGTGGAGACCGCAAGGCCCGCAGCCAGCACGACTGCCATCAGCATCTTCTTCATAGGTCGTCCCCTTGTTCCCTGATTGGGCAGTGGCCTCTGCCCTGGCGGTACGCGCACAAGACCCTCAACGGCGGCTGCCTGGTCCGCGGCACAAAGCCGATCCCGACTCCGCCTGCTGTTTGGCCAGCCATCAAATTACCACAGCGCAACGATCTGCCAAAGCCGTTGGCATCAGTGGCCAGCCGTTGCCCTGGCAGTGCGGAAGGTCCGCAATGGGTCGAAGGTGGACGGCCACGGGCGGAAAGCGGACGATCGGGCGCGTCCATTCGATGTCCGCGGCCGACCTTCGGCGTCCGGCTTGCATTCGGCGGGAATCGACCTTGCATAATTTGTCGAGCGCCGCCGCTTCGCGCGTAGTAAATCTACGCATCGCAATATCTTAAGGAATAAGCCGCACCTGTGCCCGATGGTGCTTCACCGACTGGACAAGGGCTTGCCGGACGGGACCTATGTCGTCCTGGTCCGAAGCCTTTTCCTGACGCCCATGGCGCACGTGATCATGAGCCTTGCGTTCCTGGCCGTCGGCGGCTTCGTGTTCGCCCGCTCGCCGGATCGGCTGCTGCTGATCCTGACCGGCCTGGGGCTGGCGGCTAGGATCGTCCAGGTGGCAATTGTCCTCCTCAATCGCAGGCGCGCCGTGAGCGAGGCGCTGGACGCGGCCGGCGCGCGGACCCTGGAGCGCCGCTTCGCCTGGGCCTATTTCAGCTTCGCGACCGTCTTCGGCGCGTTCGGCGCGCGCGCGATCCAGGTGTCGACGACCGAGCTCGACCTGCTCGTCGTCGCGCTGCAGTTCGGCTACGGGGCCGGCCTCGTCGCGGGCCTCGCGTTGCGCCCCTGGATCGCCATCCCGGCCCTCCTCCTCGCCAGCATTCCGACCGTCGTCGCCGTCTCCCTGGCGCCGGACCTCGCCTATCTCGCGGTGGGGGCGTTGCTGGTCATGTTCATGGCCGCGGGCATCGAGACGATCTTGCGGGTCTGCCGGACCAGCGCCGCCGACATCTCGATGCGGCGGATGTTCGCGACCCTGGCGCGCCAGGACGATCTCACCGGCCTGCCCAATCGCCTTGCGCTCAGGGAATCGTTCGAGCGCTTCGCGGCCGAGGCGGGCGCCGACGGCATGCTCGCCGTCCATTGCCTCGATCTCGACCGCTTCAAGCCGGTGAACGATCTCTACGGGCATCCCGCCGGGGACGCGTTGCTGCTCGCGGTCTCGAAGCGGCTCAACGGGCTGCTTCGGGAAGGCGACATCGCCGCGCGGCTCGGCGGCGACGAATTCGTGATCATCCAGACCGGCGCCAAGCATCCGGGCGAAGCGGAACTGCTGGCGCGCCGCATCATGCGCGCGATCGCGGAGCCTTTCCCGATTCTCGACCACCAGGTCGCGATCGGCACCAGCGTCGGCTATGCGCTCTTTCCCGAGCATGGCGGCGACCTCGAAGCTCTTCTGAACCGCGCCGACGAAGCTCTGGTGGCCGTCAAGCGCAAGGGCGGCGGCATCGCCATGCACCGCGAGCGCCTGCCGCAGCCGGAGCTCCGCCTGTCGGCCTGATATGGTGCCGCCGCGACGTTGACCCGGCCGCGAGGGCTCGCCACATGGCGGCCATGGCCTCCGACCGGAACCTTCCCGCCGCCGCCGACGCGATCGACGTGGCGATCGGCTTCGCGCTGCCGGCCCGCGACGCGCGCGGGCGGCTGGTCCGGCTCGGCCCGGTGCTCGGGGAGATTCTCTCCGCGCACGATTATCCGGCGCCGATCGCGCGCGTGCTGGCCGAGGCATTGGTGCTGACCGCTTTGCTCGGCGTGACGCTCAAGGACGCCGGCGGGCAGCTCACCGTGCAGGCGCAGACCGAGAGCGGAGTGATCGACCTTCTGGTCTGCGATTTCCGCGGCGGCGAGCTGCGCGGCTATATCCGCTTCGATGCGGAGCGGCTCGCCGAGCGGCCGAGCCAGCCCTCGCTCTTCGCCTTGTTCGGCAAGGGCTATCTGGCGATCACCTTCGACCAGGCGGTGTCGGGCGAGCGCTATCAGGGGATCGTGCCGCTGGAGGGCGGCAGCCTCGCCGAGGCGGCCGAGCATTTCTTCGTCCAGTCCGAGCAGATACCGAGCCTGGTCCGGCTCGCGCTCGACGTCGGCGGCCGAGTCGCCGGCGGCATCCTCCTCCAGCATCTGCCCGAGGGCGAGGAGGGCCGCGAGCGGCTGCACGCCCGGCTCGATCATCCGGAATGGGATCATGTCCGCATCCTCGCCGAGACGATCCGCGACGGCGAGCTCACCGACCCCGCTCTGCCGCTCGACGCTTTGCTGTGGCGGCTGTTCCACGACGAGGAGGAGGTCCGCATCCTCTCGGGCACGCAATTGAGCCGCGGCTGCCGCTGCGATTACGACCATGTCCGCTCGGTGCTCGCCCGATTCGGCGCCGAGGAGCGGGCGGAAATGGCCGACGAAAGCGGCCGGATCAAGGTCGACTGCGAATTCTGCTCGCGGGTTTTCCCCGTAAAACTCAGCGACTTGGACGAGTGATGCGGCGCGGTCGTTGCGTCGCCGCAATATTGCTGTATTTTTTGGCGATGAAGGGAGCGGCGGCGAGACCGCCATCGGGAGTGTCGATGCGTAGCTTATTCGCCCGGCGGGCCATGGCCCTTGCCGGCCTTGGTCTTTTCGCCGCGGGCCCGGGCGCGAGCCAGCCCGGCGGCGCGCCCGCCATGCTGGCGCGGCTCGAAAGCGGCCAGTGGGAGCTGCGCGGGCCGGACCACGCCCGCATCGCCTCCATCTGCCTCGGCAATCCGATCCTGCTCACCCAGCCGCAGCACGGCGGGATGGCATGCAGCCGCGACGTCGTCGCCGCCGACGCGACCAGCATGACGGTCAATTATTCCTGCCCGGGCGTCGGCCGCGGCCGCACCACGATTCGCTTCGAGACGCCGCGCCTCGTGCAGATCGACAGCCAGGGCCTCTCCCGCGGCGCCCCCTTCGCCCTGCGCGCCGAAGCGCGGCGCGTCGGCGCCTGCTCCTAGACCGCTCCGAAGGAACAGCGTTAACGGGCTTTTAACCATGCTCCCCTATTGGGAGAGATGTGCCGCGAGCGGCACGCTTTCCTCCCTAGCAGGCTACGACGCCTGAACTGGGCCGCCCTTCGGGGCGGCCCGTTCTTTTTCGCAGCTCCCGCCGCTATATGCACCCCGATGAGCGCCCCCGCCGCAATCGTCCTCCTCTCGGGGGGCCTGGATTCGATGGTCGCCGCCGGGCTGGCGCGCGAGGCGGGCTTTCGCCTGCTCGCGCTCACCGTCGATTACAACCAGCGCCACCGCGTCGAGCTCGAGGCGGCGGCGCGCATTGCCGGCCATCTCGGCGCTGAGCGGCACATCATCCTGCCGCTCGACCTAAGCCGCTTCGGCGGCTCGGCGCTCACCGGCGACATCGCCGTGCCGAAAGGCGGGGTCGGGAACGAGATACCCGTCACCTACGTGCCGGCGCGCAACACCATCTTCCTCGCGCTCTGCCTGGGCTGGGCCGAGGCGGCGGGCGCGCGCGACATCTTCATCGGCGTCAACGCGCTCGATTATTCGGGCTATCCCGATTGCCGGCCCGAATTCGTCGAGAGCTTCGAGGCGACGGCCAACCTCGCCACCAAGGCGGGCGTCGAGGGCGAGAGCTTCATCATCCGCACGCCGCTCATCGCCATGACCAAGGCCGAGATCGCGCGCGAGGCGGCTCGGCTCGGCCTCGACGCGGGGATGAGCTGGTCCTGCTACGATCCGACGCCCGAATTCGAGCATTGCGGCCTGTGCGACAGCTGCCGCCTGCGCGCCAGGGGCTTCGCCGAAGCGGGGCTTGCCGACCCGACCCGCTACGCACAAGAAGCCCTCTCCCCTCCGGGGATCGCGGTGGCAGGACCGTCCCCCGGACGGTCCAAAGAGCCACCGCGATGGTTGGGAGAGGGGGACGGCGGATGAGCGTTCGCCGGCCTCGGGACAGATTCGCAGACTCCCCCTCTCCCCGGCCCTCTCCCCTGAAGGGGAGAGGGGGGGGCTACGCGGTCAAGGAGATCTTCCTAACCCTGCAGGGGGAGGGGATGCAGGCGGGCCGGCGCGCGGTTTTCCTGCGCCTTGCCGGCTGCAATTTGTGGAGCGGCCGCGAGGAGGACCGGGCCGACGCCATCTGCAGCTTCTGCGACACCGATTTCACCGGCATGGATGGCGAATATGGCGGCCGCTACGAGGCCGGGGGGCTGGCCGAAAAGGTGCTGGCGCTCTGGGGCGAGGCGGAGCGGCCCCTGGTCGTGATCACCGGCGGCGAGCCGATGCTCCAGCTCGACGAGGCCCTCGTCGCCGCGCTCCATGAGCGGGGCTTCGAGATCGCGGTCGAGACCAACGGCACCTTGCCGGCGCCGGCGGGAATCGACTGGATCTGCGTCAGCCCCAAGGCGGGGACGGAGGTGGTCCAGCGCTCGGGCGACGAGCTCAAGCTGGTCTGGCCGCAGCAGGGCATGGATCCCGCCGCCATGCTCGGCTGGGATTTCCGCCATTTCCTGGTCCAGCCGATGGACTGCGCCGACGCACAAGGCGCCCGCGCCGCCGCCGTCGACCTGGTCATGCGCGACCCGCGCTGGCGGCTCAGCCTGCAGACCCACAAGGTGCTGGGGCTGCCCTGAGCACGATGGAGGCGCCTAACGCTGCCCTTCGCAGGCGCGGCGTTCGTTGCGCGGCAGGCCGGAGCAGTCGCGCGGGCCCAGCGCGATCGGGGTGAGCTGGATCGGCGTGCGGTTGAAGCCATAGCCGTCGGCGACTGGGGTCAGGCTGCCGCGCAGCTCCCGGAACCGCTGGGTGGAGAATTGGCCGAACTGGCCCTTGGGCACGGCGAGCGCCTCCTTGCCCAGCCGCGCCGCCATCTGGCAGAAACCGAACTGCGCCTCCATGGTCGAGAAGCCGTTATAGGTGTTGGTCGAATATTGATCGAACATGCGCGGGCCGTTGCGGCCGTTGACCCGCCGGAAGTAGCCTTCGAGCACGGTATAGGCGGCGGCGAGCTCGCGCGAATGATGGGCGAGGAGCGCGTTATAGGTGGCGACCGTGCGCAGATAAGGCGAGAACTGGCAGGAGAGAGCGGCGACGTTGAGGCCCGCGCGCATGTTCCACAAGAGGTGGGCGCGATATTCCGCCGGCGTCGCGCGCGGCATGGGCAGGCCGACCAGCGGGTCGCTGCCCTCGATCGGGCCGGTCGAGTAGCTGGGCTGGGTGAGGTAGATCTGCGCCGGAGCCGCCGCGGGCACCGCCAGAACGAGCGCTGCCAGCGCGGCCGGCGGGCGCTTCGCCCAGGTCTTTCCCGATCCGTTCATCCCACCCTCCGCTTCGCGAGGCCCGAGCCTTAGCCGGGGCGAGGCCGCCACCCTAGGGGCGCCGCCAGTTCCCGTCGCTCGGCGGGCACGCTTCGTCCGCCCGGCGACCCCGGCGGACCGCTTTTTCGCTCAGATGCCCGGCGTGTTGGTTTCGACGTCGAGCGAATTGCCGCCGGTATCGCCGCCCGGATTGGCGGCGCCGGGATCGTCGCCGGCATCATTGGCGGGTGCCGCGGGAGGAGCCTCGGGGGCGGTGTTCGCGGCCTCGACCGCGGTCGCATCGGGCCCCGGCTCGACCAGATTCTGGGACTGGCCGACCTCGTTGGCGCCGGTATTGTTGACGGCCGCCTGGCGGTTGCAGCCCGCCGCCGCCAGGGCCGTGCCGGCGAGGACGGCGATCTTGATCATCTGACGCATGAAGCTTCCTCCACTGGGTTCGGCGCGTCTTATCGCGTCGGGCGCGCCCTGTGCAAGCGGCCTGCGGCGGGCCGGTGCCTCGGGCCTCCGGCGCAAAAAAGAAGGCCGCCGGGTGCCCCGGGGCCGTGTTACGTCAGAAAAGCCGCAACGATTAAATGGCGCTGGTGTTGTTGCCCGCGGCTGCGCCGTTGTCGGG
>JBKJZJ010000297.1:0-7461 GCA_046715355.1 Allosphingosinicella sp. | reverse complement strand
CCGCTCATCATGCCGACGGGCAGGAACACGGCGACGATCGAGAAGGTGGTCGCGACCACCGGCAGGCCGATCTCGTCGGCGGCGTCGATCGAGGCCTGATAGGCGCTCTTGCCCATGCGCATGTGCCGGACGATATTCTCGATCTCGACGATCGCGTCGTCGACCAGCACGCCGGCGACGAGGCTGAGCGCGAGCAGAGTGACGCCGTTCAGCGAGAAGCCCATCATCTCCATGAACCAGAAAGCCGGGATCGCCGAGAGCGGGATGGCGATCGCCGAAATCAGCGTCGCCCGCCAGTCGCGCAGGAAGATGAAGACGCACAACACGGCGAGCAAAGCGCCTTCGACCAAGGCCCGCATCGCCGCCTTGTAGCTGTTGCGGGTCTCGTCGACCGAGTTGAAACGCTCGTCGAACGTCACCCGGCTGTTTTCCTGCGCTATCCGGTCGAGCTCGGCCTTCACCGCCGCATAGACGGTGACGTCGGAATAGCCCTTGGCCTTCTGCACCTGGAAGCTGACCACCTGGCGGCCATTGCTGATGCCGTAGGAGCGCTGCTCGCCATATTGATCGCGGACGGTCGCGATCGAGCTCAAGCGGATGGTGCGGCCGTTGCCGACCGGGATCTGGCGCTCGCCGAGCTGCGCCGCGGTCAGCGAATTGCCGACCACCCGCACCGTCTGCTCGGAGCCGGCGATCTCGGCGCGGCCGCCGGCGGCATTCTGGTTCAGGGCACGCAACACCTGGTTGACCTGGCCTGCGGTCACCTGCTGCGACTGCATCCGGGCCGGATCGAGGTCGACGCGGATCTCGCGGTCGACGCCGCCCAGCCGGCTCACCGTCGAGACGCCCGGGACGGCGAGCAGACGCCGCGCGACGGTGTCGTCGATATACCAGCTCAATTGTTCGACCGTCATCGCGGTGCTGTTCGCCGAGAGGGTGACGATCGGGCCGCCCTCGACCTCGATGCGCTGGATGAAGGGCTCGAGGATGCCCTCGGGCAGGTCGCCGCGGATGCGCGCCATCGCGTCGCGCAGATCGCTGACCGCGCGGTCGATCGGCGTGCCGATGTTGAACTGGACCATGGTCTCGCTGACGCCCTCGCGCACGGTCGAGGAGATTTCGTCGACGCCGGCGATGCTGCGGATCGCCGATTCGACGCGCCGCGTCACCTGGGTCTCGAGCTCGTTCGGCGCCGCGCCGGGCTGGCTGATCACCACCATCGCGCCCGGGAAGCTGATGTCGGGCATGTTGTTGACGCTCATCCGGTTGAATGAGACCAACCCGACCAAAGTCAGCATGAAGAACAGGACGAGCGGGATCACCGGGTTCCGAATCGCCCAGCTGGAAATGTTTCTCAGACCCATGACGCTATTCCGTTCCCTACGCCTTCACCCACGCCCGCTGCTCAGTTCCGGCGCCGCCGCCCCCGCTCCGGACGGACGCGCTCGCCCGCGTTGAGGAACGCGCCCGCCGATTCGACGACCTGCTCGTTGCCCTGCAGGCCCTCGGCGATGGCGACGCCGCGGTCGGTCACCGTGCCGACGCGGACGCTGCGGCGGACGATGCTGTTATTGGGGCCGAGGATGAACACATGGCTGCCCTGGTCGTCGGTCATGACGGCCGATTCGGGCAGCAGCGGCACGTTCATCGAGCCCGACGTGATCTGCGCCGAGGCGAAGCCGCCCGGCCGCAGCTCGCGGTCATAGGGAATCCGGATCCGGACCACGCCCTGCCGGGAGGTGGCGTCGATGATCGGGGAAATCTGCCAGATGACGCCGGGATAGGATCGCGCCGATCCGACCGGAACGACGGTCACCCGCGCGCCGACCGCAAGGCGCGCGAGATCGGCCTGGGGCAGGCGGGCGACCAGCTCCATCTCGCCGCGCTCGGCGATGCGGAACAGGGCGCCCGAACCGGCGCCGACGACCTGGCCGGCCTCGACGCTGCGGGTGAGCACCAGGCCCGACGTGGGGGCGCGGATGTCGAGCCGGCCGATCCGGGCGCGGCTGGCGCCCAAATTCGCCTGGGCGACGCGGACGCGGGCGGCCGCGGCGTCGCGGGTCGCGCGCTTGCGGTCCATATCGGCCTGGCTGATGAAGCCGCGGCTGACCAGCGCCTGGGCGCGGTCGAGCTCGTTCTGGGCAAGCCGCAAATCGGCGCGCGACACCTCGATCTGTGCGGCGAGCTGAGCGGCTTCCTGCGCCTGGACGGAGCGGTTGATGACGGCGAGCGGCTGGCCGGCATTCACCCACTGGCCCGGCTCGACCAGCACGCGCTCGATCTGGCCGCCCTCGCCGGCGACGCCGACCGGCATGTCGCGGGTCGCGGCCAGCGCGCCGGTCGCCGAGATGATCGTGGCGACTTGCTCGCGGCCGGGGACGATGACGGTGACCGTCGGCAGCTGCTGGCCCTGCGCGCCCTTCGCGGCCGGTGCCGGCGCTTGTGTGCCGCTGCCCCTGCCAAGCATCATGTAGGCCGCGACCGCGACCGCCAGCACGAGCACGACGGCGACGATGATCCGCCGGCGCTTGCGCCGCCGCGCCAGCGCCTCCTCGTCGACGATCACGTCGTCGATCGCGTCGCGACTCCACTTGCTGGACTCGTAATTCATCGTCTTCATCGTCCCCACTCGTACAGCGCGGCCGACAGCCGCTTGCGCCGCGCTGTGTTAGCCGAATACATCACCTGGAACAAGTCACAATCAGTCGAAGCCGGTCCGCCGCTCCCCCTCTCGTCGGGAACCGCGCCTTACAACCTTAGTTAGGTCATTACCAACGCCGATTAAGGGGGCGCTCCGCGATCCCGGCTAGGAGGAGACAGACATGGGCCAGTTTCTCAACGATCATGGATGGATCACATGGATCCTTATCGGCCTCGTCGCCGGCGCCATCGCCAAAATGATCATGCCCGGCCGCGACCCGGGCGGATGCCTCGTGACGATACTGCTCGGGATCGGCGGCGCGGTTGTCGCCGGCTTCCTTGGACAGCAGCTCGGCTGGTATCGCCAGGGCGAGGGTGCCGGCTTCATCGCCGCGATCGTCGGGGCGCTGATCCTGCTCGGGATCTATCGCCTCGTCTCGGGCATGCGCCGCTGAGGCGGACGGGGCCGCTCCCCGGGCGGGGCGGCCCATCGTTTGCCGGCTTGCCGGGCGTCGCCGCAGCGCCCATCCTCCCCCTTCGACGAGGAGAGGAGGGATTCGATGTTCCGCAGACGGACGATGGCGGCGCTGATGGCGCTCGCATTGGCTCCGGCCGTTCCCGGCGCGGCCGCGCAGGTGCCGGAAATGGCGCGGCTGACGGGGACGCGGCTCGACGTCACCGCGAGCGGCGAGGTCAGCCGGATTCCCGACATCGTGCGCATCCAGGCGGGCGTGCACACCGAGGCGCCGAACGCGGCCGCGGCGATGCGGCAGAACCAGGCGCGGATGGAGCGGGTGCGCGCTGCCTTGACCCGGGCCGGAATCGCCGATCGCGACACCCAGACCAGCAGCTTCGAGCTCGAGGCCGTCTATCGCGCAGGGGCCCATGGTCGCCAGGAGCTGACCGGCTATCGAACCAGCAACCAGCTGTTCATCCGCCTGCGCGACCCTTCAAGCTCCGGACGCGTCATGGACGCATTGGTCGCCGAGGGCGTCAACGACATCGAGGGGCCGATCCTCGGCTACGAGAATGTCGAGACCTCGCTCGACCAGGCGCGCGCCTTGGCGATCACGGCCGCGCGTGCCCGGGCCGACCTCTATGCGCGCGGCCTCGGCATGCGGGTCAAGCGCGCGGTCTATGTGAGCGAGGATGGCGGAAATTATGCGCCCCGCAATTATGGCCGCCGCAACGATGGCGACAGCCTGTCGAACTCGCTGGTGCCCGCTGGCACCTCCACCAGCACGATCGATCCGGGCGGGCGGAAGATCACCGCGACTGTCAGCGTGGTCTTCGAGCTCGAATAGCAAAAAGGGCCGCCCCCTTTTCGGGAGCAGCCCCTTCTGTCCGGCCGGAGGCGGCTCAGCTGCCTCGGTTCAGTAATTCTGCTGGCGCTCGTAGAGCGTCTTGTAATGCTGGATGCGGGTGACCCTGAGCCCGGGCATGCCCGAGCGGTCGACCGCGCGCTGCCAGCCGGCGAATTCCTCGAGGCTGAGGCCGTAACGCTCGCAGGCCTCGTCGACGCTCAGCAGGCCGCCATTGACCGCCGACACCACTTCGGCCTTCCGGCGGACCACCCAGCGGGTGGTCGTCGGATGCGGCAGCGAGTCGATGGTGAGCGGTTCGCCGAGCGGACCGATGACCTGAGCGGGACGTATTTTCTGATTCTCGATCATTCGTACCTCAAAAACTCCACGCGCTTTCGGCTCCCTAGCGCCTTCCGCGTTCCCCTCCTTAGTGGGAGAGCGTTGAAGGAAGGCTAAAACGCCAAGGTAAATATCATGGTGATCATGGTTTACGGCGCCTTGTGACGGCGTTTCACTTCGGCACGGTTGAAACAGAAATGCTGGGCCGAGGCGGCCTCCTGCCAGCCGGGTCCGGCCAGGACGGTCTCGACCAGCGGCTCGGCCTGGGGGGCCGGCGCGATCTTGCCGTCGAACGTCGCCTGGGCGCGCGCCGCGGGCGTCGCCGCTTGCTGCGCGATCAGGCCGGCGCTCAGCATCTGAAAGTCGAGCGCCGCCGGTTGCGGCGGCCCGGCCGGGCGCTTGGCGCGGAGCTGGAAGGTTTCGTCCATGGGGGTAGAGTCTCTAGAGGAAGAGGGTGAAGAGCCGGTAAAGCGCTTCGGGGATTCTTGGGGTGGGCGCGCGGGGCGCCAGCGCCTATCTAGCGCCCCTATGGACGCGGATTTCCAGCTCGGCCGGCCCGCGAAGGGAGCCCGGATCGTCGTCGCCATGTCGGGCGGCGTCGATTCGTCCGTCGTGGCCGCGCTCGCCGCGAGGAGCGGCGCCGAGACGATCGGGGTGACGCTGCAGCTCTACGACCATGGCGAGGCGGTCGGGCGGACGAAGAGCTGCTGCGCCGGCCAGGACATTTACGACGCCAGAGCGGTCGCCGAGCGGCTCGGCATCGCCCATTATGTCTTCGATTATGAAAGCCGGTTCCGCACGAGCGTGATCGAGCGCTTCGCCGACGAATATGCGAAGGGGCGCACGCCCATCCCCTGCATCGCCTGCAACCAGGGGGTGAAGTTCACCGACCTGCTCGGCCTGGCGCGCGATCTCGGCGCCGATTGCCTGGCGACGGGCCATTATGTGCGGCGCGTCGCCGGTGCCGGCGGGGCGGAGCTGCACCGCGCCGCCGATCCCGCCCGCGACCAGAGCTATTTCCTGTTCGCGACCACCCGCGACCAGCTCGACTATCTGCGTTTTCCCCTGGGCGACATGCCCAAGCCCGCGGTGCGCGAGATCGCGCGCGAACTGGCGCTGACCGTCGCCGACAAGCCCGACAGCCAGGACATCTGCTTCGTCCCCGACGGCGATTATGCCAAGGTGGTCAGGAAGGTCCGGCCCGAGGCGGCGGTCGAAGGCGAGATCGTCGATCGCGAGGGGCGCGTGCTGGGCCGCCATCCGGGGCTGATTCACTTCACCGTCGGCCAGCGCCGCGGGCTCGAGATCGGCGGCCAGGCCGAGCCGCTCTACGTGCTGAGGCTGGAGCCGGAGCGCGCGCGGGTCGTGGTCGGCCCGAAAAGCGCGCTGGCGGTCCGGGAAGCGCGGCTGAGCGATGTCAACTGGCTCGGCGAGGGGCAGCGCGACGGGCTCACCGTCAAGGTGCGCTCGCTGGCGAGGCCGGTGTCGGCGCGGTTCGATGCCGGGAGCGTCCATTTCGACCAGCCCGAATATGGCGTCGCGCCCGGCCAGGCGGCGGTGCTCTACGAGGGCGACCGGGTGCTCGGCGGCGGCTGGATCGAGGAGACCGTGGCGGCGGCGCTCGAGCCGGCCTGACGGCGCGCAAGGAAATAGAGCGCGAAGCCCAGAGCGAGCGCGCCGCCGAGCATCGCCCAGCTTTCCCATTTCGACTGCGCCGCCGCATAGGCGCACACCGCAAGGCCGGCGGCGGCAAGCGCGAGCGAGGCCGCGCCCGGCCGCGCCTTGGGGAGAGCGGCGATGCAGGCGGCGTAGACGACGAGGCGCGCGAGCGTGCTGACGATGGCGAGCCACAGGAAGCTGCCGCTGAGCGCCAGCGCGGCGCCGGCAAGCCCCATGAACAGGATCGAATTGGCCGGCGTCGCGAAGCGGGCGCTGACCGCGCCGAACCAGCGCGGCAGCGAGCCCTGGGTGGCAAGCGCGTAGGTGACGCGGGGCGTGGAGGTCATCGAGCCGCTGACATTGCCGGCGACCGAAGCCAAAGCGGTGAGGCTGAGGATGAGCGCCCCGGCCGGGCCGATCAGCGCCTGCGCGAAGGCGGCAAGCGGCGCCTCGGGCTTGGGCCCGGGCGGCATGGTCGCGGTATAAGCGAGCTGGACCAGGAAATAGAGCGCGGCGGTGGCGACGATGGTGGCGATAAGCCCGCGTGGGATGGTCCGGCCTGGATCGCGGGTCTCGCCGGCGGGGACCACCGAATTCTCGAAACCGACGAAGGCGTAGAGGATGACGAGCGCCGACGCTTCGAGCGCCGACAGCGGTGGTGGCGGGCCCGGCGGCGGGATGCCGTCGGCGGCGTGGCTCAGCCCCCAGATGGCGAGGCCGAGCAGCGGCAGCGCCTTGAGCAGCGTCAGCGCGTCGAGCGCCCGGATCGCGCGCTTCACGCCGACCATGTTGACGAAGGTCAGCGTGCCGATGAGCGCCGCGATCACCGCGGCGCGGCCGGCCATGGTGCCGAGCGGCGGCCAGAGCGCGCCCGCATAAGTGGCGAAGACGTTGGCATTGGCGGCGAGCGCGGTGATCCGCGCCAGATAGTAGAGCCAGCCGGCCTGGAAGGCGGCGAGCGGGCCGAAGCCCGCGGCATAGGCGACCGGCCCGCCCGAATGCGGGAAGGCTGCGGCGAGTCGCGCGAAGGGAAGGGCGATCACCAGCACGAGCAGGCCGAAGAGCGGGAACAGCCACGGCCCGAACGCGCCGAAATCCTGGTGGATGACCCCGGGCAGCGCGAAGATGCCCGCGCCGACGATGCCGTTGAACGCCAGGAAGGCCGAGCCGGTCAGCCCGATATCGCGCTTGAGGCCGCGCTCGACGTTCCCCCCGTCGGCGCTCACGAGCCGGCGCGGCTCATTGCGGGCGCCGCGCGGCCTCTTCGCGCTGGGCGTCTTCCTCGGCGGCCTGCGCTTCAGCCTCGATCCGCGCCGCGCGCGCCGCCCGTGCTTCCTCCGCCATGCGCGACCAATTGACGTCGCCGACGCCGGCCGCGCGGCGCTCGGCGCGGGCCTGGGTGAGAATCTGGTTGAAGCAGCCGGTGAAGCCGCCGCCGCCGACAGTCGAGCAGCTGTCGGTGCCGGTCCGGCCGACATAGGAGAGCTCGGTCGCCCGGCCGGCCCAGGCCCGGCTGGCC
>JBKJZJ010000296.1:0-28939 GCA_046715355.1 Allosphingosinicella sp. | reverse complement strand
GTAAAGTCCCGGCTCGGCCGGCGCCGCGGCGATCGAGTGGCGGCGCATCACGGACTCGCCCATCTCGGCGGTCTCGCCATAAGCGTGGCCGGCGTTGAGGGCGGCGATGTTCGCCTCGGCCAGATCGGGCGCCTTGGCGAACTTGGCCTTGAGCCAGTCCTCGATCGGGCCGCGATCGCGGTCGAACATCCACAGCGCCAGCCCGAGCGTCCACATGTTCTTGCAGCGCAGCGCCTCCTTGTTGCCGAGGCCGAAGGGCTTCACCGCGTCGAGGGTGAGCTGCGAGATGTTGAGCCGGATCACCTGCCATTTGGCGAGCGTGTTGTCGTCGAGCGGATTGGCTTCATAGCCCGCCTTGGCGAGGTTGCGGGCGCCGAACTCGCCCTCGTCGGCGATGATCAGCCCGCCGGGCTTCAGATCGTCGACATTGGTCATCAGCGCCGCCGGGTTCATCGCGATCAGCACGTCGGGCGCGTCGCCCGCGGTGTCGATCGCCGAGGAGCCGAAATTGATCTGGAAGGCGGAGACGCCGAAGGTCGTCCCTTGCGGCGCGCGAATCTCGGCGGGGAAATCGGGGAAGGTGGCGAGATCGTTGCCGGCGAGCGCGGTCGACAGGGTGAACTGGCCGCCGGTCAGCTGCATGCCGTCGCCGGAATCGCCGGCGAAACGGACCACCACTGCTTCCAGCGGCGCATCGGAACCGGCTTCTTCGGGGGTGAGATAATGGCTGGCCGTGGCCACGGCTGATTCCTCTAAATCTGTACGCAAGACGCGACCCTAGACCTGTCGGGCGGAACCCACAACATCTGGCCACAACAGGTGGCGGCGGCCGCGCGTTCGCCTATGGAACGCACGGACGGGCGAGCGATTCGCCCGGTGAAGGGAAAAAATGGATGGCGGATCCCTATGTGCGGCCGGACGTGCGGCTGTTCCTCGATTTCCTGAACGCGCTGCCGGGGCCGAAAAGCCATGAGGTGGGCCCGGTCGAGGCGCGCAACATGATGCTCGCCGGGCGCCACGTCGCCGACGCGCCGGCGGGCGCGCTGGCCGTGATCCGCGACTTGTCCTGCCCCGGGCCGGCGGGCGTGATTCCGCTCCGGCTCTACGACGCCCGCGAGGCGCGCGGGCCGGGGCCGCTCTTCCTGTTCATGCACGGCGGCGGCTTCGTGCTCGGCGATCTCGACACGCACGAGCCTTTCTGCGCCGAGATGGCGCGCGAATTGGACATGCCGGTGCTCGCCATCGACTATCGGCTCGCGCCCGAGCATCCCTGGCCGGCCGGGATCGAGGATTCGATCGCGGCGGCGCGCTGGGCCGCGGCGAGCCCCGAAGCGCTCGGGCGCGAGGTCACCGGCCTCGTCACCTGCGGCGACAGCGCCGGCGGCAACTTCGCCATCATCGTCACGCTGGCGTTGCGCGACGCGCCGGCGGCGGTGCCGGTACTCGCGCAATGGCCGATCTATCCGGCCGCCGACCCGGGCAAGGGCTATCCGAGCTACGAGGATTTCTGCGAGGGCCATTTCCTGACCAGGGAGGGCATGGACTGGTTCGAGGATTGCTATTGCGCCGACAATAAGGATTGGCGCTACGCCCCCTTGATGAAGAGCCAGGCCGGCATGCCGCCGACCCTGGTCGTCACCGCCAGCCTCGATCCGATCCGTGACCAGGGCCGGGCCTATGCCGCCGCCTGCGTCCAGGCGGGCGTGCCCACCGTGTTCCGCGAAGCGGAGGGCAATATCCACGGGTTCATCAACCTCAGGAAAGCGGTGCCGTCCTCGGCCGAGGATATCGCCGGCTGCGTCGCGGCTCTCAAATTGCTGCTGAGCGAGACCGGAAAGAAATGACCGACAAGGCCGCCCTTCCCTACCGGCCCGCGGCGGGCGTGATGCTCTTGAATCGCGAGGGCAGGGTCTGGGTCGGCCAGCGCCTCGATTCGACGCTCGAGGCCTGGCAGATGCCGCAGGGCGGTCTCGATCCCGGCGAGGAGCCGCAAGCCGGCGCGCTGCGCGAGCTCGAGGAGGAGACGGGCATCCCCCGCGGCAAGGTCGAGATCCTCGCCCGCTGCCCGGTCGAATTGCTCTACGACCTGCCCGACGACCTGGTCGGCAAGATGTGGCAGGGCAAATGGCGCGGCCAGCGCCAGACCTGGTTCCTGCTGCGCTTCCTGGGCGAGGACAAGGACGTCGACCTGGCCACCCCCGAGCCCGAATTCCGCGCCTGGAAATGGGCCGAGCCCGCCGAGCTGCCGGCGCTGATCGTGCCCTTCAAGAAGGGCCTCTACGAGAACGTGCTCAAGGCCTTCGCGGAGTGGCTTTAGCCATTTAGCCGCGCTAGAGCGCACGCCATGCGGGGATTGACCCAGATCGAAGCGGCCGCGGTGGAGCATTGCGCGGATGCGCCGATGCTCGACCAGGTGACCGAGTGGGCGGCGCTCAACAGCGGCTCGCGCAACCTTGCCGGGCTGGAGACGGTCGCGGGCCTGCTCGCCGACGCTTTCTCGGCGCTGCCGGGCGAGGTCGTCCTCGAGGGGGCCGCGCCGGTCGAGGCGATGGCCGCGGACGGGTCGCTCGATGCGGTCGCGCACGGCCGCAACCTGCATTTGACGGTCCGCCCCGAGGCGCCGGTGCAGCTGCTCTTCACCGGCCATATGGATACGGTGTTCGGCGCCGATCACGAGTTCCAGAAAGTCTGCTGGCGCGAGGAGGGCGTGCTCGGCGGGCCGGGCGTCGCCGACATGAAGAGCGGGATCGCGGTGATGCTCGCGGCGCTGGCGGCGGTCGAGAGCGCCGGCGCGCCCGGCTTCGGCTATGAGGTGGTGATCAACAGCGACGAGGAGGTCGGCTCGCCCGGTTCGGCGGCCTTGATCGCGGCGGCGGCGCGGGGCAAGCAGGCGGCGCTGACCTATGAGCCTTCGGCCCTGCCCGACGGCACGCTCGCGGGCGCGCGCCCGGGGAGCGGCAATTTCTCGATCCTGATCGAAGGGCGCAGCGCCCATGCCGGCCGCAATCCCGAAGAGGGCCGCAACGCGTTGCTGGCGGCGGCCGATCTGGCGCTGCGCCTGGCCGCGGCGAAACGCGACGGTCTCACCGTCAATCCGGCCCGGATCGACGGCGGCGGGCCCAATAATGTCGTGCCCGACAAGGCCGTGCTCCGCGTCAACATGCGGCCGCGCACGCTGGCGCTCCAGGCCGCGGCGCAGGCCGCGCTCGACGGTGAAGTGGCGGCGGTGGCGACGAAGCACGACGTGCAAGCCCGCGTCCATGGCGGCTTCGGGCGGGCGCCCAAGCCGGTCGATCCGCAAGCGCGAAAGCTGTTCGAACTCGTCAAGCGCGCGGGCGCGGATCTCGGCCAGCAGATAGGCTGGCGCGACACGGGCGGCGTCTGCGACGGCAACAATATCGCCGCCTGCGGCGTGCCGGTGGTCGATACGATGGGCGCGCGCGGCGGCCTTATCCATTCTACCCAAGAATATCTGATCGTCGAGAGCCTCGCCGAGCGCGCGCGATTGTCGGCGCTCACCATCCTCAGGCTCGCCAATGGAGAGGCGTTGTGAGCTTCAGGGTAAGGCCGGCGCGGAACGCGGATTTCCAGGCGATCTACGAGATGGCCAAGCTGACCGGGGGCGGCTTCACCAACCTGCCTGCCGACAAGGGCACGCTCGTCGCCAAGCTGGCGCGCTCCGAGCAGGCCTTCGCGAACGACCAGGGCGACCCCGATGGCGACCTGTTCGTGTTCGTGCTGGAGAATGTCGAGACCGGCCAGATCCGCGGCACCTGCCAGGTGTTCAGCAAGGTCGGCATGACCGAGCCTTTCTATTCCTATCGCCTGAGCACGATGACGCAGACCTCGCCCGAGCTCGGCAAGACCTTCCGCGCCGAGATGCTGACTTTGACCACCGATTTCGAGGGCAGCTCGGAAGTCGGCGGCCTCTTCCTCCACCCGGCCGAGCGCGCCGGGGGCTTGGGCGTATTGCTCGCCCGCAGCCGCTATCTGTTCGTCAAGCTCCACCGCGAGCGCTTCGCCGACCAGGTGCTGGCCGAGCTGCGCGGGGTGATCGACGAGGCCGGCGGCTCGCCCTTCTGGGACGCGATCGCCGGGCGCTTCTTCGGCATGAACTTCCAGGACGCGGACAGCTTCAACGGCGCCCACGGCACCCGCTTCATCGCCGACCTGATGCCCAAGACGCCCATCTACACGGCCTTGCTGCCGGAAAGCGCGCGGGCGATCATGGCGATCCCCCACCCCTCCGGCCGCGCGGCGATGCGGATGCTCGAGCAGGAAGGCTTCAGCGGCGGCGACTATATCGACATTTTCGACGGCGGCCCGACCATGTCCGCCGACACCGACGACATCCGCACCATCCGCG
This sequence comes from Allosphingosinicella sp., assembly GCA_046715355.1. Lineage (GTDB taxonomy): Bacteria > Pseudomonadota > Alphaproteobacteria > Sphingomonadales > Sphingomonadaceae > Allosphingosinicella. Next base: position 24,573 of record JBKJZJ010000296.1, on the reverse strand, counting down.
AGGCGCAGGCGCTGACCCTCGCGCGCGTCGACGACGAGGAGGTGGGCAAGCGCATGATGCTGGCCGCCGGCCTGCGCGGCGCCTTCGCCTCTGGCTACGGCCATGTGAACGTCATGGGCGACGGCCAGGCCACGCTCGACAGCTCCGCCGCCGCCTTGCTGGGCATTGGACCCGGGGACAGCTTCCTCGCCGTCGGTCGCTAGCCGCGATGGCGCTGGTCGAGATCAATTTCGACGGCATCGTCGGGCCGAGCCACAATTATGCGGGGCTGAGCCTCGGCAATCTCGCCGCCACCATCAATGCCGGCAGCACCGCCTTTCCGCGCGCCGCGGCGCTGCAGGGCGTGGAAAAGATGCGGCACAATGTTCGGCTCGGCCTGGCGCAGGGCGTGCTGCTGCCGCACGAACGGCCGAACCGCGCCTGGCTCGCCTCGCTAGGCACCGACCTCGAAGCGGCCGACGAGATTCTGCGCGCCGCCGCCTTCTCCGCCTCTTCGATGTGGGCGGCCAATGCCGCGACCGTCTCCCCCGCTCCCGACACGAGGGATGGCCGCTGCCATCTGACCGTCGCCAACCTCAGGACCATGGCCCATCGCAGCCACGAATGGCCGGCGACGCTGGCGCAGCTCAGGCTCGCCTTCGCCGACCCCGCCCATTTCGCGGTCCACGACCCCGTGCCCGGCAGCTTTGGCGACGAGGGCGCGGCCAATCATATGCGACTCTGCGCCGGCCACGAGGCGGCCGGCGTGGAGATCTTCGTCTACGGCGTGCGCGGCGGCGAGTTTCCGGCGCGCCAGCATGTCGAGGCATCACGCGCAATCGCCCGCCTGAACCGGCTCGACCCGGCGCGGACCTTGTTCGTCCGGCAGTCGCAGGAGGCGATCGCCGCCGGCGCCTTCCACAACGACGTGGTCGCGGTCGCCAACGAGCATGTGCTGTTCGCGCACGAGCAGGCGTTCGACGATAAAGAAGGCTTCTACGCGGAGCTCAGGCGGCTGCTTCCGCAAGCGGAGATCGTCGAAGTTCCAGCCGGCGTCGTCAGCCTCGCCGACGCGGTCAAATCCTATCTGTTCAACGCGCAGCTCGTCACCCTGCCCGAAGGCGGGATGGCGCTGATCCTTCCGGAGGAGGCGCGCGAAACGCCCGCCGTCTGGCAATGGCTGGAGGCCCTGGTCGCCGGCAACGGCCCGATCCGGCGGCTCAACCTGGTCGACGTCCGCCAGTCCATGGCCAATGGCGGCGGGCCGGCCTGCCTGCGCCTGCGCGTCGTTGCCGATCCCGCCACGGTCGATCCGCGCTTCCTGGCCGACGAGGCGAAGCTAGACAGGATCGCGGACTGCATCGCGCGGACCTGGCCCGAGCGCATCGCGCCGCCGGACCTTTCCGACCCGTCGCTCGCGACCCGCATCGAAGCCGCGCGGCGCGCGCTCCTCGCTTTGCTGGAACTCGACCAGCTCGGTTGAGATTTGTCCCATCCCGGGCAGCACGAGCGGAATTACTTGGCAGTAACTTAGGATTCGACGACGACCCCAATAACATGTAAAAATATTCTGACTTCGAGTCTTGCTGGCGTCAACTCATCGCGGATTCCGCAGAACGGGGAGATTTGCCATGTCCGCGAAGCGGCGCTGGATCATTCGTTCGGCTTTTGCGACCCTGGCCGCGGTGGGCGCCGTCGCCGCCGTCTCGATGTCTTCGGGCGCTCAGCCGGCGCGCAAGGCCGCGCCCGCTCCGGTGCCGATCACGGTCTCCTCACGCCTTCCCGCCGACCTCAACCCCGGCCGTGTCGGCGGCGCCCCCAATGCGACCCTCGACCAGGCGGCCGCCTTCGCGTGGCAGGAATTCATCGCGCTGAACTGGCCGGCAAGGATGCAGCGGGGCCGGTTGGGCGACCGCGACAATCCCGGCACCGATTGCCTGTTCGGCGGCGTACCCAACCCGCAGGCGAGCCCCCAGCCCACCGATTGCGCGACCCGGCCGCTCACCTGGCAGACCTTTCGCGGCAAGGCGGAAATCTTCCCGGCCCGTCCGAACCGCGTGCTTTACGACGCGCTGCCCGATTATGCCGGTCTCTACACCAGCACCGTTCCCGCTTGCCCCGGCGTCACCCCGTCCGCCACGCCGGTCTGGGTGAACCTCGACGAGACCTCCGAGATCGGCCTTGCGGGCATGTATGCCGGCGCCGGCCCGAAATCGGACCCGAACAATAGCGCGCCGCAGCTGATCCGCTTCATGGCCAAGGCGAATCGCCAGGAATTCGGTTATGCCAACCGGATCAATGCCCGGGACGGCGTGTCGCAGCCGATGCTCACGGCCACCTCGACCTATGTGCAGAGCTACGGCAGCCCGCCCCCAGGGAGCACGCGCTATGTGAGCCTCCCCACCGACACGATCGAGATCAAGGCTGGGTGGCGTCAGCTCAACCCCGAAGTCGACGATCCCAGCCGTTTTCACACCACCCGGGTCCGCTATTACGAAGTCGACGGCACCTCGCAAATCGCCGGCGCGCAATGCTATCGCGAGGGAATCTGGGGGCTGGTTTCGCTCCACATCATCCGCAAGACGCAAACCGCGCCCTATTTCATCTACGCGACCTTCGAGCAGGTCGATAATATCCGCACCGCGAGCGGCACCCCGACCGAGCGCGCGGACGGCACCGTCGTCGCCCGCCAGCCTTGCCGGGCCGACCAGACGGCCCCCTGCCCGACCACGCCGACCACCCAATATCAGGACAGCGGTGTATCGCCCAATCAGCCGATCGAGACTCAGCCGCACGTCTCGCTCGTTCCGGGCAACGCCGATTATTGCGACAGCGCCGCCGGCGCCATCGGCAACCGCATTTACTACCAGAATATCGTGACCGCCGGGACACACACCCAGGTGCCCACCGGCGGCCCGATCTGCATCAACGCGCGCCAGCACCCGATCCCGCCGACCATCATCGCGGCGAACCAGACGGCGCAGGCGGCGATCGCGGCCTATAACCGGCTCAACGGCATCACCCGCTCGCCGTGGAGCTATTACCGGCTGATCAACGTCCAGTATCGGCCGATGTCGCTGACCACGCCCGGCACGCTCTATGCGGGCCCGGACGCCGCCACCTTCTATCAGTCGAACAGTGTCGTCGAATCGAACTATTCGCTGCAGAATTTCAGCGGCCGGCTCGTCTTCGACCGCGCCGCGGGCGGGCTCACCGGGGCCAAGTCCGATTTTGCGTCCCGGTTCGGCAACGCCACCGCCTGCCCGCCGAACAACCCGACCTGCACCACGGCCGTCGCCGCCCTCTATTACCGGCGCCCGGGCGTCCGCTACGCCAGCGGCTACGACATGGGCGGCTGCATGGGCTGCCACGGCACGGCGCAGCGCGGCGGAACCGACTTCAGCTTCATCTTCGGGAGCGTTGTCCGCGGACCGGAAGGAATTCCGCAGCAGACCGCCAACGGCACCGTCAGCACCGACACCGCCCGGATCCGCGAGCTCATCCACTGGAGCCGCTAGCGGGCGCCGCCGGACCTGGCGCCTGAACCGGAACCCGGTTCAGGCGCAGGTCGTTTTCTCCGCGAAAGAGAAGCGCATGCCCGCCAAGTCAGCCGCCCAGCAGAAGGCCGCCGGCGCCGCTCTGTCCGCCAAGCGGGGCGAGACGCCCAGGAGCAAGCTCCGGGGCGCATCGAAGCAGATGGCCGAATCGATGACCGAAAGGCAGCTCGAGGACCTCGCCTCGACCAAGCGCAAGGGCAAACCCGAGCACGTCGGCTAGGCGGTCGAGTCCAATTGCCCGCTCAGCGCTTCGGCGGCCGCGGCGTCCGCCTCTTCTCGGCATCCTCGCCGGCCGGGGCGGTCTGGACGTGGACCGGGGCCTGGCGCATTTGCGGCATGGCGGCCCCGGAGGCCGAGGCCAGCCGCACCACCACGTCGTCGATATGCACGCCGCCGCGCTCGACCAGCAGATTCTGGTAATTCTGCTCGTCCTCGCGGGTCTGCGCCGGAATGTCGCCCTCGCGGCGGAAGCGGCGGCGGACATAGGTCGAGAGCTCGCCGGCGGTGACGATGCGGTCGCCGTCGTCGTCCGCCTCGCCCGAGAGGCCGCCGCGCAGGAAGTAGGAGAGGAAGCCGCCCGCCTTGAAGCGGTCGGCGACGAGGCTGGTCAGGTCCTCCTCCGAGCTGAACAGGCCCATGACGTTCGGCCGGTCGATCAGGCTGCGGAAGCCGCCGGCGAAGCAGGCGTCGATCACCAGCATCGACATCCGCCCGCGCACGCCGCGGAACAGGGGCGCGAGCTGGACGTCGCTGAGCGCCGCGTCATAGAGTTCGATCGTCTCCGACCGGCCGTCGAGCTCGGCCGCGCTGACCGCAACGTTCTGCTGGTCGCCATGCCCTGAGAAGAAGAACAGGAACAAATCGTCGGGACCCGCCGCGGCGGCGGCGCGCTCGAAGGCCTGGGCCACGTTCTTGGTGGTCGCCTCCTCGTTGGTGAGCAACCGGCTGGCGGGATGGAGCAGGCCGGCGGCGCGCAGGCTGTTGTAGAGCTCGCGCGCATCGGCGTCGGTATTGGCGAGGGGATTCATCCGCTCGCCATAATCGGAGACGCCGACCAGCAAGGCGACGACGCGCGGCCCGCCGCGGACGCCGGCCTGGCGCGGCAGGCCCGGGCTCCGGTCGAGGGTCAGGCGATAGGCGCCGGTCATCTCGGGCCGGTAGCTGGTCGCGACGATCACATAATCGCCGTCCTCGGCGAGCACGGTGTCGATCCGGCTGTCGAGCGAGGGCTCGCCATTCTCCTCGCTGTCGTCATTGGCGTCCTGCGAGCCGTCCGGCCGCTGCAGGATGAGATAGGCGTCGAGGCCGTCGCCGCCGGTGAGCGCGATCCGGACCCGGGCGCCGCGCCGCGCGGTGAAGCGGTATTGGTCGCTATATTCGCCGGTGGCGCGGCGGCCGTCGCCCTCGCCGAGCCGGCCGTTCACGCTCTGGCCGATGCGGATCGGCGCCGCCCGCCGGGGCGTCGTGACCTCGGCATTGGCGGCGGGCGCCGACGCCTGCAGCCGGTAGCCGCCGGTCTCGCCGGCGCGGAAGCTGGTGGCGGTGACCCGATAGACGCCGTCGGCGGGGAATTCGATCACCAGCCGGCTGTTGACCGATTCGCTTTGGCCCTCCTCGTCGTCGTTGGAGAGGTTGAAGCCGCCGGGCCCCGTGACCAGCAAGAAGGGGTCGAAGTCGCTGGAGAGGAGCCTCAGGTCGACGCGCTCGCCGCGCCGGCCCTGGATCGTGAAGACGTCCTCATATTTGCCCGAGCGGCGCTGCGTGTCGTTGGCGCTCAGATCGCCGATCAGGCTCTGGCCCGCGGCCAGCGTGCGCACCGCCGGCGGCTCTTGTCCAATTGCCGATAGCGGCGCGGCAAAGGCCGCCACCGCCAGTAAGAAAGCAGTTCCGAGACGTTTCATCTGAGCCCCTCATCACCCTGTCCCGGCACCGTAACAGCACGGCGGCCGGAGCGCGATCATGTCGACGAGTCGTGCTGAAGGAGGGATGAATGGAGCCGCGCTAGGGCTTCGGCCGAATCATGGTCGGCAACGGAGTTGCGCGCTCCCCCCTCCGCTTGCGCAAACGGAACCGACTTTGATATTCGCGCCTTTGCTTGGCGACCTCATAGAGAACGATGCCCGAGCTTGTCCCGAGATTGAGGCTTTCGATCATGCCGAACATCGGAATGCTGATGCACATCTCGCTTCGTTCGACGGCCAGGTCGCTGATGCCGACCGCTTCGCTGCCGAACCAGACTGCGAGCTTGGTGTGCGCGGTGTAATCGCCCTCGTGAAGGAAGATATTGGTCTTGCCCTTCACATGCGGCGACGTGACGATCGACGTGAATCCCGACTTTTCGAGATGGTCAAAGCATGCTTCCGTGCTGTCGAAGCGCTTTACGAACGTCCATTTCACCGCCGAGACGGATGTCTTCGAAACGGCTTTCCGTTCGCGTAGCTCCTGCCAGTCGTCCGGCAGGGACCGGCGAGGGTCGACGACATAGACCTTCTCGACGCCGAGGGCGTTGACGTTCCGGATCACGGTTCCGATGTTCTTCACATCGGTCGGATTCTCGAGCACCGCGATCAGGTTCTTGCAGCGAAACGGCTTGATCTCGTCGGCGCGCTTGCGGGCGGGCTTCTTTGCGGTTCCATCGTCCATGGTCATCGCCAACGCTTCTCGCGCAATGAACGCCGGATATCCACCCATGGCGGTCTAGGGATTGCTCTCTTGGGAGAATGGCGCGCCCGGAAGGATTCGAACCTCCGGCCCCCAGATTCGTAGTCTGGTGCTCTATCCAGCTGAGCTACGGGCGCGCGGGAGGGTGCGACATAGGGGGAAGGCCAAAGGCGCGCAACCCCCGGCTGCTCCGGCGAGGGCCGGTGCCCGCACCGGCGGCGGCCGGTGTTGCGGGGGCGCGGCGGGGCGCATAGGAAAGAAGGATGAGCCCGCGCCCCGCCCTTCTCGCCCTCTTCTCAGGCGCCTTGCTCGGCGGCTGCGTCACCGAAGGCCCGTTCCCGTCGCTGGCGCCGCGGCCGGACGAGCGGCTGGCGATCGAGGAGCCGGTGCGCGAGGCGCCGACCGTCGCCGACGATCCGGCCCTGCCGGCGCGGATCGCGGCCTTGCTGGGCGAGGCGCGCCAGGGCGAGCGCGCGTTCGACGCCGATTATGGCCCCGCCGTCCGCGCAGCGGGGCGCAGCGGTCCGACGGGCTCGGACAGCTGGATCGCCGCGCAGCAGGCATTGTCGCGGGTCGAGGCGGCGCGCGGCCGGACCACGGACGCGGCGGCCGAGCTCCACCAGCTCGCTCTGGCCCGCGCCGGCCAGGCGATGAGCGCCGCCGACCGGCAGGCGCTCGACGACGCGATCGCCGAAGTCGACCGGCTGGTCGCCGATCAGCAGGCCCGGATCGATAGGTTGTCGCGCTGATCAATGGAGTCATCCCGGCGGAGGCCGGGACCCATGACCGCCTGCGCAAGAAAGTAAGCGGAGACGCGTCACCCCCACTTCAAATCACCGTGTTCTTGGGCCCGGGCCTGCGCGGGGATGACTCATGTGGTTCTGGCCCATGCCGCTGACCGCCGCGGCGTGCAGCTTGGCGAGCGCGACATAATGGGCGACGCCGAGCGCCATGCCGGCCAAGTCCGCCGCGCCGAGGTCGCGGACATATTTGGCGGGACGGCCGGCCCAGAGCTGGCCCGTGGGGATGCGCTTGCCCTGGGTGAGCAGGGCGCCGGCTGCGAGCATGGCGTCGCTCTCGATCTCGCAGCCGTCCATCACGATCGCGCCCAGGCCGACAAAGGCGCGGTCGTGAAGGACGCAGCCATGGACCATCGCCAGATGGCCGATCAGCACCTCGTCGCCGACCAAGGTCGGATAGCCCGCCTCATGGCCCGGGCGCGGCGAATCGACGTGGAGGACGGAGCCGTCCTGGATGTTGGTGCGCGCGCCGATGCGGATGCGGTTGACGTCGCCGCGCAGCACGCAATTGTACCAGATGCTCGACTCCGCGCCGATCTCGATGTCGCCGATCAGCCGCGCGCCGGGCGCGACGAAGGCCGCCGGATCCACGCGCGGCCGATGTCCACGAAAGCTGATCAAGGTCATCGGCGAAGCTCCCCTGGCCTGATGTCGTAGACGATGGTCGGATTGAGATCGGGAAAGCGCGGATCGTCATGATCGCATTCGGGCCGCCGGGTCATGCCGAGCCGCTCCATAAGGCCCCAGCTCGGCCCGTTCTGGGTGAAGGTGATGGCGACGACCCGCGCCGCGCCGAGCGCCGCGAATGCAAAATCGATCGAGGCGACCGCGGCCTCCCTGGCATAGCCCCGCCCCCAGACATCCTCGCGCAAGCGCCAGCCAACCTCGTGCACCCCTTCTATCGGGCTGCCGACGGTGTCGGCGATCTTGATCCCGCAAAAGCCGAGCAGCGCGGCGTCGGCCTTGCGCTCGACCACCCAGAAGGTGAAGCCTCGCTCCTCCTGCCAGCGCATCATCCGGTTGCGGATCGCGTCGGTAAGCGCGGCCTCGCTCTGGACCCCGCCCAGCCAGCGCATCACCGCCGGCGTGTTGGTGTGGCGAATGAACGGGGCGATGTCGGCCTCGCTCCAGTCGCGCAGCAGCAGCCGCTCGGTCTCGAGTGCCACGGCCGGATCAGGGCCCGCCGAACCGCAGGAGCTGGCGGAAGTTGATGATCGGCAGGATCGAGGCATGGTCGTCGGTCCAGCCCGAAAAGCCCGGCTGACGCTCCACCGCCTGCCAGCGGGATCGGTCGATTCCGGTCCGCGCTTCCAGCTCCGCGAGCATGCGATCGTTCATCGTCGTCATCGTGCGGATCGTCTCCGGGTTCCGGGACATCGCGACCCAGATCGAAATCGTCGCGTTCTGCCGCACCTCGTCGGGCGCGGGATCGTAGGACATGATCCGCGCCGTCCAGCCCTCGCGCGCCGCGAGCTCGGCGATCACGGGTTCGAGCTGGAGGTAGCGGTTGGAGGTGTGGAAAAGCACGATGCCGTTCGGCTGCAGCGCCCTGCCATAGCCCCGCAGCGCCTCGGCGGTCAGCAGATGCATCGGCACCGAATCCGACGAGAAGGCGTCGACCGCGAGGACGTCGAGCGAAGCGGGGGCCATGCGATCGATGCTGAGCCGCGCGTCGCCGAACTCGATCAGCCGGCCCGGAACCAGCGGCGTCGGCCGGCACAGGCGGACGAAGTCGAAGCGGCGGAGAGCGACGTCCTCCATCGCGCGGTCGATCTCGAAGAAGAGAAACTTCCGGTTCGGATGGCCCGCGGCGTAGCAGGCCAAGGTGCCGCTGCCGAGGCCGACCACGCCGATCCGGGGCTGGGCGCCGAACAGGGCTTCGGCATTGTCGAGCACCAGCCCCACGCCCGAGAGGCGGGCATAATAAGTGGTCGGCACGGTCTCGGAGCCCCGGTTGAGATTCTGTTTGCCGTGGATGGTCGTGCCGTGAGTCAGGACTCGGGTGGGCTCGCCGCTATTGGGATCGGGTCCCTCGCGGACTTCGTAGATCCCGAAATAGGAGCGTGTCCGATTGCCCTCCAAGCTGGTGTCGAGCTGGTCCCAGCCGCCATAGCTCAACATCAGCGCGGCGAGCGTCGCGGCGAAGCACCAGCGCCGCCCGAGGCAGGCAAGGGCGATCAGCGAGATGAGGATCGATCCCGCCATCGTCCACTGCTGCGCATAGCCCTGATGCTGCATCAGATAGACCGCATAAGAGAGCAGTGCCGCCGCGGTCGGCAGCGCCAGGGCGAGGATGAAGGCATAGGCTTTCGGCCAGGGCACGAGCGCGGTCTGCGGCACCAGGAAGGCGGCGGCGAGGATCAGCAGCGGGTGCTCATAGGCCCAGTCGAAGACGAGCGGCGCGACGATCGCGCAGAACAGCCCGCCGACCATGCCGCCGAACGACATGGCCAGGTAGAAATGGGTGAGATGGCCGACCGCGGGCCGCAGCCGGAACAGCTCGCCATGAAGCGCGACCGCGATCGCGAACAGCAGCAGCAGGCCGAGGCTGACGAGATAGAGCGGGTTGCCCGCCCCGGGGCTGAACACCAGGCCGCCGGCGATCAGGATGACGAGCGGCGCCAGCATGGTGACGAAATCCGCCGGCCCGCGGCGGTGGGCGAAGGCGATGACGAAGCTCAACAGGTAAAGGCCGAGCGGCAGCACCCAGAGCATCGGCACCGCGACGATATCGGTGGTGAGGTGCGTGGTCGTCGAGAGCATCAGCCCCGAGGGCACGGCGGCGAGCGCGATCCAGTGCAGGATCCGGCGCAATGTCGGCGGCGGCGCGGTCTCTTCGGGCACTTCCTCCACCCCCCGCGCCGGCACGGTCAGCGCGCAGGCCGCGACCAGCAGGACGAGGAAGGCGTAAAGGCCGGTCCACAGCCAGCTCTGCTCGTTGAGGCCCATCAGCGGCTCGACGATCAGCGGATAGGAGATGAGACCCGCGAAGCTCCCCAGATTGGAGGCGGCGTAGAGCGGATAGGGGTCGCCGCGGCTCGTCTCCAGCGCGTACCAGCGCTGCATCAGCGGCGCCTGCGCCGAGACGATGAAGAAGAGCAGGCCGATCGAGCTGATCAGGAACCAGGGAACCCAGAAGGCGAGTTCGCCCTCCGACGGGGGAAACGCCGCGGTCAGGCCGATCGGCAGCGTCAGTGCGGCGAGGCCGAGAAACGAAAGGTGGATGCCGGCCTGCAACCGCGGCCGCAAATAGGAAACGCCGTGAGCATAAGCGTAACCGGCGAGCAGCAGAAACTGGTAGACCAGCATCGCGCTGTTCCAGACCGACGGCGATCCCCCGACCCTGGGCAGCGCCATGCGCGCGATCATCGGCTGGGTGAGGAAGAGCAGGAACGAGCCGGTGACGATGGTGAGGATGAAGAGCGGGCGCGCATAGCGCTCGTTCACCCGCCGCACCGCCGGCGCGGCGGACACAGGCGCGGCCCGGGCAGCCGGCGCGGCGGCGGCCTTGGCGGTCTTCTTCTTCGCCATCAGCGGGCCAGCAGCCGCGCCGCGACCGGCGCATGATACGTGAGCACGCCGGACGCGCCGGCCCGCTTGAACGCCAGCAAAGTCTCCAGCAGCAGCGCGTCGCGCTCGCCCGCCCCGGCGGCCGCGCCGGCCTCGATCATCGCATATTCTCCGGAGACCTGGTAAGCGAAAACAGGGACTTCGAACCGGTCCTTCACACGCCTTATGATGTCGAGATAGGGCAGGCCAGGCTTCACCATCACCGTGTCGGCGCCCTCAGCGAGATCGAGCGCGACCTCGCGCAGCGCCTCGAGCGCATTGGCGGGATCCAGCTGGTAGCTCTTCTTGTCGCCCTTGAGGAGGCCGCGCGAGCCGACCGCGTCGCGGAACGGGCCGTAAAAGGCGGAGGCATATTTGGCGGCATAGGCCATGATCTGGACGTTGACATGGCCCGCCTGCTCCAGAGCTGAACGGATCGCGCCGACGCGGCCGTCCATCATGTCCGACGGCGCGATGATGTCCGCGCCCGCCGCGGCCTGGACCAGGGCCTGCTCGGCGAGGATCGCCTTGGTCGCGTCGTTCAGCACATAGCCGCCCGCGTCGACGATCCCGTCATGGCCGTGCGCCGTATAGGGATCGAGCGCGACGTCGGTGAGCACGCCCACCTCCGGCGCCGCATCCTTGGCCGCCTCGACCGCGCGGCAGACGAGGTTGCCGGGGTTGAGCGCCTCGCGCGCGTCGTCGCTGCGCAGGCCCGCGGGGGTGTTGGGGAACAAGGCGATGCAGGGAATGCCGAGATCGCGCGCCAGCCGCGCCTGCGCGCCGATCCGGTCGACCGACCAGCGCGCCACGCCGGGCAAAGTCGCGATCGGCTCCTCGATGCCCTCCCCTTGCGTGACGAACAGCGGCCAGATCAGGTCCGCCGGCGTCAGCACCGTCTCGGCGACCAGCGCCCGGCTCCAGGCGGAGGCGCGGGTACGGCGCAGGCGAAGCGCGGGAAAGGCGGCGGCGGACATGGCGGCAGGGCTTAGCGCGCCCCACCCCGCCTGCAAAGCGGCGAAAGACGAACCGCGGGGCCGCGATTGCCCGCTTCCCGCTTGCTTGAAAAGGAAATGGAACGATGCCATTCTGGCGGAGCCGAAACAATATCGGCACGGGGCATCAAAAAACCCGTCCTTCACTTCGGGATGAAAGGACGATCATGACCAGGATCACTTCTCGTTCGATGTTCGCCGCCGCCTTGCTGGCGGGGATCGCAGGCGCCGGCGCCGCGCAGGCGCAGCCCAACCCGATCCTCTATCTGACCAGCGTCGAGCCCTATACGGTCAACGGCCAGAATTTCGTCCGCTACAATTACGACGTGTTCAATAAGGACCAATATCCGGCGGCGATGTTCGCGCCCGCGCCGGGCCTGCCGCCCTGCGGCAACAACGCCAATTCGTCGCGCAGCTGGGTCGATTTCTTCACCTCCAGGGGGCAGCGCATCTACGGCTTCTGCGCCCTGGGCAGCCCCAACAATCTGGGCCGGATCTGGTTCGCGCTGCCGGAGGGGCAGCTGCCGGCGAGCTACGTCTATATCGAGATCAACGACCGCCAGACTAACACCAAATACCGATCGAACCTCGCCGACACGGTGCTGTGATCCGTCTCCGGATCGCGGCGCCGGGCTAAAGATTGGACACGAGTGGCCTCCCGCGGGTTGAGGGAGAAGTGTCTGCGTCCGAGCCCGTCCCCAAGCACGCCGTGCTCATCGTCAATGCGCGTTCGCGCAAGGGCCGGGCGCAGTTCCGCCGCGCCGTCGCCCTGCTGCGCGGAGCCGGCATAGAGCTGAGCGCGGCTCATGCGGTCCGCAATCCGCGCAAGCTGACGCCGACGGTCAAGGAAGCGGTGAGGGGCGGCGCGGCGATGGTGATCGTCGGCGGCGGCGACGGCTCGCTCTCCTGCGCGGTCGAGGAGCTGGCCGGCCGCGATTGCGTCTTTGCCCTGCTGCCGCTGGGGACCGCGAACAGCTTCGCCCGCTCGCTGGGCATCCCGCTCGATTTGGAGGGCGCGGTCGAAACCATCGCGTCCGGGCGGCGGCGGCGCGTCGATCTGGGCGTCATCGACGGCAATCATTACGCCAATGGCGCGGCGATCGGCCTCGCGCCTTTGGTCGCGGCGACCGTGCCGCACAAGCTCAAGCGCTGGCTCGGCCCGCCGGGCTATTGGCTCTGGGCGATCTGGTGCCTTGCCCGTTTCAAGCCGTTCCGGCTGATCGTCGAGGTGGACGGCGAGCGCCACGAGATGAACGCGCTCGAAGTCCGTATCGCCAACGGCGCCTATCACGGCGGCGTCGAGGTGGTGGAGGATGCCGAGGTCGACAGCGGCGTGATCATCGTCCAGGCGGTCACCGGCCGCGCCATAAGGCGGCTGATCCGCAACTGGATCGCGGTGCTGCTCGGGCGCCAATCGAAGAGCGAGACAATGGTCGATTTCCGCGGCCGCAAACTACGCCTGATCACCGATCCGCCGCTTCCCATCTCGATCGACGGAGAGGTGCTGGGTCGCACGCCCGCCCTCGTCGAAGTCGCCAAAGGCGCGATCGAGGTGGTGGTGCCGGCCTAGCCTAGCCGCGCCAGCGCCGCGCGATACTTTTCCGCGTCGGAGGATTTTTCTTCATGGTCCGCGCGCGCCTTCTCCACCGCTTCGGGCTTTGCGCGCTCGACGAAGCTCGGATTGGCGAGGCGGGCGGCGAGCGAATCACGTTCCTGCTCGGCGGCTTCGGCGGCCTTGGCCAGGCGTGCTTTCTCCGCGCCGATGTCGATGACGCCTTCGAGCGGGAGCACGTAGGTCGCCTCGTCGAGCACGATCTGCGCCGCGCCGCCCTCAGCCGTCTCGGTGCTGATCGAATCGATGCGGGCCAGCCTTTGGAGCGCGGCGGCATTCCGTTCGAGCCGCTTCGCGGTCCCGGTCCGCGCATCGTGGACGTGCAAAGGCAGTTTGGCGCCCGGCGGAACGTTGAGCTCGGCGCGGGCGGCGCGAATGGCGCCGACGAGACGGATCAGCCAGTCGATCTCCGGCCCCGCTTCCGAATCGAGCGCGCGCGCATCGGGCATCGGCCATTTCGCCACGATCAGCGGATAGGGCCGCTCGCCCATCGCGTTCCACAAATCCTCGGTGACGAAGGGCATGAACGGGTGGAGCATGACCAGGATCTGGTCGAGCACCCAGCCGGCGACCTCGCGAGTCTCGTCCGCCTCATTCCGTTCGGCCTGAGCCTGTCGAAGGCCTTCTCTTCCTTCATCGGCCTCCGAAGTTGAAGGGTGGGCTTCGACAGGCTCAGCCCGAACGGATTCCTGTGTGAAGCCGGGACCGAGCACGGGCTTGATCAGCTCCAGATACCAGTCGCAGAAGGTCGCCCAGGTGAAGTGGTAGATGACGTTGGCGCTCTCGTCGTAGCGCAGCTCGGCGAGCGCGAGGTCGAGCGCATGGACGGTCTTCACCGTCTCGCCGACGATCCACCGATTCACCGGCAGCTCCGCCTTGGGCGGCTCCAGCGCCTGTGACGCGCCGACCCCGTTGGCCTGGCAGAAGCGGGCCGCGTTCCACAATTTGGTGGCGAAGTTTCGATAGCCTTCGACCCGCTTCTCATCCAATTTGATGTCGTGGCCCTGGCTCTCCATCGCCGCCATGGTAAAGCGAAGCGCGTCCGCGCCGTAGCGGTCGATCAGCCCCAGCGGATCGACGCTGTTGCCCTTCGACTTGGACATCTTCTGGCCCTTGGCGTCGCGGACCAGGCCGTGCAGGTAGAGCGTCTTCCAAGGCTTCTCCTGCATGAACTGGAAGCCCATCATCGCCATCCGCGCGTCCCAGAAGAAGATGATGTCGAAGCCCGAGATCAGCACGTCATTGGGGTAGTGGCGCCTCAGCGTCTCGGTCTCCTCCGGCCAGCCCAAGGTCGCGAACGGCCAGAGCGCGGACGAGAACCAGGTGTCGAGCACGTCCGGGTCGCGGCTGAGGACGACGCCCTCCCCCGCATCGGCCTGCGCTTGTGCCTCGGTCTCGGCGACATGGACGTTGCCGGCCTCGTCGTACCAGGCGGGAATCCGGTGCCCCCACCAGAGCTGGCGCGAGACGCACCAGGGCTGGATGTTTTCCAGCCAGTTGAACCAGGTCTTCTTCCAGGTTTCGGGGACGACGCGAATGTCGCCCGAGCGGACCGCGGCGATGGCGGGCTTGGCGAGTGTCGCGGCGTCGACATACCATTGGTCGGTGAGCCAGGGCTCGATGACCACGCCCGAGCGGTCGCCATAAGGCGTGGCGACGATGCGGTCCTCGACCTTTTCGAGGCAGCCGGCCTCCTCGATCAGCGCGACCACGCGCTCCCGCGCCTCGAAACGGTCGAGGCCGAGCAAGGCGCCTGGGATCAGGCCGTCGGCGGTCTGGATCACGCGCGCCTCGCCGTCGAGCATGTTGAGCATGTCGGCGGGCTTGAAGCCGGCCCGCCTGCCGACCTCGAAATCGTTGAAATCGTGGCCCGGGGTGATCTTGACCGCGCCCGAGCCCAGCTCGGGATCGGCATGCTCGTCGGCGACGATCGGCACCAGCCGGCCGGTGACCGGCAGGCGGACATGCCGGCTGATCAGGGCGCGGTAGCGCTCGTCCGCGGGGTTCACCGCCACCGCCATGTCGGCGAGCATCGTCTCGGGGCGCGTCGTCGCCACCGAGATGAAGCCGCTGCCATCCTCGAGCGGATAGCGGAAATGCCAGAACTTGCCGGCGACCTCGGTGGTTTCGACCTCGAGGTCGGAAATGGCGGTACCGAGGCCCGGGTCCCAGTTCACCAGACGCTTGTCCCGGTAGAGCAGGCCCTGGCGGTGGAGATCGACGAATACCTTGACCACGGCGCGGCTGAAGCCCTCGTCCATGGTGAAGCGCTCGTTCGCCCAGTCGCAGCTCGCGCCGAGCCGGCGCAGCTGGCGGGTGATCGCGCCGCCGCTTTCGGCCTTCCACTGCCAGACCTTGGCGACGAATTCCTCGCGGGTGAAATCGGTGCGCTTCTGCTGCCGCTCCTCCAGCTGGCGCTCGACCACCATCTGGGTGGCGATGCCCGCATGGTCCATGCCGACAACCCAGAGCGCATCCTTGCCCTGCAGCCGGGCGTGGCGGACCAATATGTCCTGCAGCGTATTGTCGAGCGCATGGCCGATATGGAGCGAGCCCGTCACGTTGGGCGGCGGGATGACGATGGTGAAGGGCTCCGCCTCCGGCCGGTCCGGCCGGAACAGCCCTTCGGCCTCCCAGCGCGCATACCAGCGCGCCTCGATCTCGGCGGGGTCGAATGTCTTGGGCAGCTCGGTCATGGGCGCGCTCTTAGCGCGCTTGGCCGTCTCCGCCACCCCTTCGCAGCCACTGGTCGAGCCAGCCATGGACCTCTCGATACCATTGGATCGAGTTTTGCGGCTTCAGGATCCAGTGATTTTCGTCCGGGAACACGACCAGGCGCGAGGGGATGTTGCGGCGCTGGAGCGCGTTGAACAGGCCGAGCGACTGGCTGTAGGGAATGCGGAAATCGCGCTCGCCGTGGATCACCCGCATCGGCGTGCGGAAGTTCTGCACGAAATTGCCCGGGTTGTGGCGCTCGTAATTGGCGGCCGCGGCGGGCTCGTAATAGGGGCCGCCAAACTCCCATTCGGTGAACCACAATTCCTCGGTCTCATAGGCCATGGCGCGCTGGTCGAACACGCCCGAATGGCTGACCAGGCATTTGAAGCCGTCGGGCCAGTTGCCGGCGATCCAGTTCGCCATGAAGCCGCCATAGGAGCCGCCCAACGCGCAGGCATTGGCGGTGTCGAGCCGCGCATCCTCGCGGCCGGCGGCGGCGAGGCCGAGGCGCAGATCCTCGAGCGGCGCGCCGCCCCAGTCGCGGTTGATCGAGTCGGTGAAGGCCTGGCCGTAGCCGGTCGACCCATGGAAATCGACGGTGACCGCGGCATAGCCCGGCGCCGCGAATACCCAGGGGTTCCAGCGGTAGGACCAGCCATTTCCGAACGAGCCTTGCGGGCCGCTGTGGATCAGCAGCAAAGTGGGCAGCCGCTCGCCGGCACCCGCGGTCGTCACGATCTGGCCCCAGACGCGGTCGCCGCGCGCTCCGGCGAAGCTGAACCGGCGCACGGTCGCCGGATCGAGCCCGGCCAGCTTGTCGGCATTGACCCGCGTCAGCTGGGTCGCGCGGCCGCGCGCGTCCAGCCGGTAAAGGTCGTCGGGCGCGTTCAGGCTGTTCAGCGTGTAGATCACGCCGCCGCGCACGGGGATGACGTTGCCCGCGGTCCCGGCCAAAGTGAGGCGGGTGACCTGCCCGGTGCGGACGTCGACGCGGAACACCGGCGTGTCGAGCGTGTCGCCGGCGGTGACGTAGAGCGAGCGGCCGTCGCTCGCCCAGGCGATCGAATTGACCGAGCGGTCCCAGGCGGCGGTCAGGGCGCGGGTGGCGCCGGTGCGCAGATCGCGCAGCTGCACCACCTGGCGGTCGGCCTCGTAGGTCGCCCGCGCCATCGCGGTGTAGGCGAGCCAGCGGCCGTCGGGCGAGACGGCGGGGCCGGTATCGGTGCCGCGGTTGGTGGCGGTGAGGTTGGTCGGCGCGGCGCCGCCGGCGGCGGGGGCCGCGTAAATGTCCAAATTGGTCGAGTTGGGCTCGCCGCGGCCGCCCTCGCGCAGCGTGAAAAAGAGAGTGCCGCCATCGGGGCTGAAGGCGAGCTCCTCGGCGCCGCCGAACGGCTTCGAGGGCGAATCGCCGACCAGGTTCGGCGCGACATTGGTGCCGTGGCCCTGGGGACGGCCATCGACCATCGGAAAGGTGAAGATACGCGAGCGGACGCCAGGCTCGGCCCAGGCGTCCCAGTGGCGCACGAAGGTCTCGTCATAGACCCGGCCGCTGCCGGGCGGCCGCGCGGGCTGGGGCGCGTTGCCGCAATTGATGTCGGCGCAGGCGACCGGACGGTCGGCCCACATCGCGATGCGCGCGCCATTGGGCGCGAGCAAATAGCCGGCGACATCGGTGTTGAAATCGCTGACCCGCTCGGGCGTGCCGGTCGGGAGCGCGACCCGCCAGAGCTGGTCGCTGCCGGAGGCGTTGCTCAGATAATAGAGCCAGCGCCCGTCCGCCGAGAAGCGCGCGTCATGCTCATTATGCTCGCTCGCCGAAGCGATCCTCACCGGCGTGGCATTGGCCGTGCGCAGATCGAGCAGCCACAAATCGGTGCGGCCGCGATTGGCTTCGAGGTCGGTCTCGCGCAACTGGTAGACCGCCCAGTTTCCGTCGGGCGAAACCGCCGGCGCCGCGAGCCGGCGCATCGTCGCGAGGTCGGTGGCGGTGATCGGGCGGGCGAAAGCGGCGGGGGCCTGGGCGAGTGAGAGCGCGGCGAGGCTCGCGAGCATGAGCTTTTTCATGGGGCGGCGATTAGCTTACCCCCACCCCTCCGGCAAGCAGGCGCGCTGACGTCTTAGAGATTGCGCCCCGTCAGCCGGGCGATCTCGCGGGTGACGAGGTCTTCCACGATCTCGGGCAGGCGCTGGTCGAGCCATTCCTTCAGCATCGGCTTCAGCATCTCGCGCACCACCGCCTCGAGCGCGCCCGGATCGGGCGGGCCCTCGCCGCGCTGGCGCAGCGCCGAGAGGCTGGCGAGCCGCTTGCTGCTGGTGGCCGCGGCGTCGTCGGAGAGCAGGCTCGGCCCGTCGGTGACCGGCTCGTCCAGCTCGAGCACGTCCTCGTCGGCGGGCGGCTCGGCGGCGCGCGCGAGGCGCCGGGCCGGACGCGCCGCGGCGGTCGTGGCGACGGCGCGGCCGTCCTCCGCGATCACGCGCTTGATGGAGGCGAGAATCTCCTCCATCGACGGGTCCTGCTGAATATCCCCCATGATGAAGACCTTATCGCTTATTGCCGCGCCTGTGTCACGGGGGGTTCTGTGACGGGGCTGCTGGAATTGGGCGGCGCGGTGCGCGTCGATACCGGGCGGATCGTCGGACCGTCGTCCCAGTCGTTCCAGCTGCGCGAATAGCGGTCGTAATTGACCACCGGATCGTAGAGCGGCCCTCCGTCGAGGTTGAGGTCCTCGGCTTCGGCCTGGCCCATCGCGTTGAGCAGCTGGAAGCCCGCGACATAGGCGTCGCGGCGCGCGGTGACGAGCGTTACCTGGCTGATCACGAGCTCCTGCTCGGCGTTGAGCACGTCGAGCACGTTGCGGGTGCCGACGGTCTGCTCGGCGCGGGTACCCTCGAGCGCAAGCGTGTTGGCGGCGACCGCGATCTCGTTCGATTCGATCGCCTCGAGCGCCGCCCGGTAATTGGCGAAGGCGGCGCGCGTGGTGGAGATGACCAGCCGCTCGACCGCGACCGATCGTTCGAGCAGCTCGCCGCGGAGCGCCTCGGCCCGGCGGACGCGGGCGCCGGCGGCGCCGCCCTGGTAGAGCGGCACGCTCAGCGACAGGCCGATGCCGCTCGTCGTCGTCGAATTGGGCAACGTGCCTTCCGCCACGCCGGCGGACTCGTCGGCGCGGCCGAGCGCGTTGAAATAGCGCGTCGAATTGACCGCCGAGATGGTCGGCAGCCGCTCGCCGCGGACCGAGCGGACGTCGTAGCCGGCGGCGCGGGTCTGGGCGGCGATCGAGGCGAGATCGGCATTGTTGCCGAGCGCGATCTCGGTCGCCTGGTCGGCGGTGCCCGGGAGGGTCGGCAGCGGCGGCGGCGGCTGCAAATCCTCGGGCGTCTCGCCGATCACGCGGCGGTAATTCTCCTCGCTGGCCTCGAGGCGGCCATGGGCGAGCGCCAATTGGCTGCGCGCCAGCGCCAGCCGCGCATCGGACTGGGCGACATCGGTGCGGGTGAGGTCGCCGACCTCGAAACGGTCGCGGGTCGCCTGCAGGTTGGTCTGGAGGACTCGGACCTGATTCTCGTTGAGCTGCACGATCGAGCGGTCGCGGATCACGTCCATGTAAGCGGCGACCGCCTCGGTGAAGATGTCGCCCTCGGTGGCGCGCAGGTCGGCGCGGCCGGCGTCGACGCGGATGTTTGCGGCGCGGACGCCGTTCCTGACCCGCCCGCCGGAATAAAGCGGCATGCTGACATTGGCGCCGACGCTGAAATCGCGGCCGTTGCTGCCGCGGATATTGGTGGTGAGCAGATCCTGGTTGAACCCTGCCGTCGCCGAGACCTGGGGTCGGCCGGCGGCGCGGGCGATATCGACATTCTCGTCGAGCTGGCGCAGCGACTGCCGCTCCGCCATCAGCGTCGGGTTGGTCTGGTAGGTGCGCACCAGGGCGTTGCGCAGCGACTGCTCGCGGCCATGGTCGACGGGCGGCGGGACGGCGGGCATGGGCGCCACCCGAGGCGCCGGCACCGCCGTCTGCGCCAGCGCGCCGCCGCCGCCGCCGCTCAAGGCGATGGCCGTCACCCCGGCCGCCGTCAGCAATCCTCGACGCATCAAAACCACTCCGTCCTCAAAATGTGAAACCGCGCGGCTTTTCGAAGCCGGGCAGGACCGCCGCTTCCGCGTCGGCATAGATGGTGACTCCGAACGCGCCGGCGACGACGCGTCCCAGCGCGAGCCGGGTCACCCCGCGATCGAGCAGAGCGAGCGAGATCCGCCCGCCGTCGGCGGCCTGATCGACGATCGCCCGCGGCAGATGCTCGACCGCGCCGTCGATCAGGATGAAATCGTAAGGCGCGGCTTTGGCATGGCCTTTGGCGAGCGCGCCTTTGGCCACGACGGCGCCCGTCCCCGCCAGCGCCTTCTTCGCGAAGGCGGCGAGCGCTTCGTCCTCCTCGAGCGCGACCACCGAACCGGCGAGCCGCGCCAGCAAGGCCGCCGAATAGCCGGTCGCGGCGCCGATCACGAGCGCGCGCTCGTCGCCCTTCAGCTGCGCCTCGGTCAGCATCCGGCCGAGCGCCATCGGCGGGTTGAGCGCGCGGCCGCCGCCGAGCGGGACCACGGCGTCGGCATAAGCGAGCGCGGCGCGCTCCTCGGGCACGAAGCGCTCGCGCGCGACCTCGCCCATCGCGGCGATCACGCGGGGATCGTTCACCCCGGTGGTGCGCAACTGGCTCGCGACCATCGCGCGGCGCATTGGCTCGAAAACATGCTCGGTCATCGTTGCTTCGCTACTCGCATAACTGTTTTAGTGATGCAATACACTTGTTCGCCTCTGGGGGCTTTTATCGGTCAAGTCGGGGAAGGCCAAGCGTAGTCTGGCGATGAGCATCGCAAGCCGGCGGAGGCAAGAGGCGTGCCGGCGTGTGCTGGAATGGGGGACGGCTCAGGCGGCGGCGGCGTCCGCCTGCATCAGGCCCAGGATGTTGCCCTCGCTGTCCTTCACATAAGCGAGCCAGCCGACCCCCGGCACCGCCATCTTCGGCAGCGCCACCGTTCCGCCCTGCGCCTGCGCCCTGGCGACATAAGCGTCGACATCGTCGACATCGACCGTGCAGACCCAGGAGCCAAGCGGCTCGCCGCCGACGGGCGGGTCCCCGCGGCGGCGCACCATGCCGCCGTCTATCCCCGGCCCCTCGCCGGTCAGGACCAGGCGATAGGCGCCGTCGCCCCAGCTCTGGAACGTCCAGCCGAACATCGTCTCGTAGAATGCCTGGGCGCGGTCCATGTCGTCCGCGTGGATTTCGAAGTGAATCGGTCTTGGCATCCTTCCCCTCCCCTTGCCGGCGTGCGGCCAGTATAGCGCAACCGTGTCTCATCGCGACCAGCCTTTCGATCCGCGCCTCGGCCTACTCCGCCGCGGCCGCGCGGCGCGCAGCGGACGCGATGCGGACTACCTCCACCGCCGGGCCGCCGAGGAGCTGCTCGACCGCCTCGACCTGGTGGCCCGCCCTTTCGCGGCCGCGCTCGACCTCAGCGCGCACGCCGCGCTCGCCGAAGGCCTGCGCGCGCGCGGCCTCGCGGTCGCCGAGGCCGGCGAGGAGGCGCTGCCCGCGCTTGCCGGCCCGTTCGACCTCGTCACCTCGCTCGGCCTCCTCGACACGATCAACGATCTGCCGGGCGCGCTCGCCTTGATCCGCCGCGCGCTCAGGCCCGACGGCCTGTTCCTGGGCGCCTTCGCCGGAGCGGGCAGCCTGCCCCGGCTGAGGCGGGCGATGCGGGCGGCCGAGGAAGCGGAAGGCCTGGACCCATCGCCCCGCATCCACCCGCAGATCGACGTGCGCGCGGCCGGCGACCTGCTCGTGCGCGCGGGCTTCGCTTTGCCGGTGGCCGACCGCGACGTGGTCGAGATCCGCTATCGCTCGCTCGACATCCTGGTCGCGGACCTGCGCGCGATGGGCGCGACCAATCGTCTCGACCGGCGGTCGCGCCGGCCTTTCACCAAAGCCGGCCTTGCCGCCGCGGCCGCCGATTTCGGAACGGGAACGCTGGAGAGATTCGAGATCGTCTATCTGAGCGGCTGGGCGCCGGCGCCCGGTCAGCCGCTGCCCGCCAGGCGGGGCAGCGCCACCGCCTCGCTCGCCGACGCGCTCAAGCCGCGCTGATCGCGGCGCAGCTCGGCGAGGATCAAAGCGAGCAGCACGATCGGCGCGAGCGGCGCCAGGTTCGGCCCCGCGCTCAGACCCAGCGCCTGCAGCAGCCCGAGCAGCAGCACCGCCCATGCGGCCGCGAGCAGCAGGAAATGGCGGCCCCGCGCGATCAGCCAGGCCAGCGGCACGATCAGGATCAGGCTGTCATAGCCGAACATATAGGGGCTCGCGAGCATCGTCGCCGCCGCGAGCGCGCCGATCCGCGCGCCCCAGTCGGCGCTCCGGTGCCAGACCCACAGCGCCGCGGCGATCGCGGCAAGGGCGACCAGCCCGTGCAGGATCCAGGCGGGGCCCGCGTCGAGACCGGCGAAGCGCGCCGCCGCATAGACGCTCGCCATGCGGTGCCAGCCGACCAGACCCTCGCTGGCGACCGATGCGAACAGGCCGGCCTGGCCGATCCAGGCCTGATAGGTCTGCCAGCCGAAGGCGATCAGGCCGGCGAGGAGGAGGCCGGCCGACGAGAGCGCGGCGCCCGCCATCGCTCGCCATTGCCGGCCGGCGAGCAGGACCAAAGGCAAGACGAGGCCGAGCTGCGGCTTGACCGCGAGCAGCCCCAGCACCAGCCCGCCGGCGAACGGCCGCCTGGGCAGCAGCGCCGCGCCGGCGACGAACAGGGCGGCGGTGAGGAAGCCGGCCTGGCCGGTGATCGCGTTGACCAGAACCGGGGGAAGCGCCAGCGCCGGCCACAAGGCCTCGGCCGCCCACAGCCGGACCGCGGCGGCATAGAGCGCGAAGGTCAGGATCACCCAGACGACGGCGGCGACCGGATAGGAAAAGAGCCCGAACGGCGCCATCAGCAGCGTGAAAAAGGGCGGATAGCCGAAGTGGAGCTGGCCGACGCTCGTCGCCTGCAGCTCGACGGCGCGGTGCACCGCGACATCATAGGCGCCGGCCGGATTGCCCTCGAGCCCGAGCCGCGCCGCCGCCCAGTAGGAGACGAAATCCATCTGAAAGGGATCGCGCAGCACGGTGACGAGCGCCAGCACGCCGATGAACAGGAACAGCAAGGCCATTGCCATCGCCGGCAGCCGCAGGCGCGCAAGCCGTGCATTCCCTTCCGTGCCGATCATATCAACGCCTCGAGCAGAGGGATGAGCGGGCGGTCGGCGGGCGGCATATCGTCGGCATCCATTTGCGCCGGCGTCAGCCACTTGAGCGCGCTGGCGTCGAGCGGCCGCGGCGCGCCCCGCCACGACCGGCACAGGTAAAGGAGCAGGATCATATGGCGTTCGCCGACCTGGGCCGAGGCGAAGCAGGCTGGCATCAGGCCCGCCGCGTCGGCCGCGATGCCGAGCTCCTCGCCGAGCTCGCGGACCAGGGCAGCCTCGGGCAATTCGCCCGGCTCGACCTTGCCGCCGGGGAATTCCCACAGCCCCGCCATCGCCCTGTCCGGCGCGCGCTGCTGCAGCAGCACCCGCCCTCGCGCGTCGATCAGCGCCGCCGCGACCACGGTCATTGTCGGATTTTTTTCCACTCGGACGGTCCCTGGAAGGGTTTCATTAACGGTATGCCCGCTATTCGAGCCCGGGCAAAGGCAAGGATATGGGCGATGCGGCGATTGAGGGGGCTTTCCCGTGACCAGAAGGGCGCGACGGCTGTCGAATACAGCCTGATCCTCGCCCTGATCTTCCTCGCCATCGCGGGCGGCGTCGCCTTGCTCGCCACGACCACCACTACCATGTGGAACAACGTGTCCGAAGAGGTCCAGACCGCCCGATGACGGGGCCGACGGCGCCTTCCGCGCGCTGCGAACAGGCCTTCCGCTCTTAACAGATTCTTAAGCCCGCCCCCCGAAGATCGAGTCGCCCTGGTTTCGGGACGATCGGGAAATCGAGGAGTGGGACATGCAGTATCTTCGCAAAATCATCCGCGACAACAAAGCTGCCACCGCGATCGAATATGGCCTGATCGCGGCGCTGATCGCGGTTGCCGCGATCGCCGCGATGCAGGGCCTCGGCACCAGCATCCGCACCACCTTCAACAACGCCTCGTCCGCGATGAACGGCTGACCGGACCGCGGAACTTCGACGGGGGGCGGCGGAAGCGATTCCGCCGCCCTTCGCCTGCGCGCGACGCCGCGCGAGCGCGGGGACACCGCATCGGCGCATTAAATATTTGGCAAGGTCCCTCGCATAAGGAGGGCGGTAGCTGACCCACAGAGCCATTAGCGGGCGGCCAGGAAGTGTGGACTTCCGCAAGGAACGTGGAACCAAGGAGACCGGAAATGCAGTTCATTCGCAAGTTCATCAAGAACAACAAAGGCGCCACCGCCATCGAGTACGGCCTGATCGCCGCCCTCATCGCCGTTGCCGCCATCACCGCCATGCAGGGCCTCGGCACCAGCATCCGGACGACCTTCAACAACGCTTCTTCGGCGATGAACGGCTAATCCCGCTCGAACCGACTGAAGTCCGAGGGGCGGCGGAAGCGATTCCGCCGCCCTTTTCGTTCCTTTCCGCTCGCGCGGAAGCGGCACCGGCCCGCTCCCCCACCCAGCCTCCCATAGCATATCC
>JBKJZJ010000295.1:0-2715 GCA_046715355.1 Allosphingosinicella sp. | reverse complement strand
GGAAGGCCTGATCGACCGCGCCGCCTTCGGCAGACGCGCCTTCATTCCCCGCCGGGGCGGCCTCATTAGCCTCCGGCTCGTCCGCTTCCGTCTCATTGACGCCGGTCGTGTTGGCTCCGGCCGCATTGTTGGCCGCGGGCTGGCGCGAGCAGCCGGGGACGAGGACGAGCGCGGTCGCCGCGAAGAGTGCAATTCCGATTTTCATGGATGATTTCCTAGATGAGGGGGGTCCGGCGAGCGCCGTCCCGCGCGCCTCATAACAGACGCGCGCCGATCCGCTATCTCATTCGCGCGGCCGGCGGGACGGCCGCCGCCGCTCCTGGCCCAGACCGGCCGCAGCACCGCCGCGAGCGCCGCGCCCCGAATGAACAGATAGTCCATCAGCTCCGCTTCGGGGCTCGCGCCCATGCCGCTCTTCTCGCCGCCGTCGCCGGCGCCAAGGCTCAGCAGCGCGACGCCGCGCTCCATCGCCGCTTCATAGGTCCAATAGCCCGTCAGGTAACCGGGGCTGTGCCTGGCGAAGTCCTGGTCGTAGCTGGTGGCGATGCAATAGCGGGTGCGCCCGCAGTCCAGGCCGAAGCTGAACGCGACCGGCGCGCCGCCGATCGAGAGGATGCCGGCGCTCAGCATCGCGGCGAGGGCCGGGTCGCGGATCACCTCCTCCCAGCCCCGTCGCAGCGCCGGATCGACGAATTTGGGATCGGCGCCGGCGCGGCTGCCCGCCCAGCTGTTGCGCTCGACCGCGGCGAGCGCGTCGAGCGCATCCCCGTTCCAGCCGTCGCCGGTCACGAAGCGGAAGTCGAGCGCGCCGAGCCGGGCGAGCTTCTTCTCATGCTTGTGCATGTTGCGCGCGGTCGAGGGCTTCGGCCAGGGTTCCGCCGCGCGCGCCGCGTCGATGTCGAACGCCCAGGAGGTCGCCGTCCGCCGCGCCAGCACCGACCAGCCGCAGCGGCGCGCGACCTTCAGCAACCGCGCTGCGGTCGGGTCGTTGTCCATGACCGGGCCGAGCCGCCAGGCCCGGCCGAGCGCCTTGCGGGCCGCCGGCGCTCCGAGCAAGGCCGCCAGCTCCCCGTCGTCGGCGTCGCGGGCGAGGGGAAAGCTGCGGAACGGCCAATAGCAGCCCGGAACCGCGCTGAGCCCGAGCAGGCGAGGGCCGGCGCGGACGAGGGGCAAAGCCGCGATCACTTGGCCGCCCGCGCGCCTGGCGAGGAGCGTGGTGGCGGGCGCGTCTCCCGCCGCCGCGGCGAACCAGGACCGGCGCAGGAAGAAGTGGCGCGGATCTGCCGCGGCCGCCGCCTCGTCGATCGCCGCCGGCAGGCCCGGCTCGAGGCTGATCAGCGGCGCCGCGGCGGCCTTTATGGGGACCTCGCAAGTCATCTCAGCGCCGCAGGCGCCGCAGCGCCCGCTTGAGGCCGAGCGCCGTCGCCGCTTTCTTGGCCAGCGCCACGCCCCGGTCGAACCCGTTCAGGGCAAAACCGGCGAGCAGATTGCCGGCGGTCGGGCGCAGCAGCAGCAAATCGAGGCAGTCGACGCCGCCGGTCGCGAACAGGCTCTTATGCTGGCCTTCGCCTTCGGTGAAATCGAACAGGCGGAACGCCTTTTCCGCCATCAGCTGCCGCATCGCCTCGAGCTGGAGCACAATGCCCGGCGAATATTCGGCGAAATCGGGATCGTGGCCGAGATGGGCGTAGATCAATGTCGTCCCTTCGGCCGGCGCCCACAGATAGGCGATCGGCGCGCCGTCGAGGAACAGGAGCCAGCCCCGGGCGCGGCCCGCGCGGGCCAGCGCGCGCATCTCCGCAAGCGCTTCCGGCCCGTCCGGCAGGCCGGCATCGAGCAGCCGCTCCTGATAGGTCCTGGCCGACAAAATGCGTGCCTCGGCGTGGAACAGCGCGATCTCCTCCTCGCTTCTGTAGCAGCGCAGGTCGAGCGTCCCGCCCGAGCGCTCGGCGAGCTTCTTCAATTTGCGCCGGCAGGTCGAGCGGCTCTTCGCCGAGAAGCCGGCCAGATAGGTCTCGAAATCCAGGTCGAGCCGGGCATGGAAGCGCCGGTAGCGCTGGCGCACGAACGGCTTCAACCCGGCATGGCGCGCGACCAGCGGAGCGAGCGCCGCCGCGGGCAAGGCGGTCACCAGATAGCCATGCTCGCCTTGCCCGAGCGGCGGCAGCGCCGGCGCGCCGCCGTCCAGCGCCTCCTTCAGCGAGAGCCCGCGGCGCACCAGCCGGCGGCGCAGCGTGACGAGCGTGCGCGCGCCGATCCTGAGCGGAAGCGAGATTTCAGAGGCCGGCAAGGGCGACCAGCTCCTCGATGGCGAGGATCGGCGGCGCCGCGACCAGGGCGACCGCGACCGCCGGCTTCTCGTAGCGGGCCGCGCCCCAGGCCTGCTCCGCCATCCGCCGCGCGGTGCGCAGCGTCCGGGCGGGCATCGGCTCGGCCGGGCGCGCCGGCGCGGCGAGGTTCAGCGCGCCGAACCGGGCGGTGGGCAGCACCGAGCGGTGGCCGTCGAGGAAGGCGCAGAGCCGGTTGAAGCGCCCCCGTACCAGCCGGTTGACCCGCCGGCCGTCGCGGGTGGCGAGCTCGAAGCTGTGGCTGACGATCGTCACCGCCGGATGCTCGGCGCGGACCGCATGGGCCAGCGCGGCCTTCAGCTCGGCGATCGACACCGCCGCGAGCTGAAGGTGGCGCAGCTTGCCCGGCGCCTGCTCGATCAGGGTC
>JBKJZJ010000294.1:0-6041 GCA_046715355.1 Allosphingosinicella sp. | reverse complement strand
GATCATTTCGTCGCCGGAAGCGTCGACTTTGTCGATGTTTGGTAATGCTCGTCGAAACCTGCGCGGCAATTGTCGCACGGCGGATGCGGACTTGGGCGCTCCCGGCTAGCCCGAATTCAGCGGCTCCGAACCGGGGTCGCCAGAACCAGGAGAAAGACCATGACCGCCGATTCCTTCCGCAACTTCTCGACCGGCATCGCCGCCCTGTTCGTCAGCCTGCTGCTGGTCGCCGCCAGCACCTCCACCCCCTACATGATCTGACGCCCAATGCGCCAAGACCGGAGGCCGGGGAGCGGCGGAAGGTCCTTCCAGCAAGGAAGTCCGAAACGCCGCCCCCGGTCATCAGCGACCTAGAGAATCATTCCATTCCCAAAGCGGCCTTGGTCGCCGCGACATAGCTCGGACCGACCTGCACTTCGGCTCCGTGGGCGAGCACCAGGGCTAGCGAGCGCCCCTCCCTCTTCACCTCCACCACCAGATCCGGCCGCACGAAGGCCGAGCGGTGCACGCGCAACAGCGCCGAGCCCGCCAGCCTTTCCTCGAGCGCCGCCATGGTGATCCTCAGCAAGTAGCTCCGGAGCTCCGTATGGAGCAGCACATAATCGCGCGCGGCCTCGATCCAGCCGATCGCCTCCAGCGGCACGCGGCGCTGGCCGTGGCGTTCGGGGATCCAGAAGCCGTCATCGCCCGGCGGCTGGACGGCGGTGCCGCTGCGCAGCGAGGCGACCTCGGCCTCGAGCTCGGCGGCGCGCTCGGCGGAGCTGCGCTGGGCGCGTCGGCGGCGGGCGCGGTCGACGGCCTGGCGCAGCCGGTCGAAGCGGACCGGCTTCAGCAGGTAATCGGCGGCGTCGACCTCGAAGGCGTCGGGCGCATAATGTTCATGGGCGGTGACGAAGACCAATTCGGGCCTGGGATCGACGTCGATGTCGGCGGCGGCGCGCAGCCCGGTCTTGCCCGGCATCTGGATGTCCATGATGACGAGATCGGGCTTGAGCTCGCGGATCCGCTCCAGCGCCTGGTTGCCGTCCGCCGCGCGGCCGACCACCTCGACGCCCTCGATATCGGCGAAGAAGGCGCTGAGCCTGTCCAGCGCCAGCGGTTCGTCGTCAACCAGCAAAACCCGCATCGACTCTAAGCCCCCCGAACCAGCGGCCTAGCTTTCGGTCGCGGGGCGGCTCAAGTCAATTCGGGACTCTGGAGGGGACAGTCACTTTTCCGCACGCCGCGTTCAAATCGTCACTGGCGTGCGGAATAGTGACTGTCCCTAAGGCGCCAGCTTGACGTCGGGGATCGAGATGGTGGCGACGAAGCGCCCGCCGGTCGCGCCGGCGGTCAGCGAGGCGCGCTTGCCGAACACGGCCTGCAGGCGGTGGCGGACATTGTCGAGGCCGACTCCGGCACCCTCGGCGCCGGGCAAGGCGTCCGTTTCCTCCCCGGTCAGGCAGTTGGAGACGGTGATGCGCAGCGCGCCGCCGGTCAGCTTGGCGTCGATCGCGATCTCCACGGGCGCGCTCGAGCGGGCGACGCCGTGCTTCACCGCATTCTCGACCAGCGGCTGGACCAGGAAGCTCGGCACCAGAGCGTGGCAGGCCTGGTCCTCGCAATCGATCCTGACGCCGAGCCGGTCGCCGAAGCGCACGCTCTCGATGGCGAGATATTCCTCGGTCAGCGCCAATTCCTCGTCGAGCGGGACGAGCTCGGCGGGGTCGGCGTTCAGCGAGGTGCGCAGGAAGCTCGAGAGCTTGTCGGTCATCGCCTCCGCATCCTTGTTGCGGTTGGTGACGATGAGCGCGGAGATCGAGTTCAATGCGTTGAACAGGAAATGCGGATTGAGCTGGTAGCGCAGCGCCGCGAGCTGGGCCTGCTGGGCGGCGAGATTGGCCTCGGCGAGCTGGCGCTCCTGCTGGACTCCCTCGCGGCGGGCATAACTGACGTGGAACAGGATCATGTTGACCCCGAAGACGAGGATGTAATTGAGCAGCGAGTTGTAGCGCCGGCCGAAATCGGCGGGCAGGTTGCGCCACGCCTCGACGAAATTGTCGGCGATCAAGCGCGAATAGAGCGCGTCCAGGATCACGTTCAGCGCGGCGAAGAACAGAACCGCCGCGGCGAGAAGGGGCAGCCGGCTCCGATGCGGCATGCCGATCGTTGCCCGGGAGAAGACGAACATGATCATCGCCAGGATCATCGAGACGATGAACGTCACGCAATCGAGCGCGACGCTGGTCCAGGATTCGCCGGCATGGAGGGCGATGATCCTGGGCAAGAAGACGAGCGCCACGAACAGCCACAAGGCGACCGTAGAGCGGATCGCGTCCGACCAGCGCGCATGGCTTTTCGGTGACGGCATGAAGTGCGCGAGCCCCTGGATTTGTGGAGATCGATCCTGCCGCAAGTCGGGCAGGGTGTCACGGGTCATCATCATGTTCACAGGGGGGTCCATCGCATCGCGGCACCGGTGGCGGGGCAAAGCGAGCGGGCCAAGGGCCATGTGACGAAAATGCAGGATCGCGCGACGAACATGCGGCGCCGCCCAGCCCGCCCACGGCCCCGGCGGCGATCGCTTTTCATCGGGCGCGGCCGGGCGGAGATTCCCAGTTGAGAGAAAATTCGAATATTTTCTCGAAAAGGAGACCGGAAGCACTGGCGGATTACTTTATCTGATCTTAGGCTGCTCGGCGGGCCGGACACAAGCGGGCGAGCGGTTTCGCCGCGGCAGAGTCGCCGGGGAGGATCTCATGAGCAAAGCGCGCGATATTCCGATTCCGCCATGTTTCGACAAGCCCGACCAAGCGACGGAGCGTCTCGTCGAGATGTTCGTCGAAATCGCCCAGGGCAAGCGCATCCGCAACGGACAATGCCCGGCCCAGCGCGCCGTCTTCCGCAAGTTGCACGGCGTCGCCCACGCCCGGTTCGAGCGGCTCGACTCGATGCCGAAGGCCTGGCGGGTCGGCATCTTCGCCCATGAACGGCTCGCCGCCTGGGTCCGCTTCTCCAGCGACACCGCGCCGACCGACCCGGATCTGGGCTCGACGCTCGGCATAGGCGTCAAATTCTTTGGCGTGCCCGGGAAAAAGGCGCTCGGCGAGTCCGGCGACACCGCCGACCTGATCATGCAGAACTACCCGGTCTTTTTCCTCGACGATGCGCAGGAGATGGTCGAGTTCACCTATGCCGGCGTCGTCCAGCAGGATTATCCGACCTATCTGGCGAACCACAAGAAAACCAACGACATATTGAACGACATGTCGGACACGGTCGAGGGGAGCTGCCTCACCACCACCTATTGGGCGATCCTGCCGTTCCGGATGGGCGAGGAGATCGTCAAATACCGGCTCCGCCCGGAGACTCCGGCGCAGAATGTGCCCGACGATGGCGACGACTATCTCGCCACGGACCTCGCCAACCGGCTCGCCAGCGACGGTTACAGCTTCCTCCTCGAGGTGCAGCCGCGCACGAACCCGAAGACGATGCCGCTCGACGAGGCGAGCGTGCCGTGGTCGGAAAAGGAGAGCCCGTGGCGCGCGGTTGCCCGGCTGACCCTGCCGCGCCAGGACGTCTGCGACCGCGGCCAGGGCGACTACGGCCAGAGCCTGTCGTTCAACATCTGGCGGGTGCCCGCGGCGAATGCGCCGGCGCCGGAATCCTCGATCGCCTGGGTGCGCAAGGGCGTCTATGCCGCCGGTGCCGAGCTGCGCCACCGCGCCAACGGCCAGCCGATCGACGATCCGCGCGAGCCGCGGCCGATCGCGCCGCCCGCGCCGGAGCCCGACACCTGCATCGTCCAGGCGGTGATCCACCCGGCGATCGGCATCGCGCGGGTCGGCAACAGCCCTAAAGGCTATTATATCGGCCCGGAGGTCACCGACCCCGAGCCCAAGGACGCGGGCGCCTATCGGGACGACAGGCACCGGCTGAAGCGGGAGGCGGCGCGCTTCCGCATCTACGGCGTCAACGCCAAGGGCGAGATCGTCCGCGAGCTGAGCGGGCCGGATTCGGACGCGAAGGTGACCTGGAAAGTGCAGCTCGCCAACACCAAGGCGGCCTGGTACGGCTTCCAGCTCGCGCTCGACATCCCCGAGGCCGCGCAGGCGCCGCCGACGACCTTGCGCAATTCAGCCATCGCCGACCGCGCCAGCCTCGCCATCACGCCCAAGATGCGGGAAGTGTCCGGTGCCGGGGCCAAGCCGCGCAAGTTCGACGACGGCGAGTTCATGGGCACGAAGGTCTATCTCGGCGAGATATTCACCGACGACGACGGCCGCCTGATCGTGCTCGGCGGCCATGGCGTCTCGGCCTCGTGCGACGGTAGCCACGCCATCACCTTCGCCAACAATGAAGGCTGGTACGACGACGTGTCCGACGGGCCGGTCGACGCCGAGGTGGAGCTGGACGGGCTGCCGCTCGAGGTGATCCCCTCCTGGGTGGTGGTGGCGCCGCCCAATTACGCGCCTCAACGCAAGTCGGTACGCACGATGTGGGATCTGATGCGCTGCCTCGCGATCCAGAACAATGCGCTGCCGGCGCCGGTGCGGCCCTCCTTCACCTTCGACATCCTGCCGATCTTCGAGCGGATGGCCGGGCTGCAATGGGTCAATGGCGGGTTCGCCGCCGGCTTCGGCTGGAAGGGCGCGTTCGACCTGACCTCGCCTGAAGCGCTGGCGCGGTTTTCGAGCAACGGCCCGGCTGAGCGGGAGAAAAGGCGGGTCGTCAACAAAGCTTTCCGCCGCTTCGACGAGGATGCCTGGGCGCCAACCCCCTGGCCCTGGCTCTATGGCGACGCGATGGCGATTCCGCCAGTCGACACGCCGCGGCAGAATGCGGCGCTTTCCGACTGCCAGCTGGCGATGCTCGACAAATGGGCGGAAGGCAATTTCGAGGCGGATTACGATCCGGATCGGGTGCCGCCGCGCACGATCGAGGAGGTGCCGGTCGCCGAGCAGGGCGAGATGCTGACCCGCGCGGCGCTCGAATTCTGCCTCGCCGACGCCTTCCATCCGGGCTGCGAGATGACCTGGCCGGTCCGGACCTGGACGATGTACATGAAGCCGTTCCGCTTCACCCCGGCGCGGCCGGGCTGGGTGCCGCCCAATCTGGGCGCGGTGCTGACCTCGGACAGCGTCACCATCCCCAACGGGCCGCTCTGCGCGCAGGAGCCGGGCAGCATCAGCCGCTGGATGGCGGTGCCGTGGCAGACCGACACGGCCAGCTGCCGCTCCGGCTATGAGGTGAGCTACGATCCCTATGTGCCGACCTTCTGGCCGGCGCGCGTGCCCAACCAGGTGCTGACCCACGAGAATTACAAGATCGTCATGGACGCGAAGAAGCCGATGAGCGAGCGCCAGGCCGCGTTCGCCAATCGCGCGGCCTGGATCGAGCCGCTGGGCTCGATCGACTATACCAGTCAGATCAACAACATGATCCGCCATTTTGACCATCTTGGCGTGGTCGAGGTGCGCGAGGGGCCGAAGGATACCGATCTCTTCCCGGCCCATATCGAGGTCGAAGACCGGCATAAGGACATCAAGCCGAGCAGCGCCGACGAGGCGGCGCTGGACGAGGCGTTGATGAGCAATGCCGGCCTGTCCTCCGCGCCGTCGAACAGCGCGGTCGGGGTGCGCTTCGGCGCCGCCCGCTCGGCGGCCGACGTGGACCTGAGCGGCATCGACAAGGTGCGCCGCTTCCCGGGTGGGTTCCGGCGCTGAAGCGGATCGAGGCCGACGTCGCGATCGTGGGCGCCGGCCCGGCCGGCGCGGCGGCGGCGCTCGCGCTGGCGGGTACGCACCGGGTGGTGCTGCTCGACCGCGACGCGACGCCGGCGGACCGGATCGGGGAGACGCTGCCGGCCGCCGCGCGCCGGCTGCTGGGCGCGCTCGGGCTGTGGGAGGACTTCCTCAGCGACGGCCACAGCCCCTGCCACGCGCGACGCAGCGTCTGGGGAGGCGGCGAGCCGATCACGCTGGACGCGCTGTGCGATCCCGACGGACCCGGCTGGCGGCTCGACCGGCGGCGCTTCGAGGCCCGGCTGCGCGCGGCGGCGG
>JBKJZJ010000293.1:0-15054 GCA_046715355.1 Allosphingosinicella sp. | reverse complement strand
CTGATGTACGGCCAGACCCGCATCTTCTACACGATGGCGCGCGACGGCCTGATGCCCAAGGTCTTCGCGCGGGTCCATCCCAAGTTCCGCACGCCCTGGATCAATACCATGGCCGTCGGCCTCGCGGTGGCGATCGCCGGCGGCTTCTTCGACATCAACTTCCTCGGCGACGCGACCTCGGTCGGCACGCTCGCGGCCTTCGCGATCGTCTGCCTCACCGTGATCTGGCTGCGTCGGCCCCACCCGGAAATCCCGCGCGGCTATCGCGTCCCGCTCTATCCGGTCGTTCCCATCCTGGGCATCGGGACGTGCGTCTGGCTGATCAGCACGGTGCCGTCGCACGTGCTGATCTTCTTCGGCTGGTACGTCCTGGGCGCGGTCGTCCTCTATTTCGTCTACGGCATGCACAATTCGCAGCTCGCCAAGGGCGAGCCGGCGCTGGCCGGGCCGGACCTTCCGGAATTCCCGGAGGACGCGCCGACGGACGCGGAAGGCAATCCGATCATCCGACCCTAGGTCCGGGTCACTCGGATGGGAAAGGGAAAGGGAGACCTCGGTCTCCCTTTTTCCTGTCGGGAAACCAGCACGCGCCCGGCTCGTTGATCTTTCGAAGGAGAGATCATGGCCACCCAGCCCCAGCCCGAACAGCCGCCGCAGCCGAGCCAGGCCCCGCAGCCCGAGCCGCCGCCGCCCGAGGTCTTCCCGCCCGCGCCGGACGTGGACGTGCCCTCGCCCGAGCCGGCCGTGCCGCCGCCCAATACCGGCTGAGCAGAGCCGCTCGGCGACCTGCGCAATTACGGGGACACTATACTTAATTCGGCGCGCCGCAGTTACGCCGGCGCTAGGCCCACGCGGGCTGAATTAAGTATAGTGTCCCCGTAACTCCCGAACTCCCGGCCTCTGGAAAGAAATGGGATTCCAGCTTTCGCTGGAATGACGGAGATCAGCCGAGCCGCTCGGCGACCAGCGCCTTCAGGTCGGCCTCGGGCCGCGCGCCATAATGGGAGATGACTTCCGCCGCGGCGATCGCGCCGATGCGCAAGCTCTGCTCGAGGCTCCGCCCCTGCGCCTGGCCGGCGAGGAAGCCGGCGGCGAACAGATCGCCGGCGCCGGTCGTGTCGACGACCTTGCCGACAGGCTCGGCGGCCACTTGCGCGCGCCCGCCGCGCTGGACGGCGATCGCGCCGCGCTCGCTGCGGGTGACGACCAAGGTCTCGACCCTGGTCTCGACCGCCGCCACCGCCGCGTCGAAATCCGTCTCGCCCGCGAGCATCGCGATCTCCGCCTCGTTGGCGAAGAGGATGTCGATCTTGCCTTTGTCGATCAGCTGGTTGAAGCCGTCGCGGTGGCGGTCGATGCAGAAGCTGTCGGAGAGGGTGAAGGCGATCTTGCGGCCCGCGCGGCGGGCGATGTCGATCGCCTTCACCATGGCGTAGCGCGGCGTCTCCGGGTCCCAGAGATAGCCTTCCAGATAGAGGATCGCCGCGCTTTCGATCTGGGCCTCGTCGAGCGCCGAAGCGGGGAGCAGCTGGGCGGCGCCCAGAAAGGTGTTCATCGTCCGGTGGGCGTCGGGCGTGACCAGCACCATCGAGCGCGCGGTCGGCACGCCGAAATCCACCGCCGGGGTGGTGAATTCGACGCCGGCCGCATTGAGATCGTGGCGGTAGAATTCGCCGAGCTGGTCGGGCGCGACCTGGCCGATAAAGCCGGCGCGCCCCCCCAGGGCGGCGACGCCCGCCGCGGTGTTGCCCGCCGAGCCGCCGCTGATCTCGCGCGCGGGCCCCATATGGTCGTAGAGCCGGGTCGCCTCCTCGGCGTCGATCAGGCGCATCATGCCCTTGGTCAGGCCTTCGGCCTCGAGGAAGTTATCGTCGCAATCGGCGATGATGTCGACGATCGCATTGCCGATGGCGAGCACGTCGAGGCGGGTGTCGGCGGTCATTCCTGGGCTTTCGCTGGCGGGAAAGCCGGCGCCCTAGGGGGCGGCGGCTTGACGGTCAACCATGGCCCGCGCAAAGCGGCCTCGCGCCATCTCGACAGGCGGCTGGAAGTCAGTAGGCTGCGGAAAGTCGCAAAGAGGGTTTGAGTCATGCAGGGCACCAATTGGCAAGCGTTCGGGATCGGCATGGGCGCCGGCGTCGCCTTGTCGGTCAGCCTCTATTTCGGCTGGACGCTGATCCGGCCGGCCCCGCGCGAAACGGCCAATGCCGCGGTGGCCGCGAACGCCACGATGCCGGTCGACGAAAACGCGCTGGTCG
Source organism: Allosphingosinicella sp. (assembly GCA_046715355.1). Classification (GTDB taxonomy): domain Bacteria; phylum Pseudomonadota; class Alphaproteobacteria; order Sphingomonadales; family Sphingomonadaceae; genus Allosphingosinicella. The sequence goes on along the minus strand of JBKJZJ010000293.1, from coordinate 12,796 downwards.
CCGCCAATGCCGAGCGGCCCGAAAACAGCCTGCGCCCGCCGCCGCAGCTGCGGCTCGAACCCGAGGCCGAGCCGGCCCCGGAGCCGGTGCGGGTGCCGCCGCCGGTGGTGCGGCCGGACCCCCGGCCGGAGCCCTACGACCCGCCGCCCGAGGACGACCCGCCGCCCGAGGAAGATCCGGAAAAGCCAGTCGAATAAGCGGCCCTCACGGCCGGAAATCGACCTCGGCTTCGAACGGAATCGCCTGTTCGTCCGCGAAAGCGCGGATCTCGAAATAGGAGCGGAAGCGGGCGGCCAGCGCATGGAGCAGGGCCTCGCCGGCGGGCTGCGCGGCGCTGTCCAGCGCTCCTCCCAGCGCGTCCTGCGAGGCCGCGTCGAAGCGGATCATATTGGCCGATTCGTAGGGCGCGCCCTCGCCGAAATCATGCCATTCGGCGACAAGCCGCCCGGCCTCGTCATACCAGATCGCATGCGCCCCGCTTCCCGTGCCCTTCAGCCGCAGCCGCTGTGCCATTGACGCATCCCTCCGCCCGTCCCCATAGCACGAGCGGATGAAGCTGCTCGGCCTTTCCTTCCTCGCCGGCCTGGTCTCGGCGCTCGGCTTCGCGCCGCTCGGCCTGGGGCTGGCGACATTGGCCGGCTTCGCCTTGCTGATCGTGCTGATCGAGACCGCGCCGACTTTGCGCTCGGCGCTCGCCCGGGGTTGGTGGTTCGGCATGGGGCAGTTCGTGCTCGGGCTGAACTGGATCGCGACCGCCTTCACCTACCAGGCGGCGATGCCGGCCTGGCTCGGCTGGGTCGCGGTCGTGCTCTTGTCCTGCTATCTCGCCCTCTATCCCGCCGCCGCCGCCGGGCTGGCCTGGCGCTGGGGCCGGGGCAGCCGGATCACGCTGACGCTCGTCCTCGCCGCCGCCTGGATCGTCACCGAATGGCTGCGCGGGACCATGTTCACCGGCTTCGCCTGGAACCCGGTCGGCGTCGTGCTGATCGATTCGCCTTTGGTCCTGCCGGCGCCGCTGATCGGCACTTATGCGATGTCGGGGATCGTCGTGCTCGTCGCGGGGCTGATCCTGCCGCTCCTGATGCTGCGCGGCTGGCGGTTCATCGCCGGCGTGCTGCTGCTCGCCGCCCTGAGCCTGATCCCCGCCTTCTGGTGGCGGCCGGACGATCCCGCGGCTTTGGCGGCGCGGCCCGCCATCCGCATCGTCCAGCCCGACATTCCCCAGGAAGAGCGCTGGGATCCGGTCAAGGACGAGGACAATTTCTACAAGATCCTGCGCATGACCGGCGCGCCGGACGGGACGCCGCGCCTGATCTTCTGGCCCGAGGCCGCGGTGCCCTACAGCCTTCACGAGGGCGACGCGCCGCGCCACCTCGCCCGCGTGATCGGCCCGCGCGACCTCCTGCTGACCGGCGGCATCGAGACGGCCCCGCCGGTGGACGGCATGCCGGCGGAATATAACAGCCTCTATCTGCTCGGCCCCGGCGCCAGCGTCCTGGGGCGCTACGACAAGGCCCATCTCGTCCCTTATGGCGAATATCTGCCGATGCGGCCTTTGCTCTCCGCGATCGGCCTCTCCCGGCTCGCGCCGGGGGCCGGCGACATCCTCGCCGGGCCCGGGCCGCGCACGCTCGATCTGCCCGGCTTCGGCCGCATGGGCGGGCAGATCTGCTACGAAATCGTCTTTTCGGGCGAGGTGGTCGATCGCGCGAACCGGCCCGATTTCCTGTTCAACCCGTCCAACGACGCCTGGTTCGGCGCCTGGGGCCCGCCGCAGCATTTCGCGCAAGCCAGGCTGCGCGCGCTCGAGGAGGGCATCCCGATCATTCGCGCGACGCCGACCGGCATCTCGGCGATCGTCGACGCCCGCGGCCGGATCGTCGCCAGCCTGCCCCAGCACGAAGCCGGCGTGATCGACGCGCGGCTGCCGCTGCCTTCGCCGCCGACGCTCTTCGCCCGGCTCGGCAACGTGCTTTCCTTCGCTTTCGCCCTGCTGCTCATCGCGGCGGCGATTGCAGTCAGGCGCAAAACCCGCTAGCGGGCGCGGCACTTAAAGACATCTTTATATCCGTTTCTCCCTTTCGGAAGGACCGCCTCCCGCGATGCGCAGCAATTATCTCTTCACGTCCGAATCGGTCTCCGAAGGCCATCCCGACAAGGTCGCCGACCAGATCTCCGACGCGGTCGTCGACCTCTTCCTCGGCCGCGATCCGGAAGCCCGGGTCGCCTGCGAGACCATGGTCACCACCAACCGCATCATCCTCGCCGGCGAGGTCCGCTGCCGCGAAGCCGTGACGCCGACGCTCACGGAGATCGAAGAAGCCGCCAGGGGGATCGTCAAGAAAATCGGCTACGAGCAGCACGGCTTCCACTGGCAATATGCCGATTTCGCCTGCCACCTGCACGGCCAGTCCGCCGACATCGCCCAGGGCGTCGACGAAGCGGGCAACAAGGACGAGGGCGCCGGCGACCAGGGCATCATGTTCGGCTATGCCTGCGACGAGACGCCGGACCTGATGCCGGCGACGATCCATTATTCGCACCGCATCCTCGAGACGCTCGCCGGGCACCGCCATTCGGGCGCGGCCGATTTCCTCGAGCCCGACAGCAAGAGCCAGGTCACCTTGGCCTATGAGGAGGGCAGACCGGTGCGCGCGGTCAAGCTGGTCGTCTCGACCCAGCACGCCAAGGGCTACGACCAGGCCAAGCTGCGCGATTATGTGAAAGGGGTCTTTTCGGAGGTCATGCCCACGGGCTGGATGCCGAACGACGACGAGGCCATCTTCGTCAATCCGACCGGCCTGTTCGAGATCGGCGGACCGGACGGCGATGCGGGCCTCACGGGACGCAAGATCATCGTCGACACCTATGGCGGCGCGGCCCCGCATGGCGGCGGCGCGTTCTCGGGCAAGGATCCGACCAAGGTCGACCGCTCGGCCGCCTATGTCGCCCGCTATCTCGCCAAGAACGTGGTCGCGGCGGGCTTCGCCAGGCGCTGCACGATCCAGCTCAGCTACGCGATCGGCGTCGCCGAGCCGCTCTCGCTCTACGTCGACCTGCACGGCACCGAGGCGGACGGCATCGACGCCGCCCGGCTCGAGGACGTGCTGCCGCAGCTCGTCCGCCTGACGCCCAAGGGCATCCGCACCCATTTGGGGCTCAACAAGCCGATCTATTCGCCCACCGCCGCCTACGGCCATTTCGGCCGCAAGCCGGAAGGCGATCTGTTCAGCTGGGAGAAGACCGACCTCATCGACGCGTTGAAGGCGGCCGTCTGAGCGCGAACCTCTACCGCCTGTTCGCGGCGGCCGCCGCCGAGGCGGGCGACACGCCGGCCTTCGTCGAGGACGGCGAGGTCCGGCTTCCCTATTGCGGGCTCGACGGCGCCGTCGCCGCCTGGGCCGCCGCGCTGACCCGCCTCGGTGCGCGCCCCGGCGACCGCATCCTGGTCCAGGCCGAGAAGTCGATCGAAAGCGCCCTGGTCTATCTCGCCGCGCTGCGCGCCGGCCTGGTCTATGTGCCGCTCAACCCTGCCTACACGCCGGCGGAGCTTGCCTATTTCATCGAGGATGCGGAGCCGGCGATCGTCGTCGCCGATGGCCATTTGAGCTTCGACGATCTAGCACCCGAGCCCGCGGCGTTCGAGACCGTCCCGCGCGGTCCCGACGATCTCGCCGCCATCCTCTACACGTCGGGCACGACCGGCCGCTCGAAGGGGGCGATGCTGAGCCACGACAATCTTGCCTCCAACGCGCTGGTGCTGAAGGATTATTGGCGCTGGCGGGCGGGCGACGTGCTGATCCATGCGCTTCCCATCTATCACGTCCACGGGCTGTTCGTGGCGCTGCACGGCGCGTTGCTCAACGGCTCGACCATGCTCTGGCACGAGGGCTTCGACGCCGACGCGGTGATCGCCGACATGGGGGCCGCCACCATAATGATGGGCGTGCCGACCCATTATGTCCGCCTCGCCGCCCATCCGGGGCTGACGCGCGATGCGGCCGCCAACATGCGCCTCTTCGTCAGCGGCTCGGCGCCGCTCCTCGAAACAACCTTCGAAGCGTTCGAGGCGAAGACCGGCCACCGCATCCTCGAGCGCTACGGCATGACCGAGGCGGGGATGATCTGCTCCAACCCCTATCAGGGCGAGCGCATCCCCGGCACGGTCGGCTTCCCGCTGCCGGGCGTCGAGGCGCGCATCCGCGATGAGGTGCTGGAGATACGTGGGCCGAACCTGTTCAAGGGCTATTGGCGCCAGCCCGAGAAGACCGCGGAGGAGATGCGCCCGGACGGCTATTTCATCACCGGCGACGTCGCGACCATGGACGGGGACGGCCGCGTCGCCATCGTCGGACGGGCCAGGGACCTGATCATCGCCGGCGGGCTCAACATCTATCCCCGGGAGATCGAGCTCGTCCTCGACGCGATGCCCGGCGTCGGCGAAAGCGCGGTGATCGGCCTGCCGCATGACGATCTCGGCGAAGCGGCGGTGGCGGTGGTGGTCCGCACCGACGCCGCGCTCGACGAAGCGGCGATCCTCGCCGGCCTCACCGATCTCGCCCGCTTCAAGCAGCCCCGCCGCATCCTTTTCGCCGACGCGCTGCCGAGGAACGCCATGGGCAAGGTCCAGAAAGCGGCGCTGCGCGAACGCTACAAGGACCTGTTCACTCGTCCTCGTCCCAGCGGCAGCTGACCCGCCAGGTCCGCTCGCGATAGCGCAGCGTGCCGTCGAACGAGACGCCGCGGCGCTTGCGCGTGTCCAGCCGGGCGATGAAATACTCGACATTGGAGTCGGCCAGGTCGAGCTTCAGCAGCTGCCGGTCGAGCCAGCTCTGCGTAATGCGCGGGCTCGCGGAGTCCTGCCCTGTAAGCAATTCCCGCGTCCCATCGACCAGCCGCGCCTGGGTGATCGCCGACGGGCCGGTGCCGACGCTGAGGTCAAGCCGCGGCGCGCCCCGTTCCGGCGACCGGCAATGGATCGTGCTGGTGGCGAGAGCCGGGCCGGCGGCGAAGAGGAGGGCCGCGGCGGCGAGCAGGCTTGCGGTTCTCATGCGAAGGAGGATAGCAGCACCCCGCCGGCACCGCCATGAACGATCCCACCACCATCCGCCGCCTCTACGGCCGCTCCAAGGGCCGGCCGCTGCGCGCCGGGCAAACGAATTTGCTGGAGCGGCTGCTGCCCCAGTTGAGCCTGCCCGACGAAGGGCCACTCGACGCGGCCGGCCTGTTTGGGGACGCCAAAGGTCATGGGCGCCCGCTCCATTTCGAGATCGGCTTCGGCGCCGGCGAGCATCTGGCCTATCGCGCCGATCTCTTGCCCGACCACGGCTTCATCGGCGCCGAGCCCTTCCTCAACGGCGTCGCCGCAGCGCTCGGCCATATCCGCGACCGCCATCTCGCCAACGTCCGCCTCCACCATGGCGACGCGCTTCAGGTGCTCGAGCGGCTGGCCGATGCGTCGCTCCGCTTCGTCTATCTGCTCCACCCCGATCCCTGGCCCAAGGCGCGCCACGCCAAGCGCAGGATGATCAATCCCGGCCCGCTCGACCTGATCGCCGCCAAGCTGGCGCCGGGCGGCGAATTCCGCCTGGGCACCGACGATCCGGTCTATTGCCGCTGGGCGATGATGGTGATGGGCGGGCGAACCGACTTCGAATGGCTGGCCGAGACGGCAAGCGACTTTCTCGTCCGCCCCGGCGGCTGGCCCGAGACGCGCTACGAAGCCAAGGCCCGCCGCGAGGGCCGCGAAGTCTGGTACTTCCGCTATCGCCGCCGCTGAGCATTCCCGCTAGTGTCGCCACGGAATCGGGGGAGAATCCTATGTCCCACAGCGCCTGCAATCAGCCGACCTGCGCGACCGTCGTGGAAGGCCGGGTCGACACCTGCCCGAAATGCGGCGGCCCGATGCGCAGCGTCGGGGAATCCCCGGTGCGGGCGATCGTGCTGCTGATCTGCGGCCTGCTGCTGACGATCGGGATGGGGGTGATCTACCTCAAGATCGGGCCCTCGATGCACAATCCAGGCGTGGAGTCGGCCGACGGCTCCTCGTTCACCGGCACCGCCGAGCAGGCGCGGCTCTTCCTCACCATCTTCGCGGCGGTGTTCGTGTTCGGGCTGGTCGCGACCGCGAACGGCATCTTCATGCTGGTCACCCGCCGGCAGAGCAAAGCCTTCGTGCTCGTCACGCTCGGCCTCGCGGCGGCGCTGATCATCCTCTCCTTCGTCGGCATCCGCAGCGCCAAGGAAGACGAGCCGCCGCGCACCTACCGGACCTATTAGGAGGGACGCGCGGGCCTCGGCGTCAGCCGCAGCAGCCGGCCGCCCGAGCCGCCCCGCTGGTCCTCGAGCAGATAGATCGAGCCGTCGGGCGCCTGCTCGATCTCGCGGATGCGCGCGCCCATCTCCCAGCGCGCCGCCTCGCGGGCGTTGGCGCCGTCGAGGTCGACATGGACGAGGGCCTGGCCGGAGAGGCCGGCGACCAGCGCGTCGCCGCGCCAGCCGGGGAACTGGCCGCCCGAATAGACGATCATATCGCCAGGCGAGATGACCGGCGTCCACGAGACTTTCGGCGCGACGAAGCCGTCGCCGGGGCGATGGTCGGGGATGTCGCGGCCGTCATAATGATCGCCGTTGGAGACGCCCGGATAGCCGTAATTGCCGCCGCGCTGGATCAGGTTCAGCTCGTCGCCGCCTTGCGGGCCCTTCTCGACCGCCCAGAGCCGGCCGTCCGGCGCGAAGGCGAGGCCCAATGGGTTGCGATGGCCGAGGCTCCAGATCTGCGCGGCGACGCCGCCCCGGGCGGCGAACGGATTGTCGGCGGGCACGCCGCCGTCCGGATCGAGCCGCAGCACCTTGCCGGCATTGGAGGCCATGTCCTGCGCGGGCGTGAATTCCTGCCGCTCGCCCGAACTGATGAAGAGGTGGCGGCCGTCGGGAGAGAAAGCGAGGCGGTGGCCGTAATGCCCGCGCCCGCCGAACTTGGGTACCTGTCGCCAGATCACCGAAAAGCCGTCGATCCGCGCGCCGGCGCCCTCCACGACCAGCCGGCCGCGGCCGACCGCGGCGCCGCGCGTGCGGCCCGGGCCGGCTTCGGCGAAGCTCAGATAGACCAGGCCGTTATTGGCGAAATCCGGGTGGAGGACGACATCGCCGAGGCCGCCCTGCCCGCCATAATCGACCGCCGGCACGCCGCCGACGTCGATCGCGTCGCCGCCGACGGTCCACAATTTGAGGGCGCCGCGCCGCTCGGTGATCAGCGCCCGGCGCCCGCCGGGCAGGAAGGCCATCGCCCAGGGTTCGGCGAACTGGCCGACCGCCTCGACCCGGAACGGGCGGTCCTGCGCCGCCGCGCCGCCGCCCCCGCAGGCGGCGCTGCCGAAGATCAGGGCGAACAGGAACAGGGAGCGGAGCCGGCGCATCGTCTAGCCTCCTTGAGCCCCCGTTTGAACGTTCCCAGACGCCGGCGGTGCCGTCAAGCCGCGTTCCGGCGGGCCTAGGATGGGGCTCATGACGCGCCTCGCCTTGCTCGCCGCCCTCCTGCTTTCCGCCTGCGCGGTGGTGCCGCGCTCGGACGGGCCGCAGCTATTGTTCTGGCAGCGGCTCTGGGCCCTGTGCGGACAAAGCTATGCGGGCAGGGTGGTTTCGAACGATCCCGCCGACCGCGAGATGGCGGCGAGCCGGCTCGTCATGCACGTCTCCAGCTGCACGCCCGAGGCGGTGCGCATCGCCTTCCACGTCGGCGGCGACCGCTCGCGCACCTGGGTGATCAGCCGCACGGCCGACGGCCTCAGGCTCAAGCACGTCCACCGCCACCGCGACGGCAGCGAGGACGCGCGCAGCCAATATGGCGGCGACACCGTCTCGCCCGGCAGCGCGCGGCGCCAGGAATTCCCCGCCGACCGTTTCTCGCGCGCCCTGTTCGTGCGAGAGAACATCCCCGCCTCGGCCGCCAATGTCTGGGCGATCGAGATCGCGCCGGGCCGCGGGTTCGCCTACGCGCTCGACCGCGAGGGCCGCCATTTCCGGGTCGAGTTCGACCTGACCCGGCGGGTCGCGCCGCCGCCGCCGGCCTGGGGCGCGCGCTGAGCGCGAAGATCAGAGCGTCATGATGCCCTTTCGCGGCTCGCGCGTGCCGAGGCTTTCGGCGACGAGCGGCGCGCCGGCGGCGAGCAAGGCGGCGCGACGGCCCTTGGGATCGGTGCTCATCTGCGCATCCTCGAACGGCTTGAACCGGGCGAAGCAATCGCAGGCGAGCACCCGGTCGACGAAGGCCGCGGTCTTCGGCCAGCGCCCGGCATCGACCGCGAAGCCGGCATAGAAGGCGTTGCGGAAGAAGCTGGCGAGGGCGATGTCGGCGAGCCCGATCGCGCCGAACAGGAAGCCGGAGGCCGGCAGCTCGCCTTCGAGATAGTCGAGCACGACCGGTGCGTCTTGCGCCAGCGTCTTCTCGACCCGCGCAAGATCGCCGGGCTCGCCCCAGACCGCGGGATGGACGCGCTTCTGGTAGAACAGCCCCCAGATGAAGACGTCGCCCATACGCGTGTCGGCATATTCCTCCAGCCAGCGGGCGCGGGCGCGGTCGGCGGGAGCGGCCGGCAGCAGCGGCCGGTGCGGATAAGCCTCGTCAAGCCAGGCGCAGATTACCGAGGAATCGGTAAGCACGAGATCGCCCTGGACCAGCACGGGAATCCGCCTGAGCGGCGAGAGCCGCGCGAACTCCTCGTCGCCGTAGAAAGGCGTGATCGGATCGATCTCGTAATCGTCGATCCCCTTCAGCGCGAGGCAGGCGAGCACCTTGCGGACATAGGGGGAGACGTAGCTGACGATGATCTTCATGAGTTCATTCTTGCCAAATTCTGCCAAAAGTGTATTCCCGCCCCATGGCCACGATGAACATCTCTCTTCCCGATGACCTTAGATCATTCGTCGAGGAGCAGGTCGCCGGCCGCTATAGCACGAGCAGCGAATATGTCCGCGAGCTGATCCGCAGGGAACAGGACAAGCAGAAGCTTCGCGACCTCCTGCTGGAAGGCGCTAATTCGCCGCCGGCCGGGCCGGCCGACGATGCCTATTTTGAAAGGCTGCACGAGCGCGTGGATAAGCGCGCCTCCAAGCGCGCGTGAAGAGGATCGTTCGGCGCGAGGTCGCCGAGCACGATGTCGATGAAGTCGCTGACTATTATTCCGATGAAGCGGATCAGGATATCGCGCACGCCTTTGTCGAGGCGGTACGGGAAGCTTATCGCGCTATCGGCGATCATCCCGGCATGGGGTCGCCTCGTTACGCCGATCTCCTAGGCGTCGAGGGCCTGCAGCCGCAAGCTCCGCCGCTACCCCTATCTCGTCTTCTACGTGGAGCGTGAGGACCATATCGACGTCTGGCGCGTCATCCACGCGCAACGCGACATCCCGGCGTCGCTGGCGGGAAGCGCCGACTAGCCTCCCGGTTCCTGCTCCGGCCGCTCGGCCAGGTCCATGAAGTTGCGCGCGGCTTCGCGATCCGCCTCGTCCTTGAATGCGACGTCGAGGTCCGGCGCGGCACCGAGCATGTGCATCAGCGCCCACAAGGCGAAGCGGCGCCCCCGGTCCTTCTCCAGCCCCAGATCGACCTGCATCCGTTCGATCCCGGCGGCGAGCGCCTCGGGGCGCAGGGTGGCGAGGTCGGTCGTCGCGAAATAGCGGTGGAGCTGATCGTCGAAATCCATCCTTCTTCCTAAGACCCGCCTCTCAGAGCCTTCGCCGCCTTGTCGAGCGCGTCGGCGATCTTCGTGCGGTGCTTGGCCGCGGCTGGAGCGGCGAGCTCGTCCGCCGCGTCGAGATCGACCAGCGTCTTGAGCAGCGCCGCCTTGATGCCGCGGGGCGGAACCTTGATGATCCGCCCGCCGACGATGATGAACCCGCCGCCGCCCTCGCCGACGCCGGCAAGGATTTCGGCGACGAGGGTCTCGAGTTCGATGTCGGAGATATCGGGACCGATCGGGCCGTGGCTGGTGGCGAAGGGGCGGAGCGCCGCATATTCCTCGCAAATGCCCTGGTCCTCGAGCCGCACCCGGCGGCCGTTGCCGCTATGCGGCACCAGGTCGCGCGCCAGCATCCAGGTTTTCTTGAAGGTGAAGCCGCACAAGCTGCCGCCCGTGGTCAATCGGCACTCCATGTGGAGGTGGGGATCGCCGCCGGTATTACCCGAATTGCCCGCTTCGGCGAGTTTCTGCCCGGCCTTCACCTCCAGCCCCGGCCGAACGATGATGCTGCCGCTGCGCAAATGCACATATTTGACCTCGAGGTCGCCATAGCGCACCCAGACGTCGTTGCTTCCATATTTGGGGTGGGTCTTGTCGACCGCCTTGTAGGGGTTGTCGATGCAGCCGTCGCTGACGGCGAAGACATGCCCGTCCGCCATCGCCCGCACCGGCCGGCCGAAGATCCTGATGTCCGTATTGCGGGTCGGCGTCGCGGCGGTGCGGGCGACGCTCCAGACGCCGTTGACCCGCGCCTCGATGCCGATGTCGTGCGCGAAGATCTGACTGCCGGTCGGCCCCCCGGGATACCAATGGAAAGCCGAGGTCGCGACATATTCGTCGCGGTCGAGTTCGCTGAGCAGGAACGGCAGCAGCAGCGCGCCGTCGCCGGTCGGGTCGCCCCATCGGATCAGGTCGAACGTCTTCTCGAAAGGCTGGTCGAAGCCCGCGCAATGAATGTGGACCCTGATGCGCGGCGGCGGCGGCCCGTCCAGATAGATCTGGTTGTAGCGGTCCTCCCCATCCTCGGTCTTCACCCGGCCATTGGCCCAGGTCGCCGTCTCGCCGCGGCCGAGGACGCCGCCCTCCGGGTCCATATATTGCTGCTCCCGCGCCATGATCCGGAAGCCGAGATCGGTGCCCGGAAAGGAGAAGTTGATGTTGGTGATGGTCAGCGTGTCGTGGCGCCGATCGACATGCGTGATCTGCAGCCGCACGCCGATCTTGAGGCGCTCCTCATGATCGCGCGATTTCGGCGCGAGCGGCAGATAATAGACTTTGCCGTTCTTGCCGGGGAGGACGTCGAGCGCGAGCTCCGGACTGGTCATGACAAGGCTCCTTCTTGCCGGCCCCCGATTCGGTCCTTTCCCAATACATGAATGCGCGCCGGCCCGCGCGCGGCAAAGCCGCCGCCATTCCCCGCTTGCCCCCACCCCCGCTCCCACCTATATAGCGCTCACCTCCTCAACATCGTCAAACATGTCGAGGCTGGTCCCGGGGACGGGGCCGGCGCCGGAGGCCCATGTTTCATGGAGACGAGATGGCGGACATCGCCGAGCTGACCCGATTGATCGAGCCCGAAGCCAAAGCCGAGGGGCTCGCTTTGGTGCGCGTCAAGATGATCGGCGGCGCCTCCGATCCGACGCTGCAGGTGATGGCCGAGCGGCCCGATACCCGCCAGCTGACGCTCGAGGATTGCGCGCGGTTGTCGCGGCGCCTCTCGGACCGGCTCGACGCGCTGGAGGCGGAGGGGCGCGACCCGATCGAGGAGAGCTATCGGCTCGAGGTCAGCTCGCCCGGCATCGACCGGCCGCTGACCCGGCTCACGGATTATGACGACTGGAAGGGGCACGAGGCCCGCATCCACCCGCACGAGCCCTATAATGGCCGCAAGCAGCTTTCGGGCGACCTCATCGGCGTCGACGGCGAGACCGTCCGCATCCTTGTCAAGGGCCTGGGCGAGACCGCCATTCCGTTCGCGTCGATCCGCAACGCCAAATTGCTGATGACCGACCGCCTCATCAAGGCGACCGCGCCGCTTTCGAGCGAGGGCGCCGACATAGTTGAAGAAGAAACTGGACCCCGGCCTTCGCCGGGGAACGTAGAAGGACAGGACTGATATGGCCACCGAAGCCACCTCCGCCTCCGGCGCAAACCCCTCCGCACCGGGCGCCGTTTCCGCCAACAAGGCCGAATTGATCGCGATCGCCGACGCCGTCGCGCGCGAGAAATTGATCGACCGGATGATCGTGATCGAGGCGATGGAGGATGCGATCCAGCGCGCCGCCCGCGCCCGCTACGGCGCCGAGAACGACATCCGCGCCAAGCTCGACCCGGTTTCGGGCGACCTCAGGCTGTGGCGCGTCGTCGAGGTGGTCGAGGAGGTCGACGATTATTTCTAGCAGGTGAACCTGGAGGATGCGGGCATGCTGCAGGCCGGCGCCGTGCTCGGCGACTATATCGTCGATCCGCTGCCGCCGATCGAGTTCGGCCGGATCGCCGCCCAGGCCGCCAAGCAGGTTATCTTCCAGAAAGTGCGGGATGCGGAACGCGAACGTCAGTTCGAAGAGTTCAAGGACCGCACCGGCGAGATCATCACCGGCGTCGTCAAGCGCGTCGAATTCGGCCATGTCGTGGTCGATTTGGGCCGCGCCGAGGGCGTCATCCGCCGCGACCAGCAGATCCCGCGCGAGATCTTGCGCGTCGGCGACCGCACCCGCTCGATCATCTCCAACGTCCGCCGTGAGAACAGGGGTCCGCAGATCTTCCTCTCCCGCGCCCATCCCGATTTCATGAAGAAATTGTTCGCGCAGGAAGTGCCAGAAATCTACGACTCGATCATCGAGATCAAGGCGGCGGCGCGCGATCCGGGCAGCCGCGCCAAGATCGGCGTGATCAGCCACGACAGCTCGATCGATCCGGTCGGCGCCTGCGTCGGCATGAAGGGCTCGCGGGTCCAGGCGGTCGTCCAGGAGCTGCAGGGCGAGAAGATCGACATCATCCCCTGGTCCGAGGATCTCGCCACCTTCGTCGTCAACGGCCTGCAGCCGGCGACCGTCA
>JBKJZJ010000292.1:0-6554 GCA_046715355.1 Allosphingosinicella sp. | reverse complement strand
ACGGCCTCGGCGCTCGCCCCGGGCGCGGCCGCAGCCGCCTGGGCGACGAAGAAGTAGCCAGCGCCGGAAGCGAAGAAGACGAACTCGACAACGAGCAAAGCGATCGCCCATTTAACGAGCGCGCGCGTCGACAGCCTGCAGAACAGGTAGGCGATCATGCCGACCAGCGCGTAATGGCTCAAAATGTCGCCCCACCAGATCAGATAGAGGTGGGCGAGGCCGAACAGCAGCAGCCAGAACATGCGCCGATAGTGGATCGAGGCGCCGGAGCCGCCGGCGGCCCGGGCGCGCTCGACGACCAGCAGCATGCTCGCCCCGAACAGGAAGGAGAAGAAGCCGCGCATCTTGCCGTCGACGAAGACGAAGTTGACGAACCAGGTGGCGACGTCCTCCGCGCCGCCGTCGCCATAGGCCAGGGGATTGAAATAGGCCTGCATCGGCATGGCGAAGGCGACGATGTTCATCGCCAATATGCCCATCACCGCAACGCCGCGCAGGATGTCGAGCGTGGCGATGCGGCCGGCGGGCGGCGCCTGGGTGGCGGCTTCGGCGGCAGGTGCGGCGATATCGGTCATCGGGCGTCCCCCTCCCGGATTGATGAAGTCAGGATAGAGGATCGCGGCGGGCGCACAAGGCCCGGTCCAGGACGCTGACGACAGCCAGCCTCCACCGTCATCCCCGCGAAAGCGGGGATCCAGCTCATGCTTTCTTCCCCTCGCCGAGGCCGGGTGGATTCCCGCTTTCGCGGGAAGGACTGGCAGGGATATTCTCGTGGCGTTCTTCCCTTGCCTTATCGTCGCCATCGAGGCCGAAGAACCGCCTTCGCGCCTCTTGCTCCTCCGCGCCCGGCTCGTCGCCCGGCGCCGCTTCCGCCTCCTCCCATCGCGGAAAGTAGCGCCGGTAAAGTTGACAAAGATGACAGCTGCCATTGGTGCCGTCACCCTCCCGCACTGAGCGCGGCCATTGCTCGCGGCCGAGCAAGGCGAGGAAGCCGCTGAAATTGGCGCGGTCGATCTGCTCCCGGGTCCAGCTTTCCATCTCGGCGGGGTCGAGATCGTCGAGATCGGCCTCGTCGGGAAGACCGACGCCGTGGCGCTGATAGCCGCCCAGGCGGCAGAGCAAGGCGCGCTCGCTGCCCGTGGGCAATTCGACGTCCTCGTCGTCGGGGACGGGCTCCTGCGCCGGGCGCGGGGCACCATGCCGATCGGCCGGGAAGCGCACGGCGAGGAAGCGCTCCGCGCCCTTCGTGCCTTGCGGGAGCAGATCGAGGAAGCGGTCGAACTCCTGGGCGATGGCGCGGATCACGGGCGCGTTCTCGCCCAGGCCCTCGGCCTGACGGTCGAGACGGGTGAGGACGGCCATGGTCAGCCGGTTGTCGTAGCGGTGGCGCTCGGCGACCAGATCGCCGTTGCGGTAGATTCGGTCGATCACGCCGTGGCGCGAGCGCGACATGACGTCGTCGCTAACCGGCGCGCGGGCCAGGAGCAGCGCCGCGTCCCAGCCGAGCGCGAAGGCCCGGCCCGAGGCGCCGCGGCGCCGGGCGTAAGCGCCGTTGCGGCTCATGCCGCAAGCGCGGCAGGCGTCGGCGACGACGCCGGTGTCGGCCAGCGTGGTCAGGAAGATGCGCTCCTTGACCGGATCCCAGCCGTCGTGGCGGGTCTTGGGATCGGCCGGCAAGGCGGGGTTGGCGTCGTGCGGGTTGTGCGGCCAGGCTTCGAGCAGCTTGGCGGAGGTGAGGCCCGGCGCGGCGCCGTCGCGGGTGAGGCATAGATCGAAGTCCGCCGGCATGTGGGGATGGCCGGGCTCCCGGCCGGCGGTGCGGATGCCCTGAGTCACGCCCTGCCAGTAAGCGGCCTGCTCGGCCTCGGTCGCGAAGGCGGGGCCTTTGTCCTCGACGGTGAAATTGGGGGGAGAAGCGAACTCGTCAGTCGCCGGTCGGCCTGCGGCCGTCTTCGACTCGGGGGTGAATGCGTCTGGTTCGTGCTTCATCCACCAGCGTAAGCCAGAGGAAATCCTACATTTCAAGTTTTGGGGAGGAGGAACGCAAGCTGGCCCGAAAAAAGGGACTGTCCCTCTTCTTTGTTAACTCGAAGATTGGGAGCGGCGCTGACGTCTGGGCCGTTTCGAAATCGGCGGTGTTCATGGGTCCCGGCCTTCGCCGGGATGACTCAGTGAGTTGCTCGCACGAGAAGCGCCTGCTTGATTGTGCCCCGACCCTAGCCGAGCGTCTCGACGTCCGCCGCCTCGCGCTCGGCGGCTTTCCTCACCTCCGTCTCCGCGCGCATCTTTTCGGTGCGCAGCAGGCGCGCGGCCATCACGTCCCAGGCGGCGGCGGCGCGCAAATGGCGGTCGCGGACATTGTCGAGGGCGGCCGCCTCGGCGTCGCGGCGGGCCTGGGCGGCGCGGTCGCAATAGAATTTCTGCGTGGCGGACATAAGGCCGTCCTCGATGGGGCGGGCGCGATGAGGGCGCCGGCCGATTGCCCTCCCGCCCGGCAAGCGCCGGAGCGGGAGGGAAAAGGTCAGGCGTCTTCGAGCTTGACGGCGCTGGTCTTGCCGCGCTGGTCGGTCTCGAGCTCGTAGGAGACGCGCTGGTCCTGGACCAGGCTGTTCATGCCGGCGCGCTCGACGGCGCTGATATGGACGAAGGCGTCGTTGCCGCCATCCTCGGGCTGGATGAAGCCGAAGCCTTTTTGGGTGTTGAAGAATTTCACTTTGCCGATGGGCATCTTTGTCTTCCTTGTCTTGAGGCGGGCCGAAATGGCACGCCCGATGTGCCGGGGCAGCGGAGAGAAGGAAGAAGGTGCCGCAAAGCGCCGAAGACCGTCTTTGCGACCGAAGCAGGTTCCCAAGTGGGCGCGATCGGGGGAAATTGCAAGGTTGGGGGCGCGGCGCGGCCGCCGCGCAGGACCAAATGCCTCAAGCGGGCCGGGGACGACTGTCATGACGCAGGGGCCGGGCCGGCGCACGCCAGCAGCGGCGGCAAAGAGTCGCGCGAGTCAGATCAGGTGCTTTTCAAGTATCTCCCGGACGATGCGCGTCTATCCGGTCAGGGAATATCCGTTCTCTGAAAGATGGTGAGTCCAGGCCTCTCAAGCGCTGGCGAGTTATCCGAATGACGTATATCATGTTTCTCATTTGGTACGTGAATCAGACTGATCTTGTAGATTCCGTTGCTCAGAATCAAAGTAAGGTGTACGTTATGAATATTGTCCGAGTCGCGGGAGATTGACCGCACTCTGGCTAATCAAAGGGGGAATGCCATGCGCATCCGTTCGCTCATCTTGCCTGCAATGATCCTTGCCGCCCCGTTTTCTGCGCGCGCACAATGGATTGACAGCAGCGTCTATGCCGACGACGAATTCAAGATATTCATCAGCACCAGCCTGAACACCGCGGGCGTCGAGTTTGCCCAGGGCGGGGGCTGGGCAATCAATTTCCGCAATCGGCTCTATCTCTATCCGGGCGTCACCACCTACTTCATGCACGTCTGGGTGCGCGACGTCGGGGGCTCGCCGACCGGCCTGCTCGGGCAATTCCGCCTGAGCAGCCACCGCGGCTGCAGGTTCGCTAATGGCACGAACGCGCTGGTGACGACCGCGAGCCCCAGGCTGTGGAGGATTTCGCCGCGACAGCCCTCCACCACGTCGCTCACCGGCGGGCCGCCCGGCGCGCCTTATTTCAACAACGAGATGCCGGCCTTCGCGACCGCCACGCTGCCGGTGGTCAGTCTTGGCACCAATGCCGGGCCGAACCCGTGGCCGACGTCGCCGGTCCCGAAGCCCTTCGGCGGCGTCCCGGCCGGCGCGCACTGGATCTGGGGGCCGCCGGCAGGGCCCGCCGGGCCGGTAGCCTGGTTCACCACGCGAATCACCTGCACGACACCCACGTTGGTCGGGAATCCAAATTAGCCCGACTGCGCCGGAACGCCTGCACATCCATGCCGTCGGGGGACATTCGGGGCGCCCGCCCCGTCGCGGGACGCTTAGGCCCGCTCACTCCTGCGCCGGCTTGCTCTGCAGCTGGATGTAATTCTCCAGGCCCATGCGCTCGATCATCTCGAACTGGGTCTCGAGGAAGTCGATATGGTCTTCCTCGGCGGCGAGGATGTCGCGGAAGAGGTCGCGGCTGACGAAGTCGCGGACCTCCTCGCAATGCGCGATCGCGCCCCGCAGCTGGCCGACCGCCTCATGCTCGAGCTCGAGATCGGCGCGCAATATCTCCTCGACATTCTCGCCGATGCGCAGGCGACCGAGCATCTGGAAATTGGGCAGGTCTTCGAGAAACAGGATGCGCTCGGAGATCCGGTCGGCATGCTTCATCTCGTCGATCGATTCGTGCCGCTCATGCTCGGCGAGCCGCTTCACGCCCCAATTGTCGAGCATCCGATAATGCAGCCAATATTGGTTGATCGCGGTCAGCTCGTTCTTCAGCGTCTCGTTGAGGAGCTGCAATACCTGGTCGTCGCCCTTCATCATGGGTCTCCCTTTTCGAGCCCGCTTATAACGCGTGGCCGCGCGAAAGGGCACCAAAAAATGGCGGAAAACTGCGGAAAATCAGCTGAGAATGCCACGCGCTCGCAAGTGGCTTCCAAGGCGATTCAATCGCGAATGAAACTCAATGCAGCGACGGGAGAATGAGGCCGTTCAGGCGGTGGCGCGCTCGGCGGCGATGATCTCGCGGGCGAAGGCGAAACACTGGCCGCAGCGCGGTTTGGCGCCGCGGGCGCGATAGGCGCTGGTCGGGCAGGAGGCGCCGGCGCGCGCCGCCGCCCGCACGTCGCATTCCCGAATCGCATTACAGACGCAGACGATCATGGAGATCGATATAAACGATAATGCGACTTGTTCGCAATAGGGTAATGGGGCTCAGCGCAGCTCCTTGCGGATCACCAGCTTGAGGCCGGACCAGATCTGGTCGACCGCGCAGACCTTGACGTCGACGAGGCCGGTGGGGAGGGCGATTTCGCGGATCACGTCCTCCGTGATGTCGGTCGGCACTCTCGACGCCCTTTTCGGCCAGGAGACCCAGAGCTGGCCCGCGGGCGCGAGCAGGGGCAGCAGCCGGCGGATCGCGTCGGCGAGGGCGGCCCGCCCGGTGACGAAGACATGGGCGGCGTCGATCGGGCCGACCGGGGCGTCGAGCAGGTTGAGCGCGAGGCCGTCTTCGTCGATCTCGGCGCGGACGCTCTCCGGCATGTTCTCGAACCAGGCGCGCTGGCCGTCCTTGAGGCTCAGCTTCCTCGCCAGCGGCGTCCCCGAATAGCCTGCGCTCGCCACGAATTCCTCCTCGCGTCCCGCCTCAAAAGCCCTCGGGCAGGGTGACCGGCCCGATCAGCGCCTGGTAGCGGCGCACCGCATAACGGTCGGTCATCCCGGCCACGAAGTCGCAGATCGTCCGCGCCACGGCCACCGGCTCGGCCGAGAGCGGGCGCCATTCGGGGGGCAGCAGGCCGGGATCGTGGCGATAGGCGGCGAACAAGGCGGCGAGGATCGCCTGCGCCTCCTCGCGCACCGCCTGCACCTCGGGCGCGTCGTACATGCGCTCGTGGAGGAAGGCCTTGAGCGCCCTCTCCTCCGCCGCCAGCGCCGCCGAGAAGCCGGCGAGCGGGCGCCCGGCGGCGCGCACCGCCGCCATGCCGCTCAGGCCTTCGCACCGGCGCCCGGTCTCGGCGAGGACATCGTTCACCATCAGGCCGATCAGGTCGCGAACCAGCTCGGGGACCAGCCGCGCCGCCTCGACGCCGCGATAGCGCCCCCGGACCCGCTCCCAGATCCGCGCGGCCAGCGGCACTTCGAGCAATTCATCGAGCGTGAACAGGCCGGCGCGCAGGCCGTCGTCTATGTCGTGATTGTCATAGGCGATGTCGTCGGCGATCGCGGCGATCTGGGCTTCGAGGCTCGGCCAGTCCGCCAGATCGAGCGGGAAATCCGCGTCCGCCCCGGCCAGTGCCCAGGGCGCGTCCACGACCGGGCCGTTATGCTTGGCGAGGCCCTCCAGCGTCTCCCAGCTGAGGTTGAGGCCCGCGAAAAGCGGATAGGAGCTTTCGAGCGCGGTCAGCAGCCGGATCGTGTGGGCATTGTGATCGAAGCCGCCGGCATCGGCCATCGCCGCCTGGAGCGCCTCCTCGCCGGCATGGCCGAAGGGCGGATGGCCGATATCGTGGGCGAGGCACAAAGCCTCGGTCAGATCCTCGTTGAGGCCGAGCGCGCGGGCCATGGTGCGGCCGATCTGGGCGACTTCGAGGCTGTGGGTGAGCCGGACCCGGAAATGGTCGCCGTCGGGCGCGACGAAGACCTGGGTCTTGTGGCGCAAGCGCCGGAACGGGATCGAATGGATGATGCGGTCGCGGTCGCGCTGGAAGGCGTCGCGCGGGCCGCGATCAGTTCGATCGTCTTCGCCGTGACGTCGTCCCCTGCTGCGCCTGGGATCGGCCGCGAGACGCGCGAGCGGGGGTGGGGGCGTCGTCCTTCTTGGCGACCACGACCGCGGCCCGGGCGCGGGCGGCGCGGCCGGAGCGGGCGCCGGCGGCGGGCTGCTGCCGCTGGGCCGAGC
>JBKJZJ010000291.1:0-6301 GCA_046715355.1 Allosphingosinicella sp. | reverse complement strand
TGACCGGCAGATATAGCTCGACCGGCTCCATTGCATCGGGCCAGTAGTTAGCGCCTGAGAAGCCGTCCTCGGCGTCATGGTCGTAGGCATAGCCTTTGCCGTAACCGACGTCCTTCATCAGCTTGGTCGGCGCGTTGACGATCGACATCGGCGGCATCAGCGATCCGGTTTCCTTCGCGACACGCCATGCGGCGCTCTGCGCCTTATATACGGCGTTCGATTTGGGGGCGGTGGCGCAATAGAGCGTGGCCTGGACGATCGCCAGCTCGCCCTCGGGCGACCCCAGGAAATCGTAGGCATCTTTCGCGGCGAGGCATTGGACCAGCGCCTGCGGGTCGGCGAGGCCGATGTCTTCGCTGGCGAAGCGGACGAGGCGGCGCAGCACGTACAGCGGCTGCTCGCCCGCGGTCAGCATCCGCGCGAGATAATAAAGCGCCGCCTGCGGATCGGAGCCGCGCAGACTTTTGTGAAGTGCGGAGATGAGATTGTAATGGCCCTCGCGGTCCTTGTCGTAGACCGCGACCCGGCGGTGGAGCAGCGCCGCGAGCTCGGCCGGGGCCAAAGGCTCGGAGATCTCGATCGAGAACAGGGTCTCGGCCTGGTTGAGCAGGAAGCGGCCGTCGCCGTCGGCGGTGGCGACGAGGGCGTCGCGGGCTTCCGGCGTCAGGGGAAGGGCGCGCTCCATCAGGTCTTCCGCGCGGTCGAGCAGCTTGCACAGCGCCGCCGCATCGAGCCGGTTGAGGATCAGCACCTGGGCGCGGCTGAGCAGGGCGGCGTTCAATTCGAAGCTCGGATTCTCGGTGGTGGCGCCGACCAGCACCACCGTGCCGTCCTCGACATAAGGCAGGAAACCGTCCTGCTGGGCGCGGTTGAAGCGGTGAATCTCGTCCACGAAAAGAAGCGTCTGGCGGTCGATCTTCATATGCTCGCGCGCCTCGGCGAAGACCTTCTTCAGGTCCGCGACGCCCGAAAAGACCGCCGAGATGGCGACGAAGCGCATGCCGACCGCGTCGGCGAGCAGCCGCGCGATCGTGGTCTTGCCGGTGCCGGGCGGTCCCCACAGGATCATCGAGGCGAGCTTGCCGGCCGCCACCTGCCGGGCGATGGCGCCGTCGGGGCCGGTCAGATGCTCCTGCCCGACCACCTCGTCGAGCCGGCGCGGCCGCAGCCGGTCGGCGAGCGGCGCATTCTCGCCCGGCGGCTGCACCGCGGGCTGCTGCGGTTCGGTCTGGAACAGGTCGGCCACGACCCGCCCCGTAGCTCAATTCGCGGGCAGCCGCACCCTTCCGATGGTGATCGTCGAATCGGGGCCATATTGCGCCCGCGCATGTTGAGGCCGCGCCCGCGCCAGCGCCGCCGCGGCGGGCGGCAGGCCGGCGCGAGTGCCGATGATGGTGAAGTCGACCGGCTCGGCGCGGGCGAGAACCAGGTCGAGCACCGCGCCGTCGCAGGCGCGCCCGGCACAGCGCAGGAAGGAGCGGCCGTCGCCCGCGCCGGGGGTGAACGGCCGCATGAAGCCCGCGACGCCGCCCGCCCTCAGCGTTGCCGAAGCGGGCGCGATCAAGGCGGCGCTCTCGGCGCCGTTCATCCTGAGCCGCAGCCGCACCCGGATTCCATCGGACACGGGCTCGCGGCCGACCAGCTCCACGCTCGGTCCGGCAACCGGCGCGGCGGGCGCCGGCGCGGCCCAGCGGCGGCGGGTCGAGTAGGGGAATTCGGTGCGCTGCCAATCGCCGGCATGAGGCACCGGCGCGCCGTCATTGTTGACCGCGAAGCGGGCGGTGCGCGCGGCTTCGTCCCAGACATATTCGATGGTGAAGAGCTGCTGCCTGTCGGCGCTGTAGGCGGGCGTCAGCGCGGCGGCGATCCAGCCCGCTATGGCGAGGTCGAGCGCGCCCGCGACCACGAACACGGTCCGTGCATGGGCGAGGAGCGGCCTGAGCTCGATCAGAGCCGGCAGAAGGATCGCCGCCCCCAAGGGCGCGAAGAGCCAGGGCGGGCTGCTGCTCATCAGCTCCTCGAACAGCGCGAGCGCCGGGCCGAGGGTGAGGAAGAGCAGAACGGCCGCTGCGATCGCCCCGGCTTTCTCCGCTTCGGGCCACCAGCGCTTCGCGACCATGCCCAGAGCGGCGGCGAGCGGTGGCGCCAGGAAGAAGATCGCCGCGCCCGGCGCGACGAAGCAGATCGCGCCGCCGAGGACTGAGAAGAACAGCCAGAAAGCGGCGCGCAGCCGCCTCCGCTCGGCCGTCCCCGCGATGAGCAAGAGGCCGATGACCGCGGCGGCGAGGGCGCAGGCATAGACCGCGGTGGTGGCGACGATCGGATAAGCGCGCCAATAATCGCCGGTGCGGATCAGGCCGAGCAGGAAATGGCCGGCGAAGGCGAGGCCGGCCGAGCCGGCGATCGCCACCGCCATCGCGAGCAAGGGCCGCGCCAGCGCGCGGCGCCGCCGGCATTCGATCAGGAAGAAGAGGATCAGGAGGCCGAGCAGCACCAGCCCGAACATGAGAGGCAGGATGATCAGCACGCGGCCGGCAATATCGGCGTAGAGCCGCTCCCCGTCCGCCGCCGGCGCCTCGCCCGCCGCGGCCCGGCCGGCGACGTCGAGTAGCTGGTCGCCCATATGCTGCAGGCTGCGGCGGTCGAGCGACGCCAGATCGTCGCCGGCGCTGTGATAGCGCGTCTCGTTGCCGATCACCGCGAAGTTGAGGATCGTCCAGGGCCGCGCCTCGAACACCGCGACATCGGTCGAATTGGGGATCAGCCGGTAAAGGTCGGTCGAGAGCGAGTTGGCGACCGGCCGCCCCGCGGCGCGGTACAGGGCGATGGCGGCGCCGTTCGGGCGGCTTGTCTCGAACATAACCGCCGGCCCGTTCACGCCGCGCGATTCGAGGTTGATCGCGAGGTCGACCCGCCCCGCCAGCGGATCGCGCTCGAGGAAGGCGCGGGCGCCGATCAGGCCCGCTTCCTCGCCTTCGTTGAACAGGAAGGTGACCGGCCGGGCCAGCCTGCGCCCGCGCAGCAGCGCCGCGACCTCGAGCATGGAGGCAACGCCGATGCCGTCGTCCGACGCGCCCGGCCCGGCCGGCGTGCCGTCATAATGGGAGACGAGCAGCAGGTGCTTGCCCTCGGCCGGCCCGATTGTCGCAACGAGGTTGCGCGCCCGCGCGCAGGAGACCGCCCGGCCGCGCCGCTCGTTGCAGGCGAAATCATCGGTAACACGCGGATTGAGCCCCACCGCGCGCATTTCCGCGATCAGCCGCT
The DNA here is from genome assembly GCA_046715355.1 of Allosphingosinicella sp. Classification (GTDB taxonomy): domain Bacteria; phylum Pseudomonadota; class Alphaproteobacteria; order Sphingomonadales; family Sphingomonadaceae; genus Allosphingosinicella. The sequence goes on along the minus strand of JBKJZJ010000291.1, from coordinate 3,037 downwards.
CGCGGACCGCGTCGCCGGCGTCGCTGTCCACCGGATGGGGCCTTTGGTCGCCGAGAATGCGCTGCAGCCGCGCCATCGCGCGGTTGGCGTCGAAGGCGGTCGCGCTCGGCTGATCGGGCGGGGAAGGCGGAGTCAGCAGGAGGCCCTTGAACGCCATGGCGGCGAGCAAGGCCAATGCGAGCGCCAGCAAATATCCCGCCTGCTTCATCCGCCCCTCCTTGCGCCCGTCCGCCCGCATGCCATATCCGCTTCACGGGCCGCATGCGAGAGCAGGCGCCCGCCTTCAGGCGGAGACGGATCAATGGGTTATCGGGTGGTCGTGGTCGGCGCGACCGGCAATGTCGGGCGCGAGATGCTGAACATCCTCGCCGAGCGCGAATTTCCCGCCGACGAAGTCGCCGCGGTGGCGAGCCCACGCTCGACCGGGACCGTCATCGACTTTGGCGATTCGGGGCGGGAGCTCAAGGTCCGCAACATCGAGCATTTCGATTTCACCGGCTGGGACATCGCCCTGTTCGCTGCCGGCTCGGCCGCTTCGAGGCAATATGCGCCGGTCGCGGCAGCCGCCGGCTGCACGGTGATCGACAACAGCTCTTATTTCCGGATGGATCCGGACGTGCCTCTGATCGTGCCCGAGGTGAATCCGGAGGCGATCGACGGCTACAGAAAGCGCAACATCATCGCCAATCCGAACTGCTCGACCGCGCAGATGGTGGTTGCCCTGAAGCCGCTGCACGACGCCGCGACGATCAGGCGGGTCGTCGTCGCCACCTACCAATCGGTGTCGGGCGCCGGCAAGGCGGGGATGGACGAACTGTTCGAGCAGAGCCGCAACATCTTCGTCGGCGACGGCGCCGAGGCGCGCACCTTCACCAAGCAGATCGCCTTCAACGTCATTCCCCATGCCGGCGACTTCCTCGACGACGGCTCGACCAGCGAGGAATGGAAATTGGTCGTCGAGACCAAGAAGATCCTCGATTCCAAGATCAAGGTCCACGCCACCTGCGTCCGCGTCCCCGTCTTCGTCGGCCATTCCGAAGCGATCAACATCGAGTTCGAGCGCGAGATCAGCGCCGAGGACGCGCAGGCGATCCTGCGCGAGGCGCCGGGCATCATGCTCGTCGATAAGCGCGAGGACGGCGGCTATGTCACGCCTATCGAATGCGTCGGCGAATACGCCACTTATGTCAGCCGAGTCCGCGAGGATCCGACCGTGGAGAACGGCCTCTCGCTCTGGTGCGTCTCCGACAATCTGAGGAAAGGCGCGGCGCTGAACGCGGTGCAGATCGCCGAATTGCTCGGCCGCCGTCATCTCAAGAAGGCGGCGTAGCTTCTTTCCTCCCCGTCCGCGCAGAACTTGAGGTCGCCGGGGCGGGCGCGAAGCATGGTCCAGAGCCTTGCCTCAGGCGGCGTCATGGTGCGGCGAAGGGCGCGCGCTTTCCGAACAGTCGCTTTCGTTGTCTGGCGCATCAGCCCCTACACCAGGCTTCGCCTGGTCCCCTCCCCATCGCCTTCGGCGACGGGGAGGAAATTATAGCAACGCGGCCCGCGCCTCCGCATATTCGGTGATCAGCCGCGCCACATAGTCGCCCGCCGGCAGCACCGCGTCGATCGCGCCGATGCCTTGCCCCGAGCCCCAGATGTCGCGCCAGGCCTTGGCCTTGGAGCCATCGCCGGTGCCGAAGTCCATCGTGCTGATGTCGCCTTCGGGAAGGTTGGCTGGATCGAGGCCGGCGGCGACGATCGAGGCCTTGAGATAATTGCCGTGCACGCCGGTGAACAGGCTCGAATAGACGATGTCGTCGGCGCGGCCCTCGACGATGCCCCGCTTGTAGGCGGCGTCGGCATTGGCCTCCCGGGTGGCGATGAAGGGGGAGCCGATATAGCCGAGATCAGCGCCCATCGCCTGCGCGGCGAGGATCGCGCGGCCGGTGGCGATCGCGCCCGACAGGATCAGCGGCCCGTCGAACCAGTCGCGTATCTCCTGAACGAGGGCGAACGGCGAGAGCCGCCCGGCATGGCCGCCGGCGCCGGTCGCTACGGCGATGATCCCGTCCGCCCCTTTCTCCACCGCCTTCCTCGCGAAGCGGTCGTTGATGATGTCGTGCAGCGTGATCCCGCCCCAGGAGTGGACCCCCTGGTTGACCTCGACCAGCGCGCCCAGGGAGGTGATGACGATCGGCACTTTCCACTTCTGGCAGGTCGCCATGTCCTCCATCAGCCGCGCGTTGGATTTGTGGACGATCTGATTGACCGCATATGGCGCGGCGGGCGTTTCGGGATGGTCGCGGTCCCAGGCCGCCAGCTCCTCGTCGATCCGGTGCAGCCATTCGTCGAGCAGGCTTTGCGGCCGCGCGTTCAGCGCCGGGAAGGAGCCGACGATCCCGGCCTTGCACTGGGCGATGACCAGGTCCGGATTGGAGACGATGAACAAGGGCGCGCCGATCGCGGGCAGGCGCAGGCGGTCGAACAAAGGAGGCAGGCTCATGCCGTCTGCGTAATGGAAACTCGCCGGATGACAATCTAGATTGAGCGGATGATGCGCGCGATGCAGCTCGACCGGGCCGGCGCGCCGCTCCGCATGGTGGAGCGGCCGATCCCCCCGCCCGGACCCGGCGAGCTGCTGATCGAGGTCGCGGCGTGCGGGGTGTGCCGGACGGATCTGCACGTCGTCGACGGCGACATCGCCGCAACGCTGCCGATCGTGCCGGGCCACGAGGTCGTCGGCCGGGTCGTCGGCACCGGTCAGCGCGTCGGCGTGCCCTGGCTCGGGCGGACCTGCGGCGATTGCCCTTATTGCCGGAGCGGGCGCGAGAATCTGTGCGACCACCCGCTCTTCACCGGCTTCAGCCGCGATGGCGGCTTCGCCACCCACGTCGTCGCCGACGCGGCTTATTGCTTCCCTTTGCCCGACGCGTTCGGCGATGTCGCGGCGGCGCCGTTGCTCTGCGCCGGGCTGATCGGCTGGCGCGCGCTGAGGCAGGCGGGAGAGGGGGAAGCGCTCGGCCTCTACGGCTTCGGCGCCGCCGCCCATATC
>JBKJZJ010000290.1:0-2938 GCA_046715355.1 Allosphingosinicella sp. | reverse complement strand
CGCGGCATTCGATCCTGTTGTCGGGCGCGCCGGGCGGCGGCGCGGCGGCCCCGTTGGTCGGCTCGGCCCGCGGCTCGGCGGGGCCGCAGGCGGCGGTCAGCAAGGCGAGCAGGGCGGCGATCCTCATCTGCGCCCTCCTACCATTTCCGGCGCAAGGCTTCGAGCCGGCGCGCCATTTCCTCGCCGGCGATCAGCGCGTCGAAGCGCCGGTCCTGTCCGGCGTCGCTGCGCACGCCCTCGGCGGCGAGCGCGATCGCCTGCTTCAGCGCCAGCAGGCTCTGGCGATCATTGGCGAGGATCGCGTCGAGAAGCTCCGATTCGCGGCGGCCATAAACTTCGACCAGGCCGATCGTCCTGGCCTCTTCGCCATGGATGACCTCCGCGGTGAAGAGCAGCCGCGCCGCCTGGCTCGGGCCGACCAGGGTGACCAGCCTGTGCACGTCCTCCTGCGGGAAGGCGATGCCGAGCTTGGCCGGGGTGATCGCGAATTCGCTGACATTGCGCGCGATCCTGAAGTCGCAGGCCATGGCAAGCGACACGCCGGCGCCGAAGCAGGCGCCCTCAATGACCGCGACCGTCGGAATGGCGAGCGCGCGCAGGCCATCGAGCGCGGCGCGCATCTCCTGGCGGAAGCGGGCAATGGCCTCCTCGTCGCCACGCATCGCGGCCAGGTCGCCCAGGTCGGCGCCGGCGCAAAATGTCCGGCCGGCCCCGGTCACGACCAGCATCCGCACGTCGCGCTGCGCGACGATCGCGAGCTTCTCGGCCAGCTCGATCCAGCCCGTGGCGGGAATGGCATTGCGCGCCTCCGGCCGGTCGAGCGTGAGCCGGGCGTAATCGTCATTTCTTTCGAGGAGGAACATGCGCGCGTGCTTGCCGGGAGCAGCCGCGTTTGTCGCGCAAAAAAAGGCCGGGCTGCCCGATACGCGGCAACCCGGCCAAAATGTTCCGCGGCGCCCCGTCCGGTGGAGGCGGGGGGCCGCGGGCGAATGTCGGCACGTGCACAGCCGTGCCTCGACCCGTCGTCAAATCCAGAGCAAGGGCCGTGCCAGAACGGATTTGTGCGCCTTGCGATGGTTAACGGCCGTTAGACCCTGTGCCGCCATGGGACTCGCGGGTCAGCGCAGCCTGCTTTGGGACACCCACCAGCGCGGATTCGCCGCGGCGATCCGGCGTGCGGCGGCGTCGCGCGCGGCCTCGCTGTCAAAGAGGCCGAAGCAGGTCGCGCCCGAGCCCGACATGCGCGCGACGCGGGCGCCGGCGAGCGAGCGGAGCACATCGGCGATCTCGGGCACGAGCCGGATTGCGGCGGGCTCGAGATCGTTGCGTCCAGCTTGCCAATAGCCCAGCGGCCCCCGATCGACACCGTCCCAGGCCGCGAACACGGCGGCTGTCGACAACGCCACGCCGGGATTGACGAGCAGGACGGGGGTTCCGGACAGGCCCTCGATCTCCGCGGGCGAGACCCGATCGCCCCGGCCCTCGCCACGCGCGGTGCGGCTGAACAGGCAGGCGGGAACATCGGCGCCGAGCGACGCAGCGATCTCCATCGAGCCGCCGAACATCCGCAGCACGGCCGCCGCGTCCGCGGAGCCGCCGCCGAGTCCGGCCGCGACCGGCAGCCTTTTGTCGAGCGTCAGCGCGGCCGTGACGCCGACCGCGCGGACCGCCCGCATCACCAGATTGTCCGCCGGATCGCCGAGCGCGGCGGCGAAGGGCCCGGTCAGCGTCAGACTCGGCTCGTCCGCCGCGGCCGCGACCAGCAAATCGCCATCCTCGCAAAAGGCGAAGATCGTCTCGATCCGGTGATAGCCGTCCGCCTCCCGCGCCCGCACGTGGAGCGCGAGGTTGAGCTTGGCGTAGGCGATTTCCTCCATCAGCGCGCGGCGAGGTCGCGGGTCAGGCCGCTCTCCATCTTGGCGGCGATGCGGGCGGCGACCGGGCCGGTGGCATAGACGGCGGCCGCCCGCCAGGCGAAGCGCGCCTCGACGCGGCGGCCGGCGGCGAAATAGGCGTCGCCGAGATGCTCGTTAATCTCGACGTCGGCGGGCTCGCCCTGCGCCGCCTGCTCGAGCAGCGGGATCGCTTCGGGCAGCCGGCCCCTGAGGTAGAGCGCCCAGCCGAGCGAATCGGTGATCGCCGCATTATCGGGAGCGAGCCGGTGCGCCTCGCGGATCAGCCGCTCGGCCTCCTCGACATTCTCGCGCCGGATGAGCTGGGCATAGCCCAGATAGTTGAGCACGAACGGCTGTTCGGGCGCGAGCCGATAGGCCTGCTGCAAGGCATTGCGCGCCTCGGGCCAATTGTCGGCCAAATCGAGCGCGCCGCCGCGCATCAGCCACAAGGTCCATTCGGGCTCGCCCGCTTCGGTCTCGCGATGCAAAGCAAGCGCCCGGCCGAAGGCGTCGGCGGCCTCCGTCTGGCGGCCGAGCTCGCCATAGACCCGGCCGAGCCTGATCCAGTCGGTCACCGTCGCGGCGCGCGCCTGGGCCGCCTCGAGCGCGAGCGCGAGCGCGCCCGGATTGTCGCCGCCGTTGACGAGCAGGCGGATGCGCGCCTCGCGCGCGCTCGCCGCGAACGGATCGCCGGCACGGACGTTGGCGAGCAGGCCGACGGCGAGCCGGTGCTGGCCCTGCTGCCCGAGCAGTTCGGCGCCGACGATCCAGGCCTCGCTATTGCCGGGATCGAGGCGGGTGGCGAGCCGGGCGAACATCGTCGCGAGCGCGTTCAGATCCTGCCCGCCCAGATCGAGCGCGAGCCGGACCATCAATTCCGCGACGCCCGCCTCGGCCGTGCCGATCGTGCCGGGGACGGGGCGGCCGGCGGCGATCAGCGCGCGCGCGACACCGTTGGAGGGCATTTCGGAATCGAGCAGGGCCAGCGCCGCGTCGCGCTGGCGGCGCGCGGCGAGCAGGGCCGCGCCGGCGATGCGCAACCG
>JBKJZJ010000289.1:0-7184 GCA_046715355.1 Allosphingosinicella sp. | reverse complement strand
GTTCACCCGCGACGCGATCGCGCGCAACGCCGCGAGCCGGCGCGTCGGCGCTCCCGCGAGCCCGGCCACCGCCCCGATCAGGCCACTCACGGTATGGCCGAGCGCCAGCGGCGCCCGGATCAGGCTGAGGGCGCCGGTTGGAAGCAAGGTCAATCCGACCTCGAAGGCGCGCAGCGCCGAGCCGGTGCCGCCGAGCAGCAGGCCGGCGGTCACGGTCGCGCTGGTGAGCTTGTGGACCAGGTCGAGCGCATGGCCCTCGACCCACGCCGGCCACCTCGAGACGGAGAAGGCGCCGGCGAAATCCTCGAGCGCGGCGGCGCGGACCTCGTCGGCCGCCTCCGCGACCAGGGCGCCCGTGTCGGCGCCGATTTCGGGAGGGATGATCGCGCCCGCCTCGCAGAATTCGAAGCTGAAGAAGGCGGCGCCGCCCTCCGCGGAGCTCTCGCGCAGCGTGTAAGTCTGGCAGATCAGCGTGCGCATGCCGAGCGTCGGATGGATGAGCGTGCCGGGGCCGCCGGCGTCGCAGGCGGCCTGGAGCGCGTCGCGCCTGGCCATATAGTCCTGGCCGACCACCACCGCCTGGAGCTTGAAGGTCGAGCCCTTGGCGCCGAGATCCTCGAACCAGGGCTCGTCGCGCTCCGGGAATTCATGCAGCTCCCCGCGGCGGCCGCCTTCCATCTCATGCTCGACGAACATGAAGGGGACGCCCCGCCAGCTGCCCGGCCGGATGTGATCGCGCCAGCTCATCGAAGTTCCTCGAGAGTTAGCGGTCGGCCGGCGGCGATCGAGGCGGCAACCCAATGCCGTACGGCCGGCGGCAAGAACCTCGCCCCTTTGGCGATGGCGAAGGCGCGATCATGGTCGCGCGCCCAAGCGGAGCGCCAGCTCATCCGGGGAAGCCCATCAGTGCCAGGCCGCGGCTGACGATGATCGGCACCTCGCGGTTGCGCGATTCGATGCGGTCTAGGCGCCCTCTCAGCTCGGGCGACATGGTCACCCCGAGATCGATGCGGCCGCCGACCTGGTTGCGGACCCGCACCTCCTGCGGGCGCCCGCCCTGTTGGCGAATCGGCGCGCCGCGCCTGAGGGGGGTGAACCCATTGCGCGGGAAAATCCCGCTCGGCTGGTCCGAACCGGATGATGGCCCGAACCGGAAGCTATTGTCGAAGACGCCGGTCGGTCGGCCAGCCCTCATCCCCGGAAGCGGCGCCGCTAGGTTTACGCGGCGCGCTGCCAGGGCACGCGCGACCCGAGCCGCCTCAGCAGCGGCAGCGCGCTGCCGAGCATCGCGCTGGGCACGCTCCTCAGGCGAGAGAATGCCGAAAGCCCGGGCGACACCCCGCGGGATCGTGATGCCGACGCCAATCCGGCCGCTCATCAACGTCTGCAGCATGCCGGTCGGCGTGGCGTTGGCGAGCGGCTGGACTATCCCCAATATGTTTCGCGCCTTGGCGGCGAGATCAGCCAGGGCGCGGGCCATGTTCCAGATCTCGCGCGCCACGTTCCCGATGTCCCGGCCGACCGCCGCCCAGTCAGTATTTTGGAGGAAGTTCCAGATGCCGGTAAAAACGCGTTCCATGGTCCCCGACACCCGCTGAGCCCAGCGCTGGAGTGTCCCGTTGTTGGCCAGATCGTTCACCCTGGCGAGCAGCTGTTCGAGCTTTGACTTGACGAGGTCGAAGATGCCCGCCCGGCCGATCGCGAGCTGGAAGCTCGTCCATTGATCCTTGAGGTTCGACATGAGCCCGGCCATCGTCCCGGACTGGCGCTGCATCATACCGCCGAAGCGCTCGTCGAAGATGCCGGTTATCGCGCGCTGGATCTCGGTCGCGTTCTTGCGCACCGACCTCGTCATCTCCCGCCCGTTGCGCATGTAGGTGAGGCGGACGTTGTTGCCCGCGACGGTGGCGCGGATGCCGAACTCCTTCAGCCGCTCGAACTCGCCGGTCTGGGCGTCGGCGAGCATCTCGACCGCATCCATGATCGACTTGTTCATGCCCGAAGCGGCGTTGCCGAGCGATCGGAGCGAGCCATTGGTCGGATCGATGCCATAGGCTCGCAGACGGACGAAGGCCTCCATCACGTCGGCGACCTCGAACGGCGTGGTCTCGGCGAAGCGGCGGACCCAGGCCATCGCCCGGCGGGCGCCGGCGACCGAGCCCTCGGTGTTCTCGAGGACCACCTGGAACTGCTCGAATTGCGAGGTCGTCTCGATGACGCCGCCGGTCAGCTGCCAGAGGAGATAGGTGATGCCGGCAACGCCGGCCGCGGCGCCAAACTTCGCGCCTCGTCCGAGCGCGCGGCCAACCGCCCTCCCCGTTCGCTGGGCGAGCGCGACGATCCCGGCGAAACCGCGCCGAAGGCCCGCATGGATGCGAGCTCCCGCGGCGCGGGCGATGCCGCCAAGGCGGCCCATCACCCTGCCCAGGCGGCCGACGTCGCGCTCGCCCTCGCGCGCCATCCCCCTGATCGACGAGCGGATCCGGCGCACCGGCGCCGTGACCCGCTCGATCGCTTGAAACAGGAGGCTAACCTTGAGCATTTTCTTTCGAAATCCTCACCGCCTGGCGGTGCCAAAAAAGGACGTCCTCGATCTCCATCTCGAGCAGCTCCGCCGCCCCGAAGTGGAAGACCGCCGCTAGGTCTCCGAGGGCGTCTTCCCAGTCAGCAGGCCAGGCGGCATAAAACCCGCCACCAAATCCCCGAGCGCGGTGACGTCCTCGAGGTCGAGATCGTCGGCCTGGGCCTGGGTGAGGCCAGTCGCTTTCGAGATCAGAAGCAGGACCATGGACGCCTGGCCGGGGCAGGCATCTGTCGCGCGGAGATCGCGGCCCTTGAGGCGCCGAAGCGTGACCTCGAGGATCTGCTCCTCGCGCTCATCATCCTTGCCCTTGTTGAAGACGACGGTGATCGGGTGCTTCAGCGTGTAGGCTGGGATCGCGCTCATGCCGAAAGCTCTTCGGCCGGCGGGCCCATGAACTCGCAGCTCGCCTTGCCCTCGCTCGCCGAGACCACGTTGCCGCAATAAGCGTGGCGGATGACGAAGGTCTGGCCCGTGTCCGCCTCCATCGTGATGGTGGCGTCGTCGATCGCCTGCAGGCCGGTAAGGCTGACGCCGGCGCGCAGCAGCACCGAGCAGGTCAGCTTTGAGGCGGCCGTCTTCTCCGTGAAGAGGCCGGCCTCATAGTCGGCCTCAACCCCTTCGCGATTCGTGCCTCCCGGCTCGAGGCTGGACTTGCCTTCGGTGTCGATGACCGCGCCGTCGACCTTGATCCGGGACTGGCCCCAGACCTTGTTCGGATTTGCCATATTTCTCTCCTCTCAGGCCCTCTAGAGCCGGAATTCGACCCGGCCCGCGAAGACCCGGAACTGGTTGACGATGTCGGGCGGGATCAGCGCGTCGACCCGGTTCGGATCGGCCTCGTTGCGCTGCACGATCAGGTCGCCGATGAACTGATCGAGATTTTCGACCAGGCCGGCGCGCTCCAGATCCCGGAAGAGCGAGATCAGCTCGGCGCGGATGATCTTGGGCGTCACCACGGCCTGGCCAGCGGCGTAATTGGTCTGATCGTTGGCGAGCTTGTGGCGCGGGAACTTCTGCGCGATCCGGCTGCGCACCGCCGCCCTCAGATAGAAGAGGGTGAGCGGCGTGTTGACGTCCAGATAGGCGATGTCGTCGAGGCCGTGGCTGTCGAGCTGGTAGGTGGTGATTGGCCGCTCGATCAGGACGCGGCCGCCGGGATCGACTGTATAGGTCGACATGCCGTCGCGCAGCAGCTGCTCGCGCTCCGACTGGATAAACCGGTCGGCGATCGCCGGCGCCAGCACGCCGGGCAGCGGCAGGGTCTGGAACGGCCGCGCCGGATCGATCGCGCCGTGATAGGCGATCACTCCGGCATAGGCGGCGGCGATCTGGTAGGTGGGCGTCGGCCCGGCCTTCATCGCAAGGATCGAGACATATTTGCCGTTGCGCGCGGAGCCGGCGGCCGCCGCTGCGCCGACCGTGCCGCGATAGGCGGCATAGGCCGTGCCTTCGATCATCTTCATCGGGCCCGCGCGCAGCTCGAGCTCGGCGTCGACGGCGTCGAGCGTGGCGGTGTCGGTGAACGGCAGGATCATCGTCTGGTACGCGGTGTCGCCGATCGCCGCGAACACGCCGGCCAGGCCGGGGTTGGTCGCGCCGGTCACGCCGGCGGCGATCGCGCAGGTGATGCCGGCGGGCAGCTGCTCGCCCTGGTAATAATTGACCCGGACGTCGATGTCGTTGCCCGCCGTGCCCTTGTTGCGGGCGGTGAGCGTGACGACGCCGGCAGCGGAGCCTGCGGTGACCGGCAGATCCGGAAGCGCGGTGACGGCCGCGGCCACGGCCGTCGCGACCTGGGTGGCGGTGGCGCCGCTGGCGACGGCGACTCGGACCGCGACGCCGGCGACCATCAGCGCGAGCGTGCCCGCGGCCGTGGCCGGCCCGGTGAGCGTGATGGTATGGGTCGCGGCGACGCCGGCGCCGTCGTCGGCCACGCCGATCGCCCAGGTCTCGGTGTAGCTGTTCGCCTTGCGCAGCGCGACGCACATGGCGGCGAGCTGGGAGCCGCGGCCGAACGCCTGCACCGCCTGGGCGTCGCTGACGACGAGCGTCGGCGTGAGCGCCGCCACGGTGGCGGTGGCGAGCCGCTGGCCGATGACGAGGATCTTCTGCGGGCTGGCGGGCAGGCCCTGGATCGCCCTCGAAGCGTCGAACTCGATATAGGTGCCCGGCGTCCGGACGTCGGTCGGGATGGAGGCGAAGGTGATCATTTGCTGTCCTTCTCAGGCGCGGGAGTGGTGTCGCCGAGGACAATGTCCTCGTCGTCGAGGCGGCGTTGCCAGGCCGGCGACCAGGCGACCTCGTCGCCCGGCTCGAGCACGCGCCCGTCCGGATGGCGGACACGCCGATCGGCGGCGGGGCTGACGGTGGTCATCTCGCCCAGGACGGGCGACGCTTTGGGTTTGCTCATGGCTCTTCGATCTCCAGTTCAACATGGTCGGTGGCGTCGGCCGTGGCGTCGGCCGGGATCTGGACGCCGGGCTCATCCTCGTCGGCGTCGACATTGCCGAAGGGCGGGATGTCCCAATTTGCGTGGAAGGTCGCGAAGTCGTCGAGCAGCTCTTCGCTCCCCGGACCACCGGGCAGCGCCTGTTGGCTGAAGCCGGTGATCAGCTCGAGCGCGAGCATCGAGACCTTGCGCTCGCCCCAGGCCGGAAGGCGCTGGACGAAACGCAGCGCGCCGATCGAGATGCTGTCGATCGGCAGACCGAAGTCGCGCCCGTGCAGCAGCGCGGCCGCGTCCATGGCCAGGCGGTAGCTACCTGGCTCCTTGCTGGGGTCCGGCCCGCCGTGGCGGCTCGGGGTTTCGCCCTGCCGGACGTTCTCCGCCATCACGATCAGGCCGAAGGTCGCGGTCACGCTGAAGCTGCCGGCGTCGTCACCATCCTTGGGCCGCCAGCCGGCGAAAGTCACCCACGCGGCCGGCGCCTTCATGCCGGCCTGCTTCTCCTTGAGGTAGGCGTCCCAATCGACGGGGTAGGAATCGAGCGCGCCGTAGCGATAGCCCAGCAGGCCGCCGTCGCTGGCCGCTTTCAAGTGCGCGATGATCGCCTGCTCGATGACGTCCATCATGCGGCAACGGCTCCGGCGGGAACGAGGCGAAGCGGATGGTTCGCCAGCTCGAGGTGCGCGGTCAGCTCGGCGACGAGGCGGCGTATCTCAGGGGTGGCCAGCGGGTCGACCGGGCCGCAGAGGACGCGGTCCATCTTCTCGGCCGCCTCGACGTTCAGCGTGATCCACACCCTCCGGTCGTCAGTATCGTCCTGGGTGCGGATCAGCAGGCCCGCGGCGGTCAGCGCGGCGACATGTCGGAACGCGGTGGTGTAGGGCACGGCCGCCGCCAGGCAGAGATCCGAGACAGAAACCCTGCGGCCCTCGATCTGCGAGGCGGCGAGATCGAGCAGGATGTCCCAGGCCGGGTCGTGAAACAGGCCTGGTCCGAAGACCAGCTCGCGCCGGCGCCGGCCGGCGATCATGGCGCGGATCTCCGCCGCGCCGGTCATGGTCGCGTCTCGTTATCGCGCATTCTACTCTCGTGCCTTGCCCGCATGCGCGCGAAGAAGGGCGCGCCCTTGTCCAGCTCGCGCCCGAACGCGAGAAGCGCGAGGGCGAGGCAAGCCGGCGCACCACCCCTAGGGAGCGTCTCGTCGATCACGGCAACACCTCGGCGAAATAATCCTCGCCCAGGGCGATGAACTCGGCCTCATCCTCTCCGGAAACGCCAAGGAATTCGCGCTTTGGCAGGACCACCTCGAGCGGGCTGACGAAGCGCAGATTGCCGGGCAGGCGGAAGGCGAGGCGGCCGCCCGATTTGGCGCGGATCGTCGCGCCCTCCTGGTGCGGACGCGCGTAGATGAGGTTGCTGCCCCACTCCGCGGTGTCGCGGCCGGAGACGTGGGTTTGCGACTGCTTCAGCCGCGCGGTGTCGGTGAGCGTCTTGCCGCCTTCGACGCGGGCGCGAATGCTCGGAGCCCATGCCGACCCCTCCGGCGCCGTCTCGGTGTCGAAGCGCTCGATCGTCGAGCTTTCGCCGTACATGCCGATCCGCTCCATCAGCGGCGACATGTCGCGGCTACGGGCCAGCAGCCGATTGAGGATCACCTCGAGCCGGGGCAGGTCCCGCGCCGTCAGGGTGAAGTCGGCGCCGGCCATCAGAAGCCCCTCAGCTTGTCGCGGGTGAAGAGCGCGTCGCCTTCGCCGATCAGCACCGCGCCGTCGCGGGCCGTCTGCTCGGGCGCGCCGGCGTCGATCTTCATGATGCCCTTCGAGATCTGCTCGAGCGCCCTGATCGCCCGATCGGAATTGGACTTCACGCCGTCGGGCGGCGTGTCGCGGTAGAGTTTGTGGCGGGCGATATCGCAGGCGATGTCGACGAGGACCTCGGGGACCCGCGCGAGGGGCAGCGCGTATCTGGCGGCAAGGTAGGAATCGATGATGCCGGTGGCGCTGGTCAGCGCCTGCTCGATGCGGACCTGGTCGATCTCGTCGACGTTGGTGTCGTCGGTGAGCTGGATGAGCTCACGCTCGCTGAATCGGGCGCGCAGATCGTCGAGGCTGGCATAGGACGGCATTGCAAATCTCAGACCCCCCGGGTGGTGAG
>JBKJZJ010000288.1:0-2739 GCA_046715355.1 Allosphingosinicella sp. | reverse complement strand
TTCATCGTCCGCGACGATGGCGGCGAGGACGTGTTCGTCCACATCTCCGCGGTGGAGCAAGCGGGCCTCACCGGCCTCGCAGAAGGCCAGCCGCTCGAGTTCACGCTCGTCGATCGCGGCGGGCGCGTCTCGGCGACCGATCTCAAGATCGAGGGCGATCCGCTCCCGGTCGAGGATCGCGGCCCTCCGCGCGACCGCGCGGGTCCGGGCGGCGGTGGCGGCCCGCAGCGCGAGCTGACCGGCGAGAAAGCCAGCGGGACGGTCAAGTTCTTCAACGCGACCAAGGGCTTCGGCTTCATCACCCGGGACGACGGCCAGCCGGACGCGTTCGTCCATATCTCGGCGGTCGAGCGGGCCGGCATGATCTCGCTGAATGAGGGCGACCGGATCGAGTTCGAGCTCGAGGTCGACCGGCGCGGCAAGACCGCCGCGGTCAATCTGGTCCCGATCCAGTAAGCATGTTTGCGGACTGAAACGCGCGGCGGCCTTCGGGTCGCCGCGCTTTTTCATGCTTATTTTTCCGTCAACCATTGCTGGCGACCGCGCATCCACCTTTGCCGTTTACCAATTGGGGCATGGAAAGCGTGCTACTCGCGGCCATGTTGATGGCCGCCTCACCAGCTGCGCCGGTCAACGAACCGGTCTCCGGAGCCGCGCTCGACCAGCGCTGCTTCCGGCTGATGGCCGATCTGGCCGAGGATGCGGACCCCAGGGTCCAGGGCCTCGGCCGGATGGCCGCGCAATATTTTCTGGGCCGGATCGACGCGGCCGAGCCCGGCTTCGACCCCGACGCAATGCTCGCGGGCGAAGCCCCGCGGGGCGCGGAGCGGGACAGGCTGCTTAGCCAGTGCGGCGACGCGATGCAGGCCGGCGGACGCGATTTCCGCTCGATCGGCGAGGCGCTCGCGCCGCGGGGGCGGCCGACGGTTTGAGCTAAAGACGGGCATTCGAGCCCATCTGAGTCATCCCGGCGGAGGCCGGGACCCATGAACACAATCCGGAGAAAGTAGGGCGACGCCGCTCCCGCTTCATCCCGAGAACCGAGTTCATGGGTCCCCGCCTTCGCCGGGATGACTCCATATTGTAACTCTCCGCCCCTCACGTCGCCATCCGCTTCAGCGTCTCCACCCTGTCCGCCTCCGCCGCCGGCTTGTCGGTCCTGATCCGCGAGATGCGCGGGAAGCGCATGGCGAGGCCGGATTTGTGGCGCCTGGAAAGGTGGATCGAATCGAAGGCGACTTCGAGAACCAGGGTCTTGGCCACTTCGCGAACCGGGCCGAAGCGCTCGATCGTGTGGTTGCGCACGAAGCGGTCGAGCCATTTCAGCTCCGCGTCGGTGAAGCCGAAATAGGCCTTGCCGACCGGCAGCAATTCGCCCGCCTCGCTCCAGCAGCCGAAGGTGTAATCCGAATAATAAGAGGAGCGCTTGCCGCTGCCGCGCACCGCGTACATCAACACGCAATCGGCGACCAGCGGATCGCGCTTCCATTTGTACCAGAGGCCCGCGCGGCGCCCGGCGACGTAGGGGCTGTCGCGGCGCTTCAGCATCACGCCCTCGATTGAAGCGTCGCGGGCGCCGGCGCGGATCGCCTCCAGCGCCTCGAAATCCGCGGCTTCGATCAAGGCCGAGACGTCGAACCGTTCGGGATCGAGCCCGGCGGCAAAGCGCTCCAGCCGCGCCCGCCTTTCGGTCAGCGGCAGGCCGCGCAGATCCTCCTGGCCGTCGAACAATATGTCGTAGAGCCTCACGAACGCGGGAAAGTCGCCGAGCATCTTCGCCGAGACGCTCTTGCGGCCGAGCCTTTGCTGGAGCGCGTTGAAGGAGGCGGCGCCGCCCCCTGAATCCTTGCCGCCCTGCGCCTCGCCCTTCACCAATAATTCGCCGTCGAGCACGGCTTCGCTGGCGAACGCCTGCGCGACGTCGGGGAAGCTGCCGGTAATGTCGTCGCCGGCGCGGCTGTAGAGCCTGGTCTCGCCGCCGGCATGGACGAGCTGGACCCGGATCCCGTCCCATTTCCATTCGGCCAAATAATCGTCGAGCGACACGCGCGTCTCCTCGAGCGCGTGGGCGAGCATGAACGGGCGAAAG
The DNA here is from genome assembly GCA_046715355.1 of Allosphingosinicella sp. Taxonomy (GTDB): domain Bacteria; phylum Pseudomonadota; class Alphaproteobacteria; order Sphingomonadales; family Sphingomonadaceae; genus Allosphingosinicella. The sequence continues at coordinate 650 of JBKJZJ010000288.1, read as the reverse complement.
ACCGGTACGTTGCCGGCCGTGGGCTGGTCGCCGCGCCCCTCCGCCCAGGCGAAGATCGCTTCATAAGGCGGGCCGATGCCGTGCCAGACCTCCTCGAGAGCGTCGACGTCGAGCCCGAAGGCCGAGGCGAGCGCGACCTTGGCGAGCCGGGCCGAGATGCCGATGCGGAAGCTCCCGGTGGCGAGCTTGAGCAGGGCGAAGCGGCCGCTGGCGTCGAGATGGTCGAGCATGGCGGCGAGCGCGCCCGGCGCCTCGGCCCGGCCCAGCGAGGCCAGCCGCTCGACCAATTTCGACAGGCGCAGGCTGCCGTCGTCGAGGTCGGGCGGCGCGTCCGGCGGCGCCGGCCAGAGCAGCGACACGGTCTCGGCCATGTCGCCGACATAGTCGCGGCTCATGTAGAGCAAAACCGGATCGACCCGCTCCTCGGCGATCGCGCGGATCGCGGCGGGCTTGACCGCGGGCAGGTTCAGTTCGCCGGTCAGCGCCGCCAGCGCATAGCCGCGGTCGGGATCGGGCGTGCGCTTGAGATAATCGCCGATCAGCTTCAGCTTGGCCGTCCGGGACCGCGTGTAAACGAGCGCGTCGAGCAGCTGGGAGAAATCGCGCATGGCTGGGCTTTTCTTTCGCCAAGTTTCGGGTCAGGCAAGGGG
>JBKJZJ010000287.1:0-4465 GCA_046715355.1 Allosphingosinicella sp. | reverse complement strand
GCCCATGGGCATGCCGAACTTCACGTGCACCGTGTCGATCTGCTCCGGCGTCGCGCCCTCCAGCAGCAGCTTGGTCGCCTCCACCTGGCGCGGCATCAGCATGCGGTTGCCGATGAAGCCGTGGCAGACGCCGGCGACGACCGCGACCTTCTTGATGCGCTTGGCGAGCTGCATGGCGGTGACCAGCACGTCGGGCGCCGTCTTCGCCCCGCGCACGACCTCGAGCAGCTTCATGATGTTGGCCGGCGAGAAGAAATGGAGGCCGAGCACGTCCCCGGGCCGCGAGGTCGCGGCGGCGATCTCGTCGACGTCGAGATAGGAGGTGTTGGAGGCGAGGATCGCGCCCGGCTTGGCGATCTTGTCGAGCTTGCCGAATATCTCCTTCTTGACCTCCATATTCTCGAACACCGCCTCGATGATCAGGTCGCAATCGGCGAGGTCCTCGAGCTTCAGCGTGGGACCAAGCAGGCCCATCGCGGCCTCGACCTGGTCGGCGCTCATCCGGCCCTTGGCCGCGCTCGCCTCGTAATTCCTGCGCATCACGCCGGTGCCGCGGTCGAGCGCCTCCTGCTCCATCTCGACGATGGTGACGGGGAGGCCGGCGCTGAGGAAGTTCATCGAGATGCCGCCGCCCATCGTGCCCGCGCCGATCACGCCGACCTTCGCGATCTCGCGCGGCCTGGTGTCCTCGGGCAGGCCCTCGATCTTGGCGGCCTTCCTCTCGGCGAAGAAGAAATATTGCTGGGCCCGCGCCTGCGTGCCCATCATCAGCTCCATGAACAGGCGGCGCTCGTCGAGCACGCCTTCCGCATAGGGCTTGGCGACCGCCGCCTCGATCGCCTTGACGTTCGCCTCGGGCGCGTCGAAGCCCTTGAACTTGCGCGCATTGGCCTTGCGGAATTCGGCGAAGATGGCGGGATCGGCGCGCGCTTCGGCGAGCTTGTCGTCCTTCTCGCTCGACTTCGGGAGCGGGCGGATTTCGCGCACCTCCTCGGCGAAGGCGACCGCATGCACCAGCAGTTCGCCCTCGACCAGCCGGTCGACGAGGCCGACCTCATAGGCCTCCTTGGCGCCGATCGGATTGCCCGTGGCCGCCATTTCCAGCGCCTTGGCGACGCCCGCCACGCGCGGCAGCCTTTGCGTGCCGCCGGCGCCGGGCAGCAGTCCCAATTTGACCTCGGGCACGCCGAGCTTCGCCGAAGGCAGCGCGACCCGGTAGTGGCTGGCCAGCGCGACCTCGAGGCCGCCGCCGAAGGCGGTGCCGTGGATCGCGGCGACCACCGGCTTGGTGCAATTCTCGATGATGTCGACCACGGTCGGGAGCATCGGCAGCTGCATCGGCTTGCCGAATTCGGTGATGTCGGCGCCGGCGAAGAAGGTCTGCCCCTCGCAGACGATCACGACAGCCTTGACCGCATCGTCCTTGTCCGCCTCCTCGATCGCCGCGACCAGCCCGACCCGGACGGCATGGCCGAGCGCGTTGACCGGCGGGTTGTTGGAGGTGACGATCAGCACGTCGCCGTGCTTGCGGGTGGTGATGGGGCTCATGGTAACGGTCTCCGTGGGTTCAAAAGGACGTGCGTCCATATTCCTGGCGGTAATGAGGGTGCGAGCAGGAGAGGCCGCCGTCCACGACAAGCGCGTGGCCGTTGACGTAGGAGGCCTCGTCGGAGGCGAGGAACAGCGCGGCCTGGGCGATCTCGTCGGGCTCGCCGCCGCGCTTCATCGGGTTCAGATGGCCGATCATCTCCTCCTTGCCGGCATTTCGCGCCATCTCGTAAATGCCCTGCGTCATGCCGGTTTCGATCAGCCCGGGGCAGATCGCGTTGACCCTTATATTGGCGCCGCAGAGCTGGGTGGCGGCGACCTCGACGAGGCTGATCACGCCCGATTTCGAGGCCGAATAAGCCGGCCCGCCGGCGCCGGCCCGGAGGCCCGCGACGCTGGCGGTGCAGATGATCGAGCCGCCGCCGCGCGCCTTCATCGCGGGGGCCGCATGCTTGATGGCGAGGAACGGGCCGATCAGATTGACCCGCAAGATCTCCTGCCAGTCCTCCGGGGTCTGCTCGAAGATCGAGGCGAGCCCGCCCGAAATCCCGGCATTGGCGAAGAAGATGTCGAGCCCGCCATGCTCGCTCGTCGCGGCCTCGATCAGCGCGATCACATCCTCCTCGCGCCCGGCGTCGGCCGCGATCACGCCGTCGGACGCATTGACGTCTGCGGCGATCACGATCGCCCCCTCGCGCGCGAACAGGGCCGCGCTCGCCCTGCCGATTCCCGACGCCGCCCCGGTCACGATCGCGACCTTGCCTTCCAGTCTCATAGCCTAACTCCTTGTGTTCCTGCGAAAGCAGGAACCCAGTTTCCCGCGCCGAACTGGGCTCCTGCCTTCGCAGGAGCACGGGAAGGGCCGTTCACAGCCCCACCCCCGTCGTCGAGCCGCCGTCCACCACGATCGCCTGCCCGGTCATGAAGGTCGAGGCGGGCGAGGCGAGGAACACGGCGGCGCCGGCGATTTCGTGCGGCTCGCCGATCCGCTGCATCGGCGTGTGCGCGGTGACCGCCGCCAGCGTCGCCGGATTCTCCCACAAGGCCTTGGCGAAATCGGTCCTGACCAGCCCCGGGGCGATGCAATTGACCCGGACCTGGCGCGGCCCGAACTCGGCGGCGAGGTTGCGCGCCAGCTGGAAATCCGCCGCCTTGGAGATGTTGTAGGCGCCGAGCACGCCCGAGCCCTTGAGGCCGCCGATCGAGCTGACGATGATGATCGAGCCGGAGCCGCGCTCCAGCATTTCGGGCGCGACCATCTGGATCAGCCAGTGGTTGGCGACGACATTGTTGTCGAGGATCTTGCGGAACTGCTCGTCGCTGATCCCGCTCATCGGCCCGTAATAGGGATTGGACGCCGCGTTGCAGACGAGCACGTCGATCCGCCCCAGCTGCGAGCGCGTCTCATCGACCAGCCGCTGCAATTCTTCCTTGGAGGAGATGCTCGCCGGCACCACGATCGCGCGCTCCCCGCCATGCGCGGCGTTGATCTTGTCCGCCACCTCCTGGCAGGCGGCGGCGGTGCGGCTCGAAATCACCACCCTGGCGCCATGCTCGGCCAGCGCCTCGGCGATCGCCCGCCCGATCCCGCGCGACGAGCCGGTGACGATGGCGACTTTTCCGGTGAGGTCGAACAGCTTCATCGCGCGCTCCCAATCGAACCCAAAGAGTCATCCCGGCGAAGGCCGGGACCCATGAACACCCGCGGTACCGGACATTCGCAATCCGTGTTCATGGGTCCCGGCTTCCGCCGGGATGACTCCCGAGGTTGCCAGCCGGCCGGACATGGCGATTAACCCCGCCAAAGCGCTTTTCTGCTAGGGAAGCGCCATGCTCCGCGTGCTGACCCTGGCGACCCTGTTCCCGAACGGCCTCAAGCCTACTCTGGGCGTCTTCGTCGAGCGCCAGACGCAGGCGCTCGCCGCGCGGGACGGGGTCGAGGTCGAGGTGGTGGCGCCCATCGGGCTGCCCGCCTGGCCGCTGTCGCTCCATCCTCATTATGCGCCGCTCAGGGGCCTGCCGCGCGAGCAGGTCCGGAACGGCCTCCAGGTTCACCGCCCCCGCTACCGAGTCTGGCCGATGGTCGGCGCGGCCGGCAATGCGCGGCGGATGGCCGACGCGCTGCTGCCGGTGCTGCGCGCGATCCGGACGCGCTTCCGCTTCGACGTCATCGACGCCGAATTCTTCTGGCCCGACGGCCCGGCGGCGATGCGGCTGGCACGGGCTTTGGACGTCCCCTTCTCGATCAAGGCGCGGGGCAGCGACATTCATGTCTGGGGCGCGCGGCCCGGAATCGCCGCGCAGATCGCCGCGGCGGGGCGGGCGGCGGACGGGCTGCTCGCGGTCAGCGGCGCGCTCAGGGCCGACATGGCCGCGCTCGGCATGCCGGAGGACAGGATCAGGGTCCACCATACCGGCATCGATCTCGACCGGTTCAGGCCCGCCGACCGGGCGGCGGCCAAGGCGGCGCTGGGCGTCGAGGGACCGCTTCTGGTCTGCGCCGGCGCTTTGCTCGCGCGCAAGGGCCAGGATCTCGCCATCGCGGCGCTGGGGCAGCTGCCCGGCGCGACGCTGATCCTGGTGGGAGACGGCCCGGATCGGGCGCGGCTCGAGGGGCTGGCGAAGGGTGCGCGCGTCCGCTTCCTCGGCAATCGTCCGCATGCCGAGCTGCCCGGCCTGCTCGCCGCCGCCGACGTCACGGTGCTGCCGACGGTCTCGGAAGGGCTCGCCAACGTCTGGGTCGAGGCGCTCGCCTGCGGAACGCCGGTGGTGACCAGCGATGTCGGCGGCGCCCGCGAGGTCATCGACCGCCCAGCCGCCGGCCGCCTCGTCGCGCGCGATCCCGAGGCGATCGCCGCCGCGGTCAACGATTTGCTGGCGGACCCGCCCGACCAGGCGGCAGTGCGGGCGGCCGCGG
>JBKJZJ010000286.1:0-3157 GCA_046715355.1 Allosphingosinicella sp. | reverse complement strand
ATTGAGTACGGACCCCAGGGCGCCCGGCCGCCAGGTCAATCCGTCCGCGTCAGCCGGTACATCGGGTAGCTGCCATAGCCCTTGGCGAGCTGGATGCGGCCGACGTAGCGGCAGACGAAGCGGTCGGGCGCCTCGAGCGCGAGAATCGCCGCGAACGGCTCGGTCACGAAGACGGCGCCGGTCGGCGTCACCGGCTCGATCCGCGCCGCCATCGAGACCTCGTTGCCGTAGAAGTTGATGCGGCCGGTGATGTGATCGATGGCGCGGTAAGCGGGGCCGTAATGGGCGCCGATCCGCATCCGGCCGCCCTTCCCCTTGAGGCCGAGCCTGCCATAATCGAACTGGTCGAGCGCATCCTGGAGCTGAAGCGCGATCTCGGCGGCGGCAGGCGCGCTGCTCATCACCCCGTAGAGCGCGTCGCCCCAGCTGTTGCGGGAGACGACCAGGTCGCCATGCGCGTCGAGCACGTCCGCGATGATCTTCATCACTCCGTCCCAGAATTCGGGGAGGACCACCTCGCTGAGCTTGGAGAAGCCCTCGAAATCGGTGAACAGGATCGCCGCCAGCGCGCGCTCGGAGGTGGTGACGATGCGGGGCGCCGGGCGGGCGAGGCCGCGCGTGACCGCGCCGGGATCGACCGAGCGGGTACGGCCGCCCGCCTGCTGCCAGGCAAGGACGTCGGCGCCCGTGCCCGCCGGCCCCTCCGGCGCGAGGCCGTCCCAGATAGCGAGCTGGATCGGCTCGGCGGCGAGATGCTCGGCGCGAAGGCGGGTGAGGCCCATCGCCATGCGGCTCGAATAGCCATATTGGTCGGGATTGCCGAAATAGGCCATCGGGCTTGAGAAGATGGTGCGCTTGGCCCGCGCGCGGCAGTTTCGGAAGCGCGCTTCCCAGCCCGGCCCGCCCGGCAGCACCGACTGGGCGAGGAAATCCTCCTCCTCGAAGGGCAGGATGACATTGAGCTCGACGCCGCGGTCGAGCAGCGCCTCGGCGGCGATGATGTCGGCGCCGCAGGCGAGCGCGCCATAAGCGAAGCCGATATCCTCCTCGTCGAGCACCGCGTCGACCTGGGCGCGGACCCGCGCCTCGGCGCCCGCGTCGGCGCCGAACATATGGCCGCAATAATGGACCACGCGCGGCGGCGCGAGCGGCGCCAGCAGAGTGGCGCGCTCATGCTCGGTGAGGCCGAGATGGGCGGCGATCATGCCGAGCTGGCGCAGCGTGCTCGACCGGCCGCCGAGATCGGCGCTTCCGCGGATCGCGTCGCTGCCGAGCGCCTCGGTCACCTCCGCCGTCCGGCCGAGGAGGAGCAGGGCCTCGGCGCGGGTCGCGGCCTTGTAATAGTCGCCCGGCGTCGCGACGGCGGGATCGTCGAGCAGGGCTTGGGCGAGCGCGCGCGAATCCGCCTCGCGGCCCGCGAGCAACGCCAGCGTGGCCGCGTTGATGCCGGGAAAGCTGTCGCCGCTCTCTCGATAGACGTCGTGATAGGCCTCGAACGCCCGCTCCATCGCTTCCTGGCGCGCGGGCCCGGCCGGGGTGTTGAACGCCCGGTCCTTCCAGATCCGGGCACCGATGCTGCGCTCGTCGACATTGGCCGAGCGATCCAGCCCGTAGGAAGCGAACAGCCCCATCGCCCGGTCGGTATCGCCCATCCGCGCCAGCGCCAGGATCTGCTGGTGGCGGATCGCGCCGGAGGTGTCGCCATCGGCGATCGCCGCGACGGTCGCGTCATAGGCGCCGATCAGGTCCCCCCGGGCCAATGCGGCCTTGGCTGTCTTGGCGGCGTCGCTCATCACCCTCCTTATGCGCGCTGACATATCGGGAGACAATTCACGACATTTGGCGACACCTTCCCTCTGGCGCCGCCCCCCGCCCGGCCCCTAATAAGCCGCGCATGGCCGGCGACCCGCACATCCTCCTCGTCGACGACGAGCGTGACATACGCGATCCGCTCGCGACCTATTTGTCGCGCAACGGCGTGCGCGTGACCAAGGCGGAGAATGCGGCGGCGGCGCGCCAGCTGCTGACAGCCTATGCGATCGATCTCGTCCTCCTGGACGTCATGATGCCCGGCGAAGACGGGCTGAGCCTCGCCGGCTATATCCGCGCCACCACCTCGATCCCCGTGATCCTGGTCACGGCCAAGGCGGAAGAGATGGACCGCGTCGTCGGCCTCGAGATCGGCGCCGACGATTATGTGACCAAGCCCTTCTCCCCGCGCGAATTGCTCGCCCGGATCAAGGCGGTGCTGCGCCGGGTCGGCGAGAACGGCGCTTTGGTGCGCGCGCCCGACACAGACAGCTACGGCTTCGGCCCGTGGATATTGAAGAGCGGCGAGCGCGAGCTGATCGGCGAGGACGGAGTCGCGATCCCGCTCTCGACCGGCGAATATAATCTCCTGCACGCCTTCGTTACGCATCCGCGCCGGGTGCTGAGCCGCGAGCAATTGCTGGACCTCTCCCAGGACCGCGAGCTCGCCGCGTTCGAGCGCAGCATCGACAATCATATCAGCCGCCTCCGCAAGAAGATCGAGGTCGATTCCGCCGATCCCAAGCTGATCAAGACGGTCTGGGGGGGCGGTTACCTGCTCGCGGCGGACGTCAGGAAATTGTGAGGCGGCTGCTCCCCAAGAGCCTGATCGGCCAGATCGCGCTGGTCATGGCGCTGGCCCTGCTGGTCGCGCAGGCGATCAATTTCAGCCTCGTCTTCAACGAGCGCCTGCGCGCGACCCGCAACCAGATCGAAGGGCCGCCGATCGCCCGCTTCGTCAATTTCGCGCAGCGCATCGGCGCCTTGCCGCCGCCGCGGCAGGCCGAAGCGCTGGACGGCCGCGGCCGCCGCGGCCGCTTCTCCATCGATCCGGACAGCATCGTTCCGCCCCAAGGGAATGACGAGCGGATCGCGGCGCGGCTGCGCGACCAGGCCGCCGGCGCCGGCCTCGCGATCCGGGACGCGCGCGGCGCGGTCAGCGACGAGGTTCAGCTCCCGCCGCGGGCGCGCGAGCGGCTCGGGCCCGAGCAGCGCGTGCGCGCTGAGGAAAGGCTGCGCCGGTTGCAAACGCTGCGCCTCTCGATCCAGCTTGGCGACGGGCGCTGGCTCAACGGCCGGATGGTGACGCCGCGGCCCAATCCCTGGCTCGCGGTCCGCCTCGCCGGCT
>JBKJZJ010000285.1:0-5985 GCA_046715355.1 Allosphingosinicella sp. | reverse complement strand
AGGTGCAGATCATCCGCATCAACCGCGACACGCAGCGCATCTCCTTGGGCATGAAGCAGCTGGAGAGCGATCCCTGGGAGGGCGCGGGCGCCAAATATCCGGTCGGCGGCGTATTCAAGGGCCGAGTCACCAACATCACCGAATATGGCGCCTTCGTCGAGCTGGAGCCCGGCATCGAGGGGCTGGTCCACGTCTCCGAGATGAGCTGGACCAAGAAGAACGTGCACCCGGGCAAGATCGTCTCCACTTCGCAGGAGGTCGACGTGGCGGTGATCGAGGTCGATGAGGAGAAGCGCCGCATCTCATTGGGCCTCAAGCAGGCGCAGGCCAATCCCTGGTCGGATTTCGCCGAGAAGCACCCGGTCGGCACCGAGGTCGAGGGCGAGGTCAAGAATTCGACCGAGTTCGGCCTGTTCGTCGGGCTGGACGGCGACGTCGACGGCATGGTCCACATGTCGGACATCGCCTGGGGCGTGACCGGCGAGGAGGCGCTCAATCTGCACCACAAGGGCGAGACGGTGAAGGCCGTGGTGCTCGACGTCGATGTCGAGAAGGAGCGGATTTCGCTCGGCATGAAGCAGCTCGAGCGCGGCGGGGTCGCCAAAGGCGGCGCCGGCGGCGCGGCGGGCGGCGCCGGGGTCAACAAGAACGAGACCGTCACCGTCACCGTGCTGGAAGTGCGCGACGGCGGGCTCGAAGTGCAGGTCGGCGACGACGGCGTCACCGGCTTCATCAAGCGCACCGACCTTGGCCGCGACCGCGACGAGCAGCGCCCCGAGCGCTTCCAGGTCGGCCAGAAGTTCGACGCGCTGGTGATCGGCTTCGACCGCTCGAAGAAGCCCAATTTCTCGATCAAGGCGCTGCAGATCGCCGAGGAGAAGCAGGCCGTCGCCCAGTATGGCTCGTCGGATTCCGGCGCCTCCCTTGGCGACATTTTGGGCGAGGCCCTGAAGCAAAAGAAATCCTAATTTCCCTTACGGCGGGCGCTCCTTGCCGAGCGCCCGCCGGCCTTCCGGGCGGGTGATGCTTACCTTATTGAATTGCTCGGATTTTTCGCTGACCTCGGGTTGATTTTTATCAATATCGGTGCGAATGTCGCGCTGAGCATGTCGCCCGCGGGGGCTCGCGACATGGGCCGGCGGTTCCGGTAACTATAGGCCTTGAAGGGGGAGTGCCGTGATCCGATCCGAACTGGTCCAGAAGCTCTGCGACGATCATCCCGATCTGACCTTGAAGGAGGTCGAGCGGGTCGTCTCGGCCTTCTTCGATTCGATCATCGAGCAGCTGCAAAATGGCGGCCGTGTCGAGCTGCGCGGCTTCGGCGCCTTCTCCACCCGCGGCCGCGACGCGCGCAAGGGCCGCAACCCGCGCACCGGCGAGCCGGTCGACGTCTCCGCCAAGAGCGTCCCCTATTTCAAGCCCGGCAAGGAAATGCGCGAGCGCCTGAACGTCTGAGGCCCTTCGGCCCCGAAGCGGGGTCCGGGGCAGGCAGGCTCAGAACGGGGGCGTTGACGCGGGACCGCCAATCGGCGCACGTCCCGCATATGCGGACGTGGCGAAATCGGTAGACGCAGCAGACTTAAAATCTGCTTTCCTTCGGGAAGTGTGGGTTCAAGTCCCGCCGTCCGCACCAGCGATGCGCGTTTCAGGAAGGTGTTCGGTACATATGCCTTCGGTCCTTCTCACACAGGCACAGCTTGAAGCGATTGCAAGTGCGCTGGGCGACACGACCGATGGGCTAACAAATACGGAGATCGATTTCCTTTTCCGATCCTGCGAGTTGCGAGACCCAGGACCTGGAACGAAACGACATCGGATCTACAATGCCATCGTGGAAAGCCAGAACAAGAGACAGGATCGCACCCGAATCCTGGGCTTCATTAGGAAGGCAATGAGCCCCGCGCGCTACGTGCGCGACCCACATCGCTTCGAACCCATGCGCATGAATGTAAACCGAGCGCTCGCTTTCTGCGGGCTGGTCGTGACCGAAGCCGGAGAACTCAAGCCGGTGGAAAGTGTGTCCACGCTGACCGAGGCCGATCGCCGGGCTCGCGATCTCCGCGGCGATTTGGAAGGGCGCCGCGTCCATCCAGATGTATTGAGATTTTGTCGAGCAGAACTGCTTGCCGATGATTATTTCCACGCTGTGCAAGAGGCGGCGAAAAGCGTCGCAGACAAAATGCGGGCAAAGACCGGACTCTTAGATGATGGATCGACCTTGGTGGACCGGGCGCTGGGCGGCACCCCGCCGCTGCTCGCAATTAATCCGCTCGCGACACAAAGCGAACGCAGCGAACAAAGTGGTTTCGCCAATCTCGTTCGAGGCGTGTTTGGGATGTTCAGGAACCCGAGCGCCCACGAGGCGCGCATCAAATGGCCGATGTCGAAAGATGATGCGGAAGATCTGTTGACGATTGTATCTTTGATACATCGGCGGCTCGATAGCTCCCACATGCCGACGCGCGTATAGCTTCATGCAGGACCATAGTTCCGTCTGCGAGCGTCCCCCAACATTCTCTTTGTGTCTCGACAACGCCGCTTTAGTCTTGAAAGCAAAGAGAAGTATCTACTCGTCTAGTTCAAATCTCGCCGTCCGCACAAGATTGGACCGGTTCCACAAACCAGAGTCAAGCCAGGGATGCGCCGGTGGCGGTGCCGCAACGATATCGATTGCACCTTCGATTATACGTTCCGAGAAGCGGCCGACGTGCGTCGCGCCAGCGCCTAACCGAATCCCGGCCAAGCCTGCTCCCCTTCAAGCCGCCTGCGCCTTCACCGCCGTCCACTCACATTGCGCCAGGCTGATCGGGTCGAGGAACATGCCGCCCATCCGGTCGCCGATCTGCCAGCGCACCTGCGCCTCGACCTGGCCGATGCCGGGGATGTCGAGCGAGACGTAGGAGCCGATCCGCACCGGCTCGGCGCATTCGGCCATGAAGCCGGCCGACGAGATGTCCCTGACCTTGATCTCGACGGCGTAGACGCGGTCCGGATTGAGGCTCGCCTCGGCGCCGCCCACCGCCACGCGCGCGGCGCGGCGGGACCGGAAGCCGGGCACTTCTCCTTGGTCGTCGCCCGCTCCTGGGGGTTTGCGCGTCATGATCGCGGCCTTATGCCGCCGACAGGTGAAAGAGCCGTAAAGGGCGGCTGCTTTTCGCGGGCCCGGCGCTAATATGCACCCGCATGAACCTCCTCAGACCCCTGCTCTGCGCGGGCCTCGCCGCTTTCCTCGGCCTTGCCGGCTGCGAGGCGCGCGAGAGCGGGCCGATCGAGGTGAGCGCCATCGGCGGCCCGCCGCGGCTCGCCAATCCCAATCTCGCGCCGCTCGATGCCCCGTCCGCCTTCCTCACCGACGGCGTCGCGCAGGGCCTGGTCCGGTTCAACGCCGCGGGCGAGATCGAGCCGGCTCTGGCCCAGAGCTGGATCATCTCCGACGACGGGCTCAGGTACACGTTCCGCCTGCGCCGGGCGCAATGGGCCAATGGCGGCCGGGTCACCGCCTATCAGGTCGCCGAGCGGCTGCGCGCGGCCCTGAGCCGGTCCAGCCGCAATCCGCTGAAGCCCGTGCTCGGCGCCATCGCCGCGATCGAGCCGATGACCGACGAGGTGCTCGAGATCAGCCTGCGCGGCGCCCGGCCCTTCTTCCTGCAGCTGCTCGCCCATCCCGAGCTGGCGGTCGCGCGGCAAGGTTACGGCACCGGACCCTATCGGCCGGAGGCCGACGGGGGCGGCGGCGTCCGCCTGCAGCGGCTGCGCACCGAGGAGGACGAGCAGAGCGAAGCCGCGCCGGATATCCTGCTGCGCGGCGAGCGGGCCGCGCTCGCCATCGCCCGCTTCGCCCGGGGCCAAAGGGTGCTGGTGGTCGGCGGCACGATGGGCGATCTGCCGCTGGCGCGCGCCGCCGAGTTGCCGGACGGCGCGTTCGTCTTCGATCCGGTGAGCGGTCTGTTCGGCCTCGCCTTCATCGCGCGCGAGGGCCCGCTCGCCGATCCCGCGGTGCGGCGCGCGCTGGCGATGGCGGTCGACCGCCAGACACTGGCGGCGGCGATCGGCGCGCCCGGCGCCGCGCCGCGCACCGGACTGGTCGCGGCGGGCGTGCAAGAGCTGCCCGGTCCCGCGCTGCCCGATTGGGCCGCCTCGCCGCAGGAGCAGCGCCGCGACGAGGCCGCCCGCGCGATCGCCGCGCTGGCGCTGGAGGCGCCGCTCCGGCTGCGCGTCGCCATGCCGGAGGGACCCGGCTACCGGCTGGCCTTCGCCTATCTGCGCCACGACTGGCGGCTGATCGGCGTCGATGCGGTGCGGGTCGGCCTTGACCAGCCCGCCGACCTCGTCCTCATCGACGAGGTCGCGCCCGCCAATCTCGCCAGCTGGTATTTGCGGCACTTCACCTGCGAGGTCAGCGCGGTCTGCGATCCGGCCGCCGACGCCGCCTTGCTCGCGGCGCGGCTGGCCGCGCGGCCGGCCGACCGGCAGGCGCAATTCGCGATCGCCGACCGGATACTTACCGGCCTGACGCCGTTTATCCCCCTGACCCAGCCGGTTCGCTGGTCGCTCGTTCCGCGGCGGCTGACCGGCTTTCGGCCCAACCCGTTCGCGCGGCATCCCGCGGTGAACCTGATTGCGGAGCGAGACTGAGCATGGCCATGAACCAGGCCCAATATGGAAAGATGGCGGACCGGCTGTCGATCGGCCGCGACCCGGCCTCGGTCCGCCAGCGGATCGAGGCGATGGAGCATCTGCTCGAGCGCGCCTTCACCATTCCCGGCACCAGCCGCAAGATCGGCCTCGACGTCATCCTCGACCTCATCCCGGTGGTCGGCGGCGTCGTAGCCGCCTCGATGGGGGCGTGGATCGCCTGGGAGTCGCGCAACCTCGGCATGTCGCGCTGGCACCTCTTCCGCATGGCCGGCAATATCGGCATCGACTTCCTGCTGGGGCTCATCCCCTTCATCGGCGCGATCCCGGATTTCTTCTTCCGCTCGAACACGCGCAACCTCAGGATCGTGAAGCGCTGGCTCGACAGGCACCATCCCGAAACCGGGGTGATCGAGGGGCGGGTGGTGGGGCGGCGGGAGATTTAGACCGCCGAGAAATCCAGGCCGATATCGGCCGCCGGCGCCGATTGGGTGATGCGGCCGACCGAGACGTAGGTGACACCCGTTGCCGCCTTGGCGCGGATCGTCTCCAAGGTGACGCCGCCGCTGGCTTCGGTGGGAACCCGCCCCGCGACTCTGGCGACCGCCTCGCCCAGCATGGCCGCGTCCATATTGTCGAGCAGGAGGTGGGTGGCGCCGGCGGCGAGCGCGGGCTCGATCTGGTCGAGCCTGTCGACCTCGACGATGATCCGGCCGATGCCGGCGGCGGCGGCGCGGCGGACCGCTTCGGCGACCGAGCCGGCGACCGCGACATGATTGTCCTTGATCATCGCCGCGTCCCACAGGCCCATGCGATGATTGCGCGCGCCGCCCATCCGCGTCGCATATTTTTCCAGCATGCGCAGGCCCGGGATGGTCTTGCGCGTGTCGAGCAGCACCGCGCCGGTTCCGGCGATCGCCTCGACATAGAGCCGGGTGAGCGTGGCCATGCCGGAAAGATGCTGGACGATGTTGAGCGCCGACCGCTCGGCGGCGAGCAGGGCGCGGGCATTGCCGGACAGGCGGAGCAGGTCGGTGCCGGCGCCGGCCCGATCGCCATCCGCGGCGCGGCGCTCGATCGCCACATCCGGATCGAGCGCGCGGAAGAAGGCTTCGGCGACCGGCAGGCCGGCGACGACGATCGCCTCGCGGCTGTCCATCACGCCGGTGAAGCGCGCTTCGGCCGGGATCACCGCCGCCGATGTGATGTCGCCCGCCTCGCCGAGATCCTCGACGAGCGTGGCGGCGACGAAAGCGTCGAGATCGAAGCGGTCGAGCGAGAAAGTCACGCCCCCGCTCTTAAGCGCTAGAGGCGCGGGGGGTAACCGGTGGATAAGGCCGGGGGCGGGTT
>JBKJZJ010000284.1:0-5467 GCA_046715355.1 Allosphingosinicella sp. | reverse complement strand
ACATGAAACTGAATGAGATCCGCGACAATAAGGGCGCCCGCAAGAGCCGGGTGCGCGTCGGCCGGGGCATCGGCTCGGGGGTCGGCAAGACCGCCGGCCGCGGCCAGAAGGGCCAGAAGAGCCGCTCCGGCGTCTCCGTCTTCGGCTTCGAGGGCGGGCAGATGCCGCTGCACATGCGGATTCCGAAGCGCGGCTTCAACAACATCTTCGCCAAGGATCATGCCGAGGTGAATGTCGGCGCGATCCAGAAGGCGATCGACGCCGGCAAGCTCGACGCCAAGGGCCTCCTCGACCACGAAGCGCTGAAGGGCGCGGGCCTGGCGCGCGGCGGCAAGAACGGCGTGCGCCTCCTCGGCAAGGGCGAGTTGAAGGCCAAGCTCAGCGTCAGGGTCGCCGGCATCTCGGCGGGCGCGCGCAAGGCGATCGAGGAGGCCGGCGGCAAGGTCGAGCTGATCGAGCTGGTCTCGGCCGCCGACAAGGCCAAGGCCAAGAAGAACAGCGTCAAGAAGCGGCCCAAGGCGGAAGGCTGACAAGCGGGCGGGGCTCACTATATAGAGCCTCCTCACCCCCGCTCATCCTGAGTAGGGACTGAGCCTGGCGAAGGCCCGTATCGAAGGATCGTTCGATACGCCGGTTCGACAGGCTCACCGGCTACTCAGGATGGGCGGTCTGGATTTCCGGGCGGGCAATCCCCCCTTTGAACGCGCAAAAGGTCGAAAGCTCCATGGCATCCTCCGCCGAACAAATGGCCTCCAACATCAGCCTTGGCAGCTTCTCCAAGGCGACCGACCTCAAGAAGAGATTGTGGTTCACACTGGGGGCGCTGGTCGTCTTCCGGCTGCTCAGCTTCGTGCCGCTGCCGGGCATCGATCCGACCCGGCTCGCCGCGCTCTTCGACACCACCAGGGGCGGGGTGCTCGATTTCTTCAACATGTTCTCGGGCGGCGGCCTGGAGCGGATGAGCCTGATCGCGATGGGGGTGATGCCCTACATCACCGCGTCCATCGTCATGCAGCTCGCCACCACCATGTCGCCGACGCTCGGCGCGCTCAAGAAGGAGGGCGAGAGCGGGCGCAAGAAGATCAACCAATATACGCGCTACGGCACCGTCGTCTTGTGCATCATCCAGGGCTATTTCATGGCCGTGGGCCTGGAAAGCGCCGGCGCGGGCTCGGGCGGCTCGTCGGTGCTCAATCCGGGCCTGATGTTCCGAGTGACCTGCGTCATCAACCTGGTCGGCGGCACCATGTTCCTGATGTGGCTCGGCGAGCAGATCACCAGCCGCGGCATCGGCAACGGCATCTCGCTGATCATCATGGCGGGCATCGTCGCCCAGCTGCCGACCGCGCTCGCCCAGATGTTCGAAGGCGGCCGCTCGGGCAGCCTCGATGCGATGGTGATCATCGTGATCATCGTGATGGTCGCCTTCCTGGTGCTGTTCATCTGCTTCATGGAGCGGGCGCAGCGCCGGGTGCTGATCCAATATCCCAAGCGCCAGACGGCGCGGGGCCAGATCCAGCAGGAGCGTTCGCACCTGCCGCTGAAGGTCAACACGGCGGGGGTGATCCCGCCGATCTTCGCCTCCTCGCTGCTGCTTTTACCGCTGACCCTGGTCCAGTTCGGCGGCCAGCGCGCGGCGGGCGAGAGCGCCTGGGGCGATTTCGTGATCACCATCACCACGGCGCTGCAGCACGGCTCGCCGCTCTACATGTTCCTCTACGGCGCCGGCATCATCTTCTTCTGCTTCTTCTACACCGCGGTGGTCTTCAACCCCGAGGAGACGGCCGAGAATCTCAAGAAATATGGCGGCTTCATCCCCGGCATCCGCCCCGGCAAGCGCACCGAGGAATATCTCGATTACGTGCTGACCAGGGTCACCGTGGTGGGCGCCGCCTATCTCACCCTGATCTGCCTGGTCCCCGAATTCGCGATCGCCAGGATGGGCATCCCCTTCTATCTCGGCGGTACGAGCCTGCTCATCGTCGTCAACGTGACGATGGATACGGTGACCCAGATCCAAAGCCACCTCATCGCCCACCAATATGGCGACCTCATCAAGCGCGCCAAGCTGAAGGGCGGCCTCGGGAAACGATGAAGGTCCCGGGATGAACATCATCCTGCTGGGACCGCCGGGCGCCGGAAAGGGCACCCAGGCGAGCCGGCTGGTCGAGGAGCGGGACATGGTCCAGCTTTCCACCGGCGACATGCTCCGCGCCGCCGTGGCCGCCGGCACCGCGGTGGGCAGGAAGGCCAAAGCGGTGATGGCGGCGGGCGAACTGGTCAGCGACGCGATCGTCGACAAGATCCTCTCCGACCGGCTCGACGAGCCCGACATCGGCAGGGGCTTCATCCTCGACGGCTATCCGCGCACCGCCGTCCAGGCCGGGTCGCTCGACCGGCTGCTTGCCGCAAAGGGCCTCCACCTCGATCATGTCGTCGAGCTCGTGGTCGACGAGGACGCCCTGGTCGAACGCATCGCCGGCCGCTTCTCCTGCGCCAAATGCAACACGCCCTATCACGACACGTTCAAGCAGCCCGTGGTCGCCGGCACCTGCGACGTCTGCGGCAGCCACGAATTCAAGCGCCGCGCCGACGACAATGAGGAGGCGGTCAGGACCCGCATGGCCGAATATCGCGCCAAGACCGCGCCGATCCTGCCGCATTACGAGGCCCACGGCATCGTCCGCCGCGTCGACGGCATGGCCGCGATCGGCACGGTCAGCAAGGCGATCGACAAGATCCTCGACGGCTGATTGACTCCGGCCGCAACGCAGTGTACTTTGCTTTCCAAAGTAGGAGAGCGAAGATGCGCATGATTCCCCTGATCGCCCTGGCCTTGATCGCGCCGGCGCCGCTCGCGGCCCAGGCGCCGCCCGATCCAGCCGCGCTGATCGCGGCCCAGCGCGAGGCGATGGCGCCGTTCGCGCGGATGGACGGCATCTGGCGCGGCCCCGCCTGGTCGGTCACGCCGGAGGGCCGGCATGAGATCACCCAGACCGAGCGGATCGGCCCAATGCTCGACGGCTCGATCCGGGTCGTCGAAGGACGCGGCTACGACGCCGCCGGCACCGTCCGCTTCAACGCCTTCGGAATCATCTCCTACAATCCGATGACGCGCAGCTACAGCCTGACCAGCTGGGCGCGGGGCTTTTCGGGGAGCTTTCCGCTCCGCGTCACCGCCGACGGCTATGTCTGGGAAGTGCCGGCCGGCCCGGGCGCGATCATCCGCTATACCGCGACCTTCGGCGACGGCACCTTTCGCGAGGTCGGCTACCGCATCGCCGGCGAGGCGCCGCCGCGGCAGGTCTTCGAGATGAACCTGCGCCGCGTCGGCGACACCGACTGGCCGGCCGGCGGCCCGGTGGCGATGCGCTGAATGGGGACAGTTACTTTTCCGCACGTCGGCGCAAGACAGTCACCGACCTTCGGAAAAGTAACTGTCCCCTTTCCCCCCTTACGCCGCGCGACGCGCTTGTCGGTGGGCGGGTTCCTTCGCGGAAAAAGCTGTTATGGTCATCGCCTTCGCGACTCCGCCACCGGAGCCGCGCCGCGATCTTTGGGGAGGCGAAAGCATGAGCAGGGGCGAGGGCGTTACGCGCGATTCCGAGCATGTGGATCTGGAAGGCTTCATGGCGGGCGTCGAGCGGCGCAATCCGGGCCAGACCGAGTTCATCCAGGCGGTGCAGGAAGTCGCCGAGGACATTTTCGAGTTCACCTCGGGCCGCGAGGATTATCATCGCTGGCAGATATTGAGGCGGATCGCCGAGCCCGACCGGATCGTCTCCTTCCGCGTCTGCTGGGAGGACGACAACCACAATATCCGCGTCCAGCGCGGCTATCGCGTCCAGAACAACAATGCGATCGGCCCCTATAAAGGCGGCATCCGCTTCCACCCCTCGGTCAACGAGTCGATCCTCAAGTTCCTCGCCTTCGAGCAGACCTTCAAAAACGCGCTGACGGGCCTGCCCATGGGCGGCGGCAAGGGCGGCTCCAACTTCAACCCCAAGGGCAAGACCGACGGCGAAATCATGCGCTTCTGCCAGAGCTTCATGACCGAGCTCTACCGCCATATCGGCGCGGACACCGACGTGCCGGCTGGCGACATCGGCGTCGGCGGGCGCGAGATCGGCTATATGTTTGGCCAGTATAAGCGCATCACCAACCAGTTTACCGGCGTGCTGACCGGCAAGGGCATGGAATATGGCGGCTCGCTGATCCGGCCCGAGGCGACCGGCTATGGCGCGGTCTATTTCCTCGAGAACATGCTGAAGACCAAGGGCAGGGACATGACCGGGCTGCGCGCGGCGATTTCGGGCTCGGGCAATGTCGCGACCCACGCCGCCGAGAAGATCAACCAGCTCGGCGGCAAGGTGCTGACCCTGTCGGACTCGGAGGGCTTCGTCCACGACCCCGACGGCATCGACCAGGAGAAGATCAACTGGGTCAAGGCGCACAAGACCAAGCGCCGCGGCCGCATCTCGCAATATGCCGACGAATATAAGAACGCGACCTTCCATGCGGGCCTGCGCCCCTGGGCGGTCGAGTGCGACGTCGCTCTGCCCTGCGCGACCCAGAACGAGTTGCTCGGCAAGGATGCCCGCACCCTGGTCAAGAATGGCTGTATCGCCGTCTCGGAGGGCGCCAACATGCCGACCGACCTCGAGGGCGTGCACGTCTTCAAGGACGCGAAACTGCTCTACGCGCCGGGCAAGGCCTCGAACGCCGGCGGCGTCGCCGTCTCCGGCCTCGAAATGAGCCAGAACAGCGAGCGCCGCTCCTGGAAGGAATCCGAGCTCCAGGCTTTGCTCAAGGAGATCATGGACGGCATCCACCAGCGCTGCCTCGAACATGGCGACCGCGGCGGCGGCTATACCGACTATGTGAAGGGCGCGAACATCGCAGGCTTCAAGAAGGTGGCGGACGCGATGCTGGCGTTCGGGGTGGTTTAGCCTCAAACTCCCCTCCCGGCGGGGAGGGGGTAGGGGGAGGGGGTTCGGCCTCCGAGACTGGTCTCGAACACCGAACACCCCCACCCTAACCATGAAACAGTCCCCCAGACTGTTTCATCCCTCCAGGGGGAGGGAATCAACGTCCGCGATGGGGCTTCGGGCCTTTGCGATAGGGCTTGGCCTCGTGCCGCGGCGGCGGGCCGGCGCGCCGGTTCTCGCGCGCGGCGTCGCGGGGCTTGCCCTCCACGGCCTCGATGCGGATGCCGCCTTCGCCGTCGGCGTCGCCGCCGGCGGTGCGCTTGAGCGCGGCTGCGAACTTGCCCGCCGCGGCGCGCGGGACTTCGAACAATGTCTCGCCCGCCGCGATGCGGATCGCGCCGATCTCGTTCTTGGTGATGTGGCCGCGCCGGCAGAGCAACTGCAATATCCAGCGCGGATCGGCATTGTGGCGGCGGCCGATGTCCTTGCGGAACCAGATCGTGTCCTCGATGCCGGGCCGGGGGCCCTCGGGGCGGCAC
>JBKJZJ010000283.1:0-7030 GCA_046715355.1 Allosphingosinicella sp. | reverse complement strand
CGTCACGACGAGGCCCGCGGTCGCGGTCCCTGCCGCCACCGCCGCCGCCATCGCGACGCGGCCCTCGACCACGGTCGCCGCCGCCGTCACGCCTCGGCCCGCGATCGCCACGATCGCCGCGCGGCCCACGATCCCGGTCGCCGCCTTCGCGCGGGGGACGGGTGTCCTCCAGCTCGGCGCCGGTTTCCTGGTCGACGACGCGCATCGACAGGCGGACCTTGCCGCGCTGGTCGATCTCGAGGACCTTGACCTTGACTTCCTGGCCCTCGGCCAGTGCGTCGCGGACGTTCTCGACGCGCTCGGCCTTGATCTCCGAGACGTGGACGAGGCCGTCCTTGCCGCCCATGAAGTTCACGAACGCGCCGAAATCGACGATGTTGACGACCTTGCCCTGATAGACCTTGCCGACCTCGGGCTCCTCGACGATGCCCAGGATCCACTGGCGCGCGGCCTCGATCTGGCTGAGGTCGGACGAGCTGATCTTGATCACGCCCTCGTCGTCGATGTCGACCTTGGCGCCCGTCGTGGCGACGATCTCGCGGATGATCTTGCCGCCCGTTCCGATGATGTCGCGGATCTTCGCCTTGTCGATCGACATGGTCTCGATCCTCGGCGCGTGGGCGGAAAGCTCCTCGCGGGTGTGATCGAGCGCCTTGGCCATCTCCACCAGGATATGGGCGCGGCCCTCGTTCGCCTGGGCGAGCGCGACCTTCATGATCTCCTCGGTGATGCCGGCGATCTTGATGTCCATCTGCAGCGAGGTGATGCCCTCCGAGGTGCCGGCGACCTTGAAGTCCATGTCGCCGAGATGGTCCTCGTCGCCCAGGATGTCGCTGATCACCGCGAAGTCCTTGCCTTCCATGATCAGGCCCATGGCGATGCCGGAAACCGGACGCTTCAGCGGAACGCCCGCGTCCATCATCGAGAGCGAGCCGCCACAGACCGTCGCCATCGAGGACGAGCCGTTCGACTCGGTGATGTCGGAGAGGATGCGGATCGTATAGGGGAATTCCTCGTGCGTCGGCAGCACGCCCTTGAGCGCGCGCCAGGCGAGCTTGCCATGGCCGACCTCACGCCTGCCCGGCGCGCCGAAGCGGCCGACTTCGCCGACCGAATAAGGCGGGAAATTGTAGTGGAGCATGAAGCGCTCGTAGGAGAGGCCGGTCAGGCCGTCGATCATCTGCTCGGATTCCTTGGTGCCGAGCGTGGTCGTGCAGATCGCCTGGGTCTCGCCCCTCGTGAACAGCGCCGAACCGTGGGTGCGCGGCAGGAAGCCGACGATCGCCTCGATCGGGCGGACCGTCCTGGTGTCGCGGCCGTCGATGCGGCGGCCGTCCTTCAGGATCGCGCCGCGGACGATGTCCGCCTCGAGCTTCTTCACCAGCTTGAGGCTGGCGAGATATTCCTCGGGCTTGTCGTTCTTCAGCTCCTCGAAGGCCTCGCGCGCCTTGGTGCGGGCGTCGGCGATCGCGTTCTGGCGGGCCTGCTTGTCGGTCAGCTTGTAGGCCGCCTCGAGGTCCTTGCCGATCAGCGTCTTGAGCTTCGCCTTGACCGCGGAGGTGTCGGCCGCCTCCGGCAGCTCCCAGGGGTCCTTGGCGGACTTTTCGGCGAGCTTGATGATCAGCTGGATCACCTTCTGCAGCTCGCGATGGGCGAACATGACCGCGCCCAGCATGACCTCTTCGGAGAGCTCCCTGGCTTCGGATTCGACCATCATCACCGCGTCGTGGGTGCCGGCGACGATGAGGTCGAGCTGGCCTTCCCTGACCTGGTCCATGCCGGGGTTGAGCTGATACTCGCCGTCCTGGTAGCCGACGCGGGCGGCGGCGATCGGGCCCATGAAGGGGACGCCCGAAATGGTCAGCGCCGCCGAGGCCGCGATCATCGCGAGGATGTCGGCCTCGGTCTCGCCGTCATAGGAGAGGACCTGCGCGATCACGTTAATCTCGTTGGCAAAGCCGTCCGGAAACAGCGGGCGGATCGGCCGATCGATCAGGCGGCTCGTCAGAGTCTCCTTCTCGGTGGCGCCGCGCTCGCGCTTGAAGAAGCCGCCCGGGATGCGCCCGGCGGCCGAGAATTTTTCCTGATAATGGACGGTCAGCGGGAAGAAATCCTGCCCTTCCTTGACCGAGCGCGCGGCGGTGACCGCGCAGAGGACGACGGTTTCGCCATAGGTGGCGAGAACCGCGCCGTCGGCCTGGCGGGCGACGCGGCCGGTTTCGAGGGTCAGCGTCTTGCCGCCCCACTCGATTTCAACTTTCTTCATGTCGAACATTGGTTTTCCTTCAAACTCCCGCGGCCATATGCGGCGGGGGCCTCATGTGTGCGGACCGGTATTGGTCCGTGGCGGTCGGCCGGATTGCCTCTCGCCGTCGTTCCCCGACGAAGGCCGGGGTCCAGTTTCCCAATCAGAAGAGCGCTCCCGCGCTCGTCGTTTGACTGGATCCCGGCCTGCGCCGGGACACGAAAAAGGCCCGGGAAGCCGGGCCTTCTCCTACTTGCGAAGGCCGAGCTTCGCGATCAGGGCTGCGTAGCGCGCATTGTCCTCGCGCTTCAGATAATCGAGCAGCGAACGGCGCTTGTTGACCAGCATCAGCAGGCCGCGCCGCGAGTGATTGTCCTTGGCGTGGGTCTTGAAATGCTCGGTCAGGTTGACGATCCGCTCGGTCAAAATCGCGACCTGCACCTCGGGCGAACCGGTGTCGCCCTTGGCCTGGGCATTGTCCTTGATGATCTCTTGCTTGCGCTCGGCGGTTACCGACATCGTTGCACTCCTTCATAAAGTCACAGGTTGAAGCCGCGCACCACGCGAAGTTCCCCTTCGCCAAGCTCCACGAGCGCGACCGGTACGTCTTGGTCGGTCGCAAGGTGGAGCCCCGGCTGTGCGGCGATCCCGATCAACGTCCGCCCCTGGCGGAGCGCCCCTGCCTGATCGGGGGTGACGGGTAGAGCCGGGATGTCGTCCAGCCCCGCCGCCAGTGGCAGGAGGTGTTCTTCAAGGGTGCGGCGCTTAGCGGCTTCCCCCAATTTGTCCAGCGAAATCGCTTGGTCGAGGGTGAAGGGCCCGGCCTTCGTCCTGCGCAACATGGCGACGTGGCCGACCGTGCCGAGCGCCCGGGCGATGTCCCGGGCGAGCGAGCGGATGTAGGTGCCCTTGGAAACCCTGACGCCGAGCGTCGCCCAGCGCACGCCATCGTCCATCCCCTCGCAGAGATAGTGGATTTCATGGATGGTGACCTTGCGCGGCGCGAGCTTCACGTCCTGGCCCGCGCGAGCCAAGTCATAGGCCCGGTCGCCGTCGACCTTGAGCGCCGAAAAGGAGGGGGGCACCTGCTCGATCTCTCCCTCGAAATCCGCCAACACATCCTCGATGTCGCTCCAATCGGGGATGTGCCCGGACGTCGCGACGATCTTGCCCTCCGCGTCGAGCGTATCGGTCTCCGCCCCGAAGGCGATGGTGAATATATAGGCCTTGTCGGCGTCCAGCATCCGCCCCGAAAGCTTGGTCGCCTCACCGAGCGCGATCGGCAGCACCCCCGACGCCAGCGGGTCGAGCGTGCCGCCATGGCCGACCTTGACCTTGGCATAGCCGCCCTCGCGCAGCGCGCGCTTGACCGCGCCGACGACCTGAGTGGAGGTCGGCCCGACGGGCTTGTCGATGATCAGCCAGCCATGCACGCGCCGCGTCTAGCGGCGAGGCGGCGCCCTGTCAGCGTCGTCCTCGTCCTCCCGGGCGCGGACGAAGCCCCGGATCTCGGGCACCGGCATGGGCTGCGCGGGCGGGGGCGGCACTTCGACGCGGCCGGCGGCGATCAGGGCGAAAGCGGTGAAAAGCGGGCTGACCATGCGAAATACCCCTCCGGACCTGCTCCGGATATGGGGTGCCTTGGCCCCGGTTCAACGGGCTCAGCCCGCGGCCGCCGCCCGGGTCAAGCTGAGCCGGAGCTGCTCGCCGTCCACCTCGGCGATCCGCTCCATGAAATGGCGCCGGCAGAGCGAGATGTAGCGGTCGTTTCCGCCGATCTCGATCGAGGCGCCGTGCTTGACGGCGCGGCCGTCTGCGTCGACGCGCAGGTTCATCGTCGCCTTGCGCCCGCAATCGCACACCGCCTTCAGCTCGACGAGCGTGTCTGCGAGCGCCAGCAGGTGCGCGCTGCCCTCGAACAGATTGGCCTGGAAGTCGGTCCTCAGGCCGAAGGCGAGCACGGGAATGTCGAGCTCGTCGCAGATCGAGGCGAGCTGGACGACCTGGGCGCGGGTCAGGAACTGCGCCTCGTCGAGGAGGATGCAGTGCAGCTTGCGCTTCTTCAGCTCCTCCTCGACCTCGTGGCGGATGTCGGTGCGCGCGTCGTAGAGATTGCCGCCGGTCTTGAGGCCGATGCGCGAGGCGATCACGCCCTGCGCGACGCGGTCGTCGATCGCGGCGGTGTAGAGCATCGTCTCCATGCCGCGCTCGCGATAGTTGAAGTCGGCCTGCAGGAGCGTGGTCGACTTCCCCGCATTCATCGAGGCGTAGTAGAAATAGAGCTTGGCCATGGCGGGGAGTTTAGCGTCCCCGCGTCGCTTGGGAAGGCCGCCGCGTCAGCGCCGCGGCGGCCCGTCCGATTGGACCACGCTCGCGACCATGCAGCGCCAGCCGTCGGCGCGGATCGTGCTGTCGCGGTCGAAATCGCCGCCCGGCGAGGGGTTGAAGCGCAGCGAGGCGCCCCGGGTCAGGCGCGCGCAATTGCCGCGCACGCGGGCATAATACCATTGTCCGGTATAGCCGCGGATGTAGACGCCCCGCTGCGGATCGGCGACGGCCTCCAGATAATCGGCCATGTTGCGCACCTTGGTCTCGGGAACGACGCGGTTCGGCGGGCCGGAGGCGAGAGCGGGGGCGGCGCCGAGCAGGGCCGCCGCGATCAAAATGCGTCTTGTCATGTCGAGCCTCCCTTGGGTCGTCCTTGGCTCCTGCCGGATCAGCGATTAATAGCAGATGAGCGTTCCCGTTCCGACGCCAATATCGAAAAAAGCACGGTATCTCGGACATGGCCGGTCCAGGTGATCCGGTCCGCGCGCAACACGCCCTCGCGCACCGCGCCGATCTTGACCATGGCAGCTTGGCTGCGGGCATTGCGGGCATCGACCTTGAACTCGATCCTGCGAAGGCCGCAGTCGATGGCGCGGCCGATCATCAAGTCCTTGACCGCCCGGTTGAGCCCCGTGCCGCGCATCTCCGGCACATAATAAGTGTTGCCGATTTCGAGCGCACCGCGATGCTCGTCGATGCCGATATAGCAGCTCATGCCGACCAGCCGCGCGCCGGAGAAGATCGCGAAGCGGCGCCATCTCTTGAGCGACATGATGAGGTCGAAGCTCGCGTCGAAATGCTCGGGATCGAAGGAAGTCGCGTAGATCTGCCAGATGTCGCGATCCTCGGCGCAGGCGGCCTTCAGCGCCGCGCGGTGCGCCTCGGCGAGCGGCTCGAGGCGGACGTCGCCATCGGCCATGGCATCGCCGAGCCCGGCGGGCATCAGCTGATCCAGATGTCCGCGACGGCCACGACCTCCCAGCGGCCTTCGCGGCGCTGGAGGGCGTAGAGGCTGCCATTTCCGCAGGTCGTGCCGCAGGCATAAGCGGTCTCGACGAAGGCGGCGTCGCCGGCGAAGGCCGGCGCGGACAAAGTGAGGGGACCGCAGTCGCGGGCCCCGTCGCGCAGGCGAAGCGGGGCGGGCACCAGGGCCGCGTCGATCTCCGCGAGCGTCGCGGACGGTGCGCGCGCGGCCTCCGCGCGGAGCGCGTCGAGCCGCTGGGCCAGGTCCGGCGCCAGCGCCGCGGGCAAGGGAACTTCCGGCCGCCGCTCGCGATTCTGCCGCCGCCCGTCGGGACGATTTTGGGGGGGCGGCCGGACGATCGGCGCCGCCTCGGGCACGTGCCACTGGAAACCGATCCGCACCGCATGGTTCGGCACCATCGGATCGTCCGCGCCCGGCGCCGCCGGCGGCCCGGCGAGCGGGCGCTCCACGCAGGTCCCGGCCGCGCTCTCCGCGCCCCGCATGCTGGCCTGATGGGCCAGCACGGCGGCGATCGCGGCGCGCGCGTCCGCCGTCTCCGGCGCATTCTGGGCGTGGAGCGGCGCGGCGGCCAAAGCGGCGGCGAGACTCAAGACGCTAAGCTTCATTCCCGCCCTCCAGGTCCTGCGCCACCTTGGGCGCGCGCAGCAATGCGTCGATATGGCTGCCTTCGTCGAAGCTCTCGTCGAGCAGGAATTTTAATTTGGCGGCATATTTGGTGTTCACCCGCCGCGCCGCCTCGCTCTGCAGGTAAGCGGTGTTGGTGCGCAACGCCTTGAGCACCGCTTCCGCATTGGCGCCGAGCAGGGGGATCACGAACGCGGAGGCGTGGCGCAAATCGGGCGACATCCGGACCTCGGTGACCGAAACCAGGTGGCTGGCGAGCGTTTCGTCATGGACGTCGCCGCGCATCAAGATGTCGGACAACGCATGGCGCACCTGCTCGCCGACGCGCAGCAGGCGGACGGAACGGCCTTCGGGGGTTTCGGCGGGTTTTGCCATGGCATCCATTCTCCCTCTCCCCATTGGGGAGTTCGAGGTCGGTCGTGCCCCCGGCACGACCTGAATGTCACGGGGTGACATTCACCGCGAACTGGCCGGGGAGAGGGGGAGTCTCGGCTCCCCATCACGTCGACTGCCCCCTCTCCCTTCGCCGCTTCGCGGCTCTTCCCTCTCCTTTGAAGGGAGAGGGGTCAGGCGACGCGGCGGACCGGGTGGATCTCGGCGAGCCAGGCGCGGGCCAGGCGCTGCGCTTCGGCGATCTCCCGGGCGCTCATCTCCTCGGCGATGTCGGCGCGGCATTCCTGCGCCTGGACGCTGCCGTTCAGGGCCGCGAGGTTGAACCATTTGTGCGCCTCGACGAGGTCGACGTCGACGCCGCGGCTGCCGGTCGAGAATGCGACCCCCAATTCGTAGAGCGCCTTGACGTCTCCCGTCACGGCCTTGGCGATGCGGCTTTCGATCAGGAAAGCGGC
>JBKJZJ010000282.1:0-10213 GCA_046715355.1 Allosphingosinicella sp. | reverse complement strand
CCTTCGACCTTTTGGGCGACATCTACACCATGCCGATCGCCGGCGGCCGGCCGACGCGGATCAGCTCGGGCCTGGCCTTCGACATGCAGCCCCGCTTCTCGCCCGACGGGCGGCTGATCGCCTTCACTTCGGACCGGGGCGGCGGCGACAATATCTGGGTGATGAACGCCGACGGCAGCGGCGCCCGCGCGATCACCCGCGAGACCTTCCGCCTGCTGAACGCGCCGACCTGGAGCCCCGACGGGCAATATATCGCCGCGAGGAAGCATTTCACCACGCAACGCAGCCTCGGCACCGGCGAGATCTGGCTCTACCATGTCTCGGGCGTCGGCGAGGGCGTGCCTTTGGTCGAGCGGCCCAATCCGCAATTTCAGAAGGAATTGGGCGAGCCCGCTTATTCCCGCGACGGCCGTTCCATCTATTTCAGCCGCAACGTCACGCCCGGCAACACCTTCGAATATGCGCAGGATTCGAACCAGCAGGTGTTCGCGATCGAGCGCTTCGACATCGCCACCGGCGAGCGGACCCAGGTCGCCGGCGGCCCGGGCGGCGCGGTCCGGCCGACCCCCTCGCCCGACGGCCGCTTCCTCGCCTTCGTGCACCGCACCGGCGGCCGCGCCCGGCTCTTCGTCAAGGATCTGCGCTCGGGCGAGGAGCGCCAGGTCTATGCCGATCTCGACCAGGATCTGCAGGAGACCTGGGCCGTCCACGGCGTCTACCCCAACATGGCCTGGACGCCCGACAGCGAGACCATATTGTTCTGGGCCGGCGGCAAGATCAGGCGGGTCAATCGCGACGGCGCGGGCGCCGCCGAAATCCCCTTTCAGGTCAGCGACACGCGCGCGGTGATCGATCCGCCGCGGCCGGTGGTCGACGTCGCGCCGGCGACAGTCACGACGCGCATGCCGCGCTTCGCCGCCGTCTCGCCGGACCGTCGCCATATCGTGTTCGAGACGCTCGGTCGGCTCTACATCGCCGATGCGACGCAGGGCGACGCGCCTCGCCCGCTGACCGCGGCGGACGGCGATTTCCAGCTCTTCCCGACCTGGTCGCGCGACGGCTCCCGGATCGCCTTCGTCTCGTGGAACGATGCGAGGCTCGGCGAAATCCGCACGGTCGCTGCCGACGGCTCCAACCCGCGCACGATCACCCAGAACCCCGGCCATTACCGCCGCCCGCGCTTCTCGCCCGACGGCGGCACCATCGTCTACGAGGTGAGCGGCGGCGGCGGCATCACCTCCAACCGCTGGTCGGCGGAGACCGGCATCTTCCGAATCCCTTCCGCCGGAGGGGCCGCGACGCGGATCGTCGCCGATGGCGGCAACCCGCAATTCGGCACCGCTTCCGATCGGGTCTTCGTCGAGGTCAACGAGCAGCAGAAGCGCAAGCTGATCAGCGTCGATCTGGGCGGCGGCAACAGGCGCGATCATGCCCAGGGCGAGATGGTCACTGGCTACGAGCTCTCGCCCGACGGCCGCGCGCTGGCCTTCACCGAGAATTACAACCTGTTCGTCACGCCCTTCTTCGGCGCCGCGCGGGTCCTGGAGCTATCGGCCAAGGGCACCCAGCTGCCGATCGCCCGGGTCTCGACCGGCGGCGCCAATTATCCGGCCTGGGCCGGCAATCGCCTCTCCTGGAGCCTGGGGCCGACGCTCTACGGCGCCAATCTTGCGGACCTGCTGCGCAGCGCCCCGGGCGGCACCGCCTACAGCCCGCCGGCGACCGGCACGTCCCTCTCGATCACCGTCCCGGCCGACATCCCGACCGGCTGGACCGCCCTGGTCGGCGCCCGCGTCGTCACCATGGCCAATGCCGAGGGCGGCATCGTTGACGACGCCGTCATCCTGATCGAGGGCAACCGCATCCGTCAGGTGGGCCCGCGCGCGTCCGTCGCCATCCCCGCCGGCGCCCGCACGGTCGACCTCACTGGCAAGACCGTCATCCCCGGCCTGATCGACGGCCACGCCCATGGGCCGCAGGGCGAGGACGACCTCATCCCGCAGCAGAACTGGTCGGCCATGGCCCACCTCGCTTTGGGCGTCACCACCGTCCACGACCCGTCGAGCACGGCGACCGAGATCTTCCCGGCGAGCGAGATGCAGCGCGCCGGCCTGATCCTCGGCCCGCGAACCTATTCGTCGGGCGAGATCGTCTACGGCGCCCGCAACCCCGGCCGTTTCGCTTTGATCGACAGCTACGAGGATGCGCTGAACCACGTCCGCCGGCTCGAACGCCAGGGCGCCCATTCGATCAAGAATTACAACCAGCCCCGCCGCAACCAGCGCCAGCAGGTCGCCGCCGCCGCGCGGGCCGAGAACATCCTCGTCGTGCCAGAGGGCGGCTCGCTCTTCCAGATGGACATCGCCCTGATCCAGGACGGCAATTCGACGCTCGAGCACAATATCCCGCAGCAGCGCTTCTACGAGGACGTGGTCAGCCTCTTCGCCCAGACCCAGGTCGGCTACAGCCCGACGCTGGTCGTCACTTATGGCGGTCTCGCCGGCGATCCCTACTGGAGCCAGGCGACCCCTGTCTGGGAGCATCCCCTGCTCACCCGCCATACGCCGCCCGCGCAGCTCGCGGCGCGGGTGCGCAGCGTCAGCGCGCCCGCCGACCAGTTCGTCGACCAGTATAGCGCGCGCGAATCGCGCCGGCTCGCCCAGCGCGGCGTGCTCGTCACGATCGGCGGCCACGGCCAGCAGCCCGGCATGGCCGAGCATTGGGAGCTGTGGAGTCATGTCCGCGGCGGCGCGACGCCGATCGAGGCGCTGCGCCACGGCACCGTCGATGCCGCGCGCAGCTACGGTTTCCGCGACATCGGCACGTTGGAGCCGGGCAAGCTCGCCGACCTCGTCATCCTCGACGCGGATCCGACCCAGGATATCCGCAATTCGGACAAGATCGCCCAGGTCATGCTGAACGGCCGCCTCTACGACGCCGCCACGCTCAACGAGACCGTCACCGGCAACCGCCGTCGTCTGCCTTATTATTGGGAAGCCGACGGCGACGGCGGCGGCGCCCCGGCGGCCGCGATCGGGCGGGACGGGGATTAGCAACCTGAGGATTTCGCGGTGCTGCCGCTCGCGGTGATTTCGCTGAGCAGCGGGCCGGTCCTCAATCCCGCGCGTTCGCGCCCCCAGGCGGATGCAGGCGCAGGCGGCGGACGCGGCGGGTGTCGGCCTCGACGATCTCGAGCCTCCAGCCGCTCGGATGCTCCAGCATCTCGCCGTTCTGGGGCACGCAGCCGGCGAGCACGAAGGCGAGGCCGCCCAACGTGTCGACATCCTCCTCGACCGGGCCGAGCCTGGCGTCGACAATTTCCGCCACCTCGGTGAGCTCCGCCCTGGCGTCGGCGTCCCAGCTGCCGTCCGCGGCGTGGATCAGGAGGCCCGGCACCTCCTCGTCATGCTCGTCCTCGATCTCGCCGCCGATCTCCTCGACAACGTCCTCGATGGTCAGCAGCCCCTCGGTGCCGCCGAACTCGTCGACGACGATGGCGAGGTGGACGCGCTCGGCGCGCATCCGCGCGAGCAGATCGAGCACGCCCATCGATTCGGGGACGTAGAGCGGCGTGCGCATCAATTCGCGGATGTCGGCGGGGGGCGGGCCGCCGCCGGTCTGCACCGCGAACAGATCCTTGACGTGGATCATGCCGATCACCGTGTCGAGGCTCTCCTCGAAGACGGGCATGCGGCTGTGGCCGGCGTCGGCGAAGGCGGCGACCAACGCCTCGAAGCCGGTGGTGGCGGGCACCGCATAGATGTCGCCGCGGGGCACGGCGACGTCGCCGGCGGTCTTCTCGCCGAAGTGGAGGATGTTGAGCAGCATCTGGCGCTCGACGTGGCTCAAGTCGCCGCGGCGCGGCTCCTCGTCCTCGCGGCTCTCGATCGCCTCCTCGATCTGGTCGCGCAGGCTCGCCTCGCCGTCGCCGAACAGGAGGCCGCGCAGACCGCCCCAGAAACTTCGTCCTTCCTCGCGCTTGCCGGGACTGTCGTCTTCCATGGGTCTACGATTCAACCTCTGTCACATGATAGGGATCGGCGATGCCGAGCGAAGCCAGAGCGCGCCGCTCGGCCTCCTCCATCTCCTCGGCCTCGGCGTCGCCCGTTTCGTGGTCGTAACCTAGCAGATGGAGCGTGCCGTGCACCAACAGATGCGCGGCATGGGTTTCGATCGGCACATGCTTGGCCGCCGCCTCTGCCGCGCAGACCCCGTAAGCGAGGACGACGTCGCCGAGCAGCGGGCTGGCGGCGAGCTCGCTTTCCTCCGCCATCGGAAAGGAGAGGACGTTGGTCGCCTTGTCCTTGCCCCGCCATGCGGCGTTGAGGGCGCGGACCTCGGCGTCGGAGGTGAACTTGACCGAGACCTCGCTGTCGTTGAGCCCGGGGTGGCGGCTGTGCGCGACCGCGGCGTGGACGGCGCTGCGGGCGAGAGCGGGCCAGTCGGTGCGATCGTCCCAGTCTGCGGACGCATCGGTCTCGACGCCGATCACGTGCCAAACTCCAGGTCCGTTCGTCCCGAGCGTAGTCGAGGGGCGTATGCGATGAGTCCGTGCCAGCGCCCCTCGACTTCGCTCGGGACGAACGAGGTGGTGGTCATCATTGCGCCGGCCCCTCATAGGCTTCGACGATCTTGCCCACTAAGGGGTGGCGGACGACGTCGCCGGCGCCGAAGCGGATGGTGGCGATGCGGGCTATGCCTTCGAGCTTGGCGACCGCGTCGTTGAGGCCCGAGGTGATGCCCTGGGGCAGGTCGGTCTGCTTCGGGTCGCCGCAGATCACCATGCGCGAGCGCATGCCGAAGCGGGTCAGGAACATCTTCATCTGCTGCGGCGTGGTGTTCTGCGCCTCGTCGAGGATGATGAAGGCGTCGCTAAGCGTGCGGCCGCGCATGAAGGCGATCGGCGCGATCTCGATCTCGCCCGAGGCGATCCGGCGCTCGACCTGCTCGGTCGGCAGCATGTCGTAGAGCGCGTCGTAGAGCGGGCGGAGATAGGGATCGACCTTCTCCTTCATGTCGCCGGGCAGGAAGCCGAGCCGCTCCCCTGCCCCGACCGCGGGCCGTGACAGGATCAGCCGGTCGACGCTGCCGCCGATCAATTGCTGCACCGCCTGGGCGACCGCGAGATAGGTCTTGCCGGTGCCGGCCGGCCCGAGCGCGAAGATCATGTCGTCGCGGGCCAGAGCCTCCATATAGAGCCCCTGCGCCTTGGAGCGCGGGACGATGGTTTTCTTGCGGGTGCGGATCATCACCTTGGGCGCTTCGATCACCTCGTTCTCGATGATCCCGTCGAGCGTCGGCTGGCCCGACATGGCGATGATCGCATTGACCAGCTCGGCGTCGATGTCCTGGCCCTCGTCGAGCCGGTTGTAGAGGCCGAGCAGCACCTCGCGGGCGCGCGCGGCTGCCTCGGGCTCGCCCTCGATCTGCACCTTGGCGCCGCGCGCGGCGATATAGACGCCGAGCCGGTCCTCGATGGCGACGAGGTTGCGGTCGAACTCGCCGAACAAAGGCCCGAGCAGATGCGGCTGCTCGAACTCGAGCTCGACCCGGGCGCGCGGGGCGGCGGCGGCTTCGGCGGCTTTCTTGTTCTGGGCCATATTGGACCGCAGATAAGCGACGCCGAGCCATTCCGCGAGCCCCAATATTTTGACGTCCGAGGATACGATTCCCCGCTCCCTCGAGACCGCATTCCTGAATTCCCACCCCATCCCGCCCGGCGAATCAGCCAAGGCTCGGTACGGGGCAGGCGCGGAAACGGAGAGGCCTTCATTTAGGAGTATAATGAGAATGTCATTCGATGACCAAGGCATGTATATCGTCATCTAGATCGGGAACAGGCACCATGAGCACCGAATTCTGGGCTGCCATACTTGGCGCGATTGTCGGGACCATCTCCGCCGGTGGCGTATCTGCCTTTCTACAGAAGCGCGAGAGCGATCGAGCACAGACTGAAAAAGACAAGGCCGTTGCGGGTCGATTGCTGTATAAAGTTATGAGGATGTATGCTCAAATTGAGGGACTTGTTCGGCGTATAATGGAAACGGAGAAATGTGGACCTATCTCGTGGCAGATATTACGATTCCACGGTCGTCAAGTCCCAGTATATTTTGACGCCGAGGAGATGGGGCTACTATTGAGAGCGAGTCACAATGAGTTCGAAAAGCTAACTACTTTAGAAGGGATCCACCGAGCTATCATAGATTATTTGGACATCTATAAGAGCAATCGATCGACCATGATTAACTCTCTTCCGAAATCGATGAGATTCAGAATAGACCATCAGTATCTTACAAAGATACCGGAGGAAGATCGAGAGTCGATCGCCTTATTTGAAGAGGAGTTAAACGATATAGCTATCAAAATGGTGGATTTCATCAAGTATGGATATGAAACAGCAAGAGCCACCATGGAAGTCTATCAGAAGTTTGTAAGGCCATATTTGGGTCTGTCACTGGAATTCGAAGGAAGGCTGGACTTGGATCTGTTTGAGGAAGCGTCCAAAGCCAAATCAAATCGTAGCTGATCCGGCCAAGGAATTGGGGCCGGCGGAAATGATCTCGACCTGGATCAGATCGCCGATCGCGGCGTCGGTTTCGAGATGGACCGATTGCAGCCAGGGCGACTTGCCGACCAGCTGGCCGGGCTTGCGGCCTGGGCGTTCGAGCAGCACGTCGCAGCGGCGGCCGACGCGCGCCTGGTTGAAGGCGAGCTGCTGGCGCCCAAGCAGGGCCTGCAGGCGCTGCAATCTCTCGTCCATCACTGAAGCGGGAATCTGATCCTCCATGCTCGCGGCGGGCGTGCCCGGCCGCGCCGAATATTTGAACGAGAAAGCCTGCGCATAGTTCACCGTCTCGACGATCTTCAAAGTCGCTTCGAAGTCGGCCTCGCTCTCGCCGGGGAAGCCGACAATGAAATCGCCCGAAATGGCGATGTCCGGGCGGGCGGCGCGAACCCGCTCGATGATCCTGAGATAGCTCCCGGCGCCGTGGCTGCGGTTCATCGCCCTGAGCACGCGGTCCGAGCCCGACTGCACCGGGAGATGCAGATAGGGCATCAGCTTTTCCACCTCCGCATGGGCGCGGATCAGGCCCTCGCTCATGTCATTGGGATGGCTGGTCGTGTAGCGGATGCGGGCGAGCCCCGGCAGCGCGTCGAGCGCGCGGATCAAATGGTCGAGACCCTTCCCGCCCTCGGCCCATGCATTCACGTTCTGACCGAGCAGCGTGATCTCTTTGGCGCCCGCGTCGACCAGCGCCTTCGCCTCCTCGACGATCGCCGCGAAGGGCCGCGAGATTTCGGCGCCGCGGGTATAGGGGACGACGCAATAGGTGCAGAATTTGTCGCAGCCTTCCTGGACGGTGAGGAAGGCGCTCGGACCCTGGCGGCGGCGGGCGGGCAGCGCGCCGAACTTTGAAAGGAGCGGCATGCCGGTGTCGAGCGCGGGTTCGCCCCGCGCGGCCTTACGAACCAACTCCGGCAAATTGTGATAGGCCTGCGGGCCGACGACGATGTCGACCCGCGGCGCGCGGCGCGGGATTTCGGCCCCTTCCGCCTGGGCGACGCAGCCGGCCACCGCGATCATCGGCGCCGCCGCGCCGCCCGGGCGCTTGGCAAGCCTGCCGATCTCCGAATAGACCTTCTCCGCCGCTTTCTCGCGGATGTGACAGGTGTTGAGGACGACGAGGTCGGCGGCATCGGCGCCGGTCGCGGCCATACCGCCCGCCTCCAGCAATTCGGCCATGCGCTCGCCGTCATAGGCGTTCATCTGGCAGCCGAACGACTTGACGTGGAAGGTCCTGGGATCGCGCTTCATCGCGGCGCTATAGGGGATCGGCGGCCGCTTCGGAAGCGGTCGCGCTTTCGGGGAGGGCGGCGATCGCGACCGCGCCGGGCAGAGCGGCGATGATCGCCTCGCGGGCGCGGGCGGTCAGCATTTTGCGGTCGCCCGCCTCGGCCGGGTCGATCGGCGCGAGGAAGCGCATCACGACGTCGAGTCTGCCCGGCCGCTCGAGCAGGCGGCCGGCGTTAAGCTCGTAGGTCTCCTCGCCGATCCACAAAGCGTCGCCGACTTGCGCGCCGAAATCGAGCACCACCGGCTGGACCATCACCCCGGGGATGGGCGGGAAGAGCGAGGCGAGCAGGCTCGGGCGGAAGGGCAGGATGTCGTGGCCGCCATTGGTCGTCCCTTCCGGGAACAGGCAGACCGCGCGGCCGTCCTCGAGCCCCTGGCGGAGCGCGCCCGCCTGGCCCTTGACGCTGCTTCTTATGTCGCGGGTGATGTAGATCGAATCGTTGAGGCCGGACGCCCAGCGGACGATGCCGGTGAGATCCGAGCGCGCGACGAAGATGGCCGGCACGGCGCCGCCCATCGCCAATATGTCGAGCCATGAGACATGGTTGGCGGCGTAGAGGACCTTGCTGGTCAGCGGCGTGCCTTCGACCCTGATGCGCATGCCGCAGCGCCTGCCGGTATAGCCCAGGAAAATTTGCGGCCAGGGCGAGCGGGCGCCGACGATCTTCCACAGATAATGGAGCGGCACGCAGAAGGCGAAGCCCGCGATGATGGCGGCGCGGCGCCAGGTCGCCCGCAATTTCCGGATCATCTAATTGTCACGCGAGACGGAGACGCCGTAAAGCTCCATGCGGTGATCGACCAGGCGAAAGCCGAGCCGCGTGGCGATGCGGCGCTGCAGCTCCTCGAGCTCCTCGTCGACGAACTCGATGACGTTGCCGGTCTCGACGTCGATGAGATGGTCGTGATGGGTTTCGGCGGCCGCTTCGTAGCGGGCGCGACCGTCGCCGAAATCGTGGCGTTCCAATATGCCCGCCTCCTCGAACAGCCGCACTGTGCGGTAGACGGTGGCGATCGAGATGCCGGGATCGACCGCGGCGGCGCGGGCGTGGAGCGCCTCGACGTCGGGATGGTCCTCCGATTCGCCGAGCACCCGCGCGATCACCTTGCGCTGCTCGGTGATGCGAAGGCCCTTTTCGGCGCAGAGCGCCTCGATATCGATGTTGCGGGTCATGTCGTGCCGCCTTTACGGCCTTTCGCGGCCCGACGCAAAGGCGGCGGGCGCGAAAGCGCCACACCCGCCTGCGCGGGCGCGGCGCCTTCCAGCCTCGCGCGCGAACCGCCTACTTCTTGGCGGCGGTGCGCTTGCGCTTGGTGCCCAGGCCGATCTTCTTGGCGAGCGCGCGGCGCTGCTCCGCATAGTTCGGCGCGACCATCGGATAATCGGCGTTGAGGCCCCATTTCTGGCGATACTGGTCCGGGGTCAGATTATAGTGGGTCATCAGATGCCGCTTGAGCATCTTCAGCTTCTTGCCGTCCTCGAGGCAGACCACATAATCCGGCTTGATCGAGGAACGGATCGAGACCGCGGGCTCGGGCCGCGCGGCCGGCTCTTCCTTGCGCTCGCCGAGGCCGAAAAGGGCGCCGTGAACGTTGGCGATGAGCAATGGGAGGTCAGAGACCGCCACGCTGTTGTTGCTGACGTGCGCCGACACAATGTCGGCCGTCAGGGTGACAAGCGTCTCCCCGTAATTGTCCTGGTTTTCCATTTTCTCGGTATCCAACTTTGCTTGAGATCAGAGGATGTGACTGCCATTGGCCTGGCAGCACAGTGCGAGGATTGGTCCGTTTTGGCGTCTTTGACAAGGGCGAAACGAATCGCGCAAGCTGTGGATTACCGCAGGCTTGCGACGCCCTTCGCCAAGGTGAGGGCGTCGTACCTGTCCCCTTTCTGGCCGCTATAGTAGTCGCGGCGCCGGCCGACGAGCCCGAAGCCGGCCCGCTCGTAAAGACTAAAGGCATGATTTCCTTCGCGGACTTCGAGATGGAGACGCGCGGCGCCGCGCGCCAGGGCGCTCGCCTCGAAGGCGTCGATCAGGATCCGTCCGATGCCGCGGCGCTGCGCGGCGGCGCGGACCGCGAGCAAAAGCAATTCGGCTTCGTCGGCGACGAATCGGGCCAAAGCGAAGCCGAGCACCCCCTCGCTCCCGCGCGCCAGGGTCAGCCAGACCCCGGGCATCGGCAACAGCCCGGCGCATTGCGCGCGGGTCCAGGCCTCGCCGAAACGCGGGTCGAAGCTGTCGTCCATGACCGCCATCACCGCGCCGAGATCGGCATGGCCGCCTTCGTTCAGAATGACCCCGCCCCCAATCATGTCATCGGCCCTTCGACGCCGCCTGCGGCGTCGCTCTGGACAGG
>JBKJZJ010000281.1:0-8409 GCA_046715355.1 Allosphingosinicella sp. | reverse complement strand
GTAGCCCGCGACCGCGCGCGGCCCGCGCACGAAGCCGGCGAAGCGCGCGGTCGAACCGCCGATCAGGCCCCAGCTCAGCCGGAACAGGACGAGCCCCAGCAGAATCTGGCCGAGCAGGATGTGGAGGTCCATCCGCTCGATCTCCTGGGTCCCCCACATGGCCGGGATGATGAGGACGATCGCCCAGTGGAACAGCCGGACCGGCAGGTCCCAGACGCGGATCTTGGGCACGGAGCGGCTCAATGTTCGGGCGCCCGATAATCGTCGTGGCAAGCGCTGCAGGCCCGGGTCAGCGCCGGCATGGCGGCGCGGATGGCGGCGATATCGCCTGTCTGCGCGGCCCGGTCCACCGCCCGCGCCGCGACCAGCAGCCGCGCCCCGGCCCGCTCGAAGCCCGCCCAGTCGGTCCAGATTTCCGGGCGCGCTCGCGTCCGTACGCCCGCCTGCGGCCCGCTGCCCCGCGGGAACCAGCGCAGCACTTGCAGGCCGTAATTGGCGAGCAAGGCCGCGCGCGGCCGGATCGCGGCGAGATCGGGGGCGCGCCCGCGCAGCTGATCGTTGATCCCCTTCACCGCAGCCGCCATCTGCTTGTAATTGGCCTGGCGCTGCTGGACGACCGGCGCGGCCGGCCGCTGCGCATAAGCGGCGGCGGCGGCGACGGCGGCGAACGCCGCGCCGCCGAGGATGAAATGCTTCACCGGCCTACTCCCTGGACGAGGCCGGCCCTCAATAACGCGCGTGGTGCGATCGTCTAGCGGCAACTTCTCTCGTTGGCGCCGCGCTCGATCGCGCTGCCGACCAGGGCGCCGGCGATGGCGCCGATGATCGTGCCGGTGCCGCGCTCGCCGCGCCGGTCGATGCCGCGCCCGACCAGCGCGCCGGCGCCGCCGCCGACGATGAGCCCGGTGGTGCCGTCGGAGCGGCGGCAATAGCTGCGCCCGTCCTCGCCTTGCCAGGTGTCGCCCTGTTGGGTCTCGCGCTCCTCGGGCGGAGGGCCTGGATCTTCAACTTCGGTCGCGGCCTGCTCGTCGGGTTCGAGGGCGGTGTCGCCGTCGGGATAGGCCTCGGCGTCAAGGGGCCCGTCCTCGACCATGTCGGCGGCTTCGTCCAGGTCGGCTTCGTCGTCGGGATTGACCGCGTCGTCCTCCTCATCCGCCTCCGGTCCCTCGACCTGCTCGTCGGGGCTGCCGCCATATTGGGCATGCGCCGGAGCCGCCATTGCCGATATCGCCAGAACCGCCGCCGCGCTCCCGATCAGGATCCTGCGCATGATACCCCTCCCTCTCCCGAATATTCCGAAAGCCCGTGGGCCCGCCGACCTGAGCGCAGTCTGAACGCATGCGTGACGATCGGCGCCCCCCAGAAAAAGAAAAACGCCCCGGCCAGGGGGAGGCCGGGGCGCGCTTCGCAACCCGGTCCGGCGATACGCGACAGGCCGGACCCGGAAACTGTCGAGAGCGCTTCTGCCATCGCAACCCTGACGCGAGCCTGACCGAGGCTGTAAGGTCGGGTTCAACAACATGGCGGTTTTGGGGCAACGTGTGTTGTCAAAATAATACACTTTATCCCTTGCGCTCCCGCGCGCGACACCCCAATCTCCTTTCCACGATCTTTTCCGGGGAACGACATGGCCACCAAGACCGAAACCGACAGCGCCACCACGCTCACCCTGGAGCCGCCGGCGCCGCTCCAGAACGTCCAGGCCGACCAGGCCGCGGGGCTCGTGCCCCTGAAGGAGGAGCAGAAGACCCAGCTCCAGTCGAAGGTCGACTCCTTCGTCGACGAACTGGTCGCGCTCGACTCCAACTCGCCCGAATTCGGCAAGAAGGTCGATCAGCTGACGACGATGGGCCGCAAGGAGATCGCGGAAGCCGCCGGCGCCTCCAACCGCTTCCTCGACCGGCCGGTCAAGGCGATCGACAAGGATACCGGCATCGGCGCCGATCTCACCCAGCTCAGGAAGACCGTGGAGGATCTCGATCCGGGCCGCGGCGGCGTGCTGACCAAGCCCAGGAAGCTGTTCGGCATCATCCCCTGGGGCGGCAGCCTGCGCAATTACTTCCTCAAGTATCAGTCGGCGCAGAGCCACATCGCCGCGATTCTCGCTGCGCTCGCTTCCGGGAAGGACGAGCTCTTGATGGACAATGCGGCGATCGACGTCGAGCGCGCCAACCTCTGGAAGACGATGGGCAAGCTCGAGCAGATGATCCACATCTCCAAGGCGCTCGACGCCAAATTGGAGGAGAAAGCGAACGAGCTCGACGCGACCGACCCGGCCAAGGCCAAGGCGATCCGCGAGACCGCCTTGTTCTACACCCGCCAGCGCACCACCGACCTTCTGACCCAGATGGCGGTCACCGTGCAGGGCTATCTCGCGCTCGACCTCGTCAAGAAGAACAATGTCGAGCTGGTGAAGGGCGTCGACCGCGCCTCGACGACCACCGTCGCGGCGCTCCGCACCGCGGTCACCGTCGCCCAGGCGCTGACCAACCAGCGGCTCGTGCTCGAGCAGATCACCGCGATCAACACGACCACCGCCAGCATGATCGAATCGACCGGCGAACTCTTGAAGTCGCAATCGGCCGAGATCCACAAGCAGGCGGCGTCGGCGACCATCCCGATCGAGACTCTGCAGCGCGCCTTCCAGAACATCTATGACACGATGGACACGATCGACCGCTTCAAGATCGAGGCGCTCGGCAACATGAAGCAGACCGTCGACACGCTCGGCAAGGAGGTCGAGAAGAGACGCGGCTATATCGCGCGGGCCGAAGGAGTCGAGCAGAACCGCCTCGCCAGCGGCGGCGGCAGCGTCGGCTCCAACCCCTTGTCCGCGATCGAGGGGTGATGCGCCGCGCGGACATGAGAAGATGAGCAGCACCCGCCAGGTCAGCCAGGCCATCGCCCGCTTCGACGAGGTGATGGGCCGGCTCGACCAGAAGGCGGCGGCGCGGGGCTTGAGGGAGCATTCGTCCGCGCGCGGCCGCTCGGCGACGATCCTCAAGCTCACCGCTGTCGGCATGGTGGCGGCGGTGGTGATGATCGTCACCGCGCTCACCGGCCTGGTGCTGGGCGGGATCGGCCAGATCGGGCTTTACGGCGCGATCGCGGTCGCCCTGGTCGCGGTCGTCCTGTTCGCCCTCTGGCCGAACGAGAAAGCCGCCGCCGATTACAAGGACGACATGCCGACCGCCGCCGTGGTGCGCCGCCTTTCGACCATCCTTTCGAGCAAGCGCAACGCGCTGCCCGGCCGGGCCGGCCAGCGCGTCGACGAGATCAGCCGGCAGCTGCCTTTGCTGGAAAGCCGGCTCGCCGAGACCGAGACGCTCGATCCGCTCGCCCAGGACGCGCGCCGCCTGATGGGCCGGCATCTGCCCGATCTGATCGAGCGCTACGAACGCGTGCCGCCCGCTTATCGCGGCGAGCGCGACGGCGAAGGCCTCACCGTCGACGAGCGTCTCGTCCAGGGGCTCGACGCGGCCAAGGCGGCGCTCGACGACCTCGGCCGCAAACTGGTCCGCGAGGACATGGACGCCTTCCAGACCCAGGGCCGGTTCATCGAAAGCCGCTACCGGGACGAGAACGGCCCCGTCCAGGGCGAGTGAGCATGGCCTTCGAGCTCGAGCGCGTCCTGTACGAGACCGAGGATTTCCTGCGCCGCGCGATTGGCTCGCCGAATCTGCGCGCCGCCAGGAAGCGCCGCTTCCGCCGCAAGCTGGAGGAGCTCGGCCGGCGCGCCAGGCGCTCTGCTTTCGTCCTGATCGGCCTGATCGCCTTGCTGCTCGCCGTCTCCGTCTTTCGCGGCGGCATCGGCTTTTTCGCCTGGCTGGTGGCGATGCCCACCTTTGCGGCCTTCTCGCTGCTGCTGATGCTCCAGCCCACGCGCCACCACAAGCGGCTCCAGGCCGAGGCGCCGGGCGGGGAAGCGCCGCCCACCTTGCCGCTTGGCGATCTAGCCCTGCGCGCCGAGGAAGGCCTGCTCGACCGCTGCGACGAATTGCCCGGCCGCGCGCTCCCCGCCGCCGACGCGATCATGGCCCGCCTGCGCGAGCTCCAGCCCCACCTCGCCGAGATCGACCCCACCGCGCCGCTCGCCGGCGACGCCCGCCGCCTGATCGGCCAGCACCTCCCCCGCCTGGTCGATTCCTACCTCCAGCTCCCCGACGACGCCCGGGCGCCGGGCTCCGAGAGCAGCCGGCGCCTCGCCGAAAGCCTCGACATCGTCGCCGCCGAGCTCGGCAACCTGCTTGAGACCTGCTGCAGCGACAGCCAGGCCGACTTCGACACCCAAAGCCGCTTCATCGAGACGCGGTATAGGGAGGATAAGCGGCTCCGGGGGGACTAGCGCCGCCTCACAAACCGCGCCTTGATCCAGTCCGAGACGGTCCGCAGCACGACCGGCGCCATCGTCTCCTCGATCTAGGCATATTCGCCGATCCCGCCGCTGCGCGCGGCCTGGAAGAGGTGGTTGAGGCCTGGCAGCTCGGTCACCGTGACGTCGCGATTGCCGGCGGTCGCGGCGCGGATGCCGGCGAGGTTGGCGGCCGGCAGCACCTGCCGATCGAGCGAGCCGTTCAGCGCCAGCACCGGCATCCGCAAGGCGCGGAGCGCCGGCGCCGGATCGTAGCGCAGGAACCAGCGGAACCAGGGATCGAGCATGCGCTGGATCATCGCGTCGCGCTGCGCCGGGACGATACCGCTGCCGGCGAGCGCGCCGTCG
The DNA here is from genome assembly GCA_046715355.1 of Allosphingosinicella sp. Lineage (GTDB taxonomy): Bacteria > Pseudomonadota > Alphaproteobacteria > Sphingomonadales > Sphingomonadaceae > Allosphingosinicella. The sequence goes on along the minus strand of JBKJZJ010000281.1, from coordinate 3,689 downwards.
CCCAGGGCAGCGCGCATCGCCGCTTCCGCCTCGGCGCGCGGCAGGTCGCCGGCGGCGATCTCGATCAGCCGGGCGTTCAGCGCGCCCGCCTGGTCCAGCTCCGCCGCGCTCATCCCCAATTCCTCATGCCTTCCTCCACCGCAAATGGCACGCAACCAGCAATGCCACCACCAAGATCATGGCGCAGCCCACCGGGACGGTCGACCAGAACGCCGCCTGTTTGACCGGCATTGTCGCCCAGATCGCCGCGCAGGCCAGCCCGGCCAGCACGAAGATCCAGCCCGCCAGGCGCTGAAACGTCTGGCGCCGCGCCGGATCGACGGCCGGATCGTAGCGGCCCAGCATCTTGGGAATGACATTGCCATAAGCGGCGAGGACGAGGCCGCCGGCGATGCCGATCAGGGTGAGGATGAGCGCCCCCTCGTCCGCGCCGATCAGGCCCGCCGCCCGCGCCACCTTCACGCCTAGCGGCACCGCGAGCAGCCCCGCCGCGACGGCCACCGCGAACCGCGCATGCGTCTTGTCGCCCTTCCAAAGCTCGATCGAGCCCCACAGGACCGGAAGGGTAAGTCCCCCGATCAGCGCCTTACCCCAATTGCCGGGCGACAGCAGGGCGAGCGAGACCGCCAGCGCGCCCACGATCAGGACGCCGACAATCGCCATCGGCAGGGCCAGATGCTGAGTCCTCATGTTCCTTCTTCCTTCGTCTTGCCCGTCGCCGGAGTGGGCTGAAGATCGAGCCCCACCGTCTGGGCCAGCCCCATCAGGGCCTCCTCCAGCACCGACATCCTGAGCCGGTAGATGATCGATTTGCCCTGCTTGGCGGCGTCGATCAGGCCGGCCTCGCGAAGCACCGTGAAATGCGCCGACATGGTCGGCTTGGAGACGTCGAACTGCTCGGCCAGCTCGCCCGCGCTCATCGGCTTTTCGCGCAGCAGCGCCAGCACGCGCCGCCGCGTCGGATCCGCCAAAGCTCGAAAGACGCCACTCATGATTCGATATTTAGCTATCTATCGAATTGAGTCAAGCCTGCCCGACGGACGACCCTCCTTCGCGTATGGTTTGTATAGGTCCGGCTCAGCCCGCGAACAGCGCCCGCGCCTTGACCAGCCCCGCCACACCGGCCGCGATCGTCTCGGGCTGCTTGGCGAAGCAGAGGCGGATCACGGTCCGGACCGGATCCTCGGCGTAGAAGGCCGAGACCGGGATCGCGGCGACGCCGCATTCCGCGACGGCGCGTTCACAGAATTCCAAGTCGCCGACGGCGATGCCCGAGGCTTCGAGATCGACGCAGGCGAAATAGGTCCCTTCCGCCGGCAGCACCCGATAACCCGCCGCCGTCAGCGCCGCTGCCATGGTGTCGCGCGCGGCGGAGAAGCCGGCGCGCATGGCCGCGAAATAGGCATCGTCCTTGGCCAGGCCGTAAGCGACCGCGCTCTGCAGGTTGGGCGGGGTCACGAAGGCGATGAACTGGTGGGCCCTGGCGACCGAAGCGGCGAGATCCGGCGGGGCCGCGATCCAGCCGACCTTCCATCCCGTGAGCGAGAAGATCTTGCCCGCCGAGCCGATCTTGACCGTCCGTTCCGCCATGCCGGGCAGGGAAGACAAGGGAATATGGACGCGGCCGTCGAACAGCACGTGCTCCCAGACCTCGTCGCTGAGCGCCAGGGCGTTCGAACGGACGCAGGCCTCGGCGAGCAAAGCGAGCTCGTCCCGGTCGAAGGCCCGCGCGGTGGGATTGTGCGGATTGTTGAAGATCACCATGCGCGTGCGGGGCGTGAAGGCCTCGGCCAGCGCCTCGCGCGTGATCCGCCAGTCGGGCGGCGCCAGCCGAACCAGGCGCGGCACCCCGCCGGCGCGCAGCAGCAACGGCAGATAGGCGTCGTAGAGCGGCTGGAACAGCACCACCTCGTCGCCGGGCGAGATCAAAGCCAGCAGGGCCGACGCGATCGCCTCGGTCGCGCCCGAGGTGACGATCACCTGCTCGGCGTCGAGCGCGAGGCCCTGGTGGCGGCGATAATGGGCGGCGACCGCCTCGCGCAAGTCCGGCAGCCCCCGCATCGGCGGATATTGGCTCGCCGCCCCGGTCAGCGCCTCCGCCGCCCTCGCCACCACATCCTCCGGCCAGCCGAAATCGGGAAAGCCCTGGCCGAGATTGACCGCTTGATGCGCGCGCGCCGCCATCGACATGGTCTCGAAGATCGAGGTGGGGAGATTGGCGAAGACCGGGTTCATGGCGATCCGCCCTGGCCCAACGCACCGCCGTCTTCAACGGATAAGAAAAAGGCCCGGGGCGCGTGCCCCGGGCCTCGGCAATGGCGGTGGAGGAAGGACCGCCGTCGCCTCGCGAACTCCCTATTGTTCGGCCGTCCGCGGCGCGCGGTTGTTGTTCCGCGTCCGTTGCCCGCGCGGCTGCGGGTTCGACCGGCTCGACTGGGCCTCGCCGGAGGCCTTGCCCGAGGCACTGCCCGTGACGCTGCCGCTGACGGCCGAGCCGCTGAGCGCACCGCTGGCGGTGCCCGATGCGCTGCCGGCGACATTGCCGGCGCGATCGCGGGCGTTGGCCAGGGCGGTCCCGGCGCGGTCGCGGGTGTTGGCGGCGGCGGTGCCCGCGCGATCGCGGACGGCGCCGGCGGTGTCGCGGACCTCATCGGTGCCGATCAGATCGGCGCTGGCGCCGGCGTTGCCGGAGCCGGCGGCCGAGCCGCCCAGGGAACCGAGCGCGCCATTGCCGCGCGCATTGCCCGTGGCGCGCGCATCGGCGCGGCCGCGGCGGCGGTCGATATTGCGGTCGGCGCGCAGGTCGCCGTCGAGGCCGGAGCGCGCGCCCCGGTCGATGCCGCCCAGCGATCCACCAAGACCACCGCCGAGATTGCCGCCCAGGCCGCCGCTGATGCCGCCGAGCGAGCCGCCAAGGCCGCCGCCGCCGCTGCCGCCTAGGATCTGGGCCGAAGCCGGCGCCGCGATCAGGATCGCGCAGCCGGCCGCGAGTTTGAGTGCGAGCTTCATGTCTCTCTCCTTCGATCCGAGCCCGGAAAGGAGTGGGCTCTCGAGCGAGAAACGTCGCAAAAGCGGGATTTAATCCCGGCGGCCGCGCTAACGCCGCGAGCCGCGCGAAACCGGCGTCCGGCAGTTGCCGCAGACGATGCCGCGGCCGACGCCCCTGCCCCCGCGCTGTGCCTCGCGGTCAAGAGCGGCAACCGGATTGGCGGCGCGGACGTGCTGCGCCAGCCGTCCCGCCACCAGCGGCACGGCGTAGGAGGTGCCGCGTACCGGCATCAGACTGCCGGCCGGCCCTGCCGCCGCCATGTCGGCGCCCGGCGCGGCATAATCGAGGTGAAGCGCGCGGCCGGCCTCGATCAGCACCCGGCCGCGGCCGTCGACTCCGGTGACCGCGATCACCCCGGGATAGGAAGCGGGATAGGCCGGCGGCGCGGCGCGGCCGTCATTGCCGACCGCCGCCACCACCCAGGTCCCTCGCGCGCGCGCCTGCCCGACCGCGCGCTCGACCAGAGGGTTGGCGCGCCCGACCAGGCTGATCGCCACCACCGGCACGCGCTGCGCCACCATCCAGCCCAAAGCCCGCGCCAGCGCCAGCGCACTGCCGCCCGCGGGGTCGCCGCCATAGACGTCGGCGACGAGCAGGGCCGCTCCGGGCGCGGCGCCGCGGACCGGGCCCTGGCCGGCGA
>JBKJZJ010000280.1:0-5928 GCA_046715355.1 Allosphingosinicella sp. | reverse complement strand
GCGCATGGAAGGCCGCCAGATGCTGATGGTGCTCGCCCCAAAATAGGCCGCAACAGGCCCTTATTCGCTTTCATGGGATGAAAAGCGGCGTCGCGCGCGGCGCCGGCGCCGCGAAGAAAAGCGGGCTTTCCGTAACGGCAGACGCAATGGTCCGTTGCAGGATGAAACCATTCTGTTGCGGATTTGCCATAAGGCCTCCAAACCAACGGGAAACCGCGGCTTTTCCGCTGGCGAAAGGTTTCCGTCCACGTTAGCTTCCCGGCCAAACAACCATAAAATTCTGGGGAGGATTACATGTCCAAGAAAACCTGGCTGCTGTCCGCGAGCTTTGTCGCGCTGGTCACGCCGAGCATGGCTTTCGCGCAGGACGAGGCCCCGCCCGCCACGACCGGCGGCAGCGCGGATTCCGCCGCCGCGCAGGCCGCCGAAGGCGAGGACAACGATATCGTCGTCACCGCCCAGGGCCGCCGCCAGATCCTGCAGGACGTGCCGCTCGCGGTCACCGCGGTCGGCGGCGAGGCGATGCAGAATTCGGGCGCGACCGACATCCGCCAGCTGAACCAGCTCGCCCCCTCGCTGCTCGTCTCCTCGACCGGCAGCGAGGCCAACGGCTCGGCCCGTATCCGCGGCATCGGCACGGTCGGCGACAATCCGGGCCTCGAAAGCTCGGTCGCGGTGTTCGTAGACGGCGTTTACCGCTCACGCAGCGGCGTCGGCCTCAACGAGCTCGGCGAGATCGAACGGATCGAGGTTCTGCGCGGTCCTCAGGGCACCCTGTTCGGCCGCAACGCCTCGGCCGGCCTCATCCACGTCATCACCCGCCGTCCGGAATTCGATTTCGGCGGCTCGGCCGAGATCTCCTACGGCAGTTACGATTATATCCGCGGCCAGGCCGGCATAACCGGCCCGATTTCCGAGCAACTCGCCTTCCGGCTCGACGCGGTCTACGTGCAGCGCGACGGTTTCTACGACGTCGTCAATCCCACGGGCGCCACGGAAAGCCAGGTCAACGACCGTGATCGTTTATTCGTCCGCGGCCAATTGCTTTTCGAGCCGAACGATGACCTCTCCTTCCGCCTGGTCGGCGACTATTCGAAGCGCGAAGAATCCTGCTGCGGCGCGGTCTATCTGGACCGGGCGACCAACCCGCTGATCGGCAATCTCAACGAGCCGGCGAACCCGATCCTGGTCGGCGGCGTCGTCAATCCCAATGGCAACAACATCATCAACGTGCTGCGGGACCTGGGCCAGCCGCTTGCCGGCTTCAGCAATCCCTACAGCCGCAACATCTATGTGAGCCCCGGCCGCTCCTACGAGGGCGAGACCGAGGATTACGGCGTCTCGCTCGAGGTGAATTGGGATCTCGGCAATGCGAACCTGACCTCGATCACCGGCTATCGCGACTATACGTCGGGCCAACCCGGCGACATCGACTATAGCGCGGTCGACATTCTCTATCGCGCGGCGCCGGGCGTGGAGCGCCAGTTCCAAACGTTCAGCCAGGAATTCCGGCTGCAGGGCCAGGCCTTTGGCGGGTTCCTCGACTGGCTGGTCGGCGCTTATTATGCCGACGAAGATCTCACCGTCACCGACAATCTGCGCTTCGGCAATCAATATGGGCGTTTCGCCACCTGCCGCATCGTCAGCGGCGGCGGTCTCGCGGGGCTCTACTCGCCGACCTCGCCGGGCTGCCTCGCCGCGCGGCCGCCCGCATTCGGTCCCGCATCGCCGGCAATCTATGCGGGATTCGACCGGCTCGACGGGATCAACGATCGCGGCAGCACGCTCGACACCTATTCGCAGAACAGCCGCAACTACGCCTTCTTCACGCACAACATCGTGCACATCACCGATCAGCTCGATTTCACGGTCGGCCTTCGCTATACCAACGAGCGCAAGCGGTTCGGCGCGGTGTTCGGAAACGACAATACCGCATGCTTGGCGCAGCAGGCGGCGCTGGCGGGCTTCCTCACCAATCCCGGTCTCGCCGCGGTCGCTGGCGGCCTGATCGGACTTTCGTGCCAGGGCAATTCCACTTCCGAGCTTAACGGCGTGTCGATCAGCGATCGCCGTAGCGAGAGCGAATGGACCGGCACGGGCATCCTCTCCTTCCGGCCCAACAACGACCTGCTTCTCTACGCCAGCTATTCGCGCGGCTACAAAGCGGGCGGCTTCAACCTCGACCGCTCGGCGCTCAAATCGCCGATCCTGCCGTTCGCGAACACGCCCGGCGGCGCCCAGGCGCTGGTCGGCAATCTCCAGTTCGATCCGGAGATCAACACCGCCTATGAATTCGGCGTGAAATATCAGCGCGGCCCGATCACGCTGAACGTCACCGCCTTCCGGCAGGATTTCGAAAACTTCCAGCTGAATACCTTCAACGGCACTGTGTTCCTCGTCCAGACGGTCAACGGCTGCAGCAATCTTGTCGGCGGCGACCTGGCGGACCAGGATCAAAACGCCTCTTCCGCCGGATCGAACTTCAATGCCAATGCAGCTGCCACCGGTGCCTGCGCACCCGGCGACGTCAGCTACGGCGTGCGATCGCAGGGCGTCGAGATCGAAGGGCAGTTCAGGCCGCGGCAGGACATGACGGTGAATCTCGGCCTGACCGTCGCCAACACCAAATATCGCATCAATCTGGTCGGCAACAGCAACGGCGCGCCGCTAGATCCGGCGCTTCGCGTGCACCCCGGCAATCGCTTGTCCAACGCCCCGCGATTGGTGTTCACCAGCGCGTTCACCTGGACTCCCGAGCTTGGAAATTCCGGAATGACCGGATTGCTCTATGTCGATGCGCGCGTCACCGAGGATTACAATACCGGCTCCGATCTCTTCCCGCAGAAGGCCGAGGACAGCTATGCGGTGGTGAACGCCCGTCTCGGCGTGCGCGGCGCCGACCAGCGTTGGGCCGTGGAGGTGTGGGCTCAGAACCTCTTCGACGCCGATTACGCCCAGGTCGCGTTCAACACGCCATTCCAGGCCGGCGCGACCTCCCCGCCGTTCGTCGATCCTCAATTCCCCGGCGGCCGCCAGATCTTCTCCGCCTTCCTGGCCGAGCCGCGCACCTACGGCATCACCGGCCGCTTCCGCTTCTAGGGCGAAGCGCCGACTCGATGCGGGTCCTCGCCGGCGACGGCGGGGGCCCTTTCCTTTTACGCGAGCGCCTCAGGCGGCCCTGCGGTTCGCGGGCGCGGGCGCGGACGGCGAGGCCGCCTTGACCAGGCGGGCCTGCAGCGCCCTGAGGCGCGCCGGGCTCTCGATCTTGGCGCCGGCCAGATCGGTCAGGTAGAAGACGTCGACGGCGCGCTCGCCATAAGTGGCGATATGGGCGCTGTGCAGGATCGCGCGCGACACGTAGATCGCCCGCGCCAGCTCGAACAGCAAGGCGGCGCGGTCGCGGGCGTTGACCTCGACCACCGTATAGCGGTTCGACGCCTTGTTATCGACGAAGGCCGCGGGCTGGATCCGGAAGGCTTCGGCGCGCCTCAGCGGCAACGCCCGCGCCGCCAGCCGGTCGGCGGAAGGTTCGTGCCCCTCCAGCGCCTTCATCACCCCCGCCTTGAGCCGCGCGAGCTGGCCGGCATCGGCGACCGGCGCGCGGGCGAGATTCTGGACCAGGAAATTGTCGAGCGCCATGCCGTCGTCGGTGGTGTGGATGCGGGCGTCGATGATGTTGCCGCCGACCAGGCTGATCGCGCCCGCGATCCGGTAGAAGAGGCCCGGCTGGTCCTTGGCGTAGACCGAAACCAGGGTGGCGCCGCGCTCGGCCTGGACCAGGGCCTCGACCGCGCCGGGGCCGGCGGCGTGGCGGTCGTCGGCGTCGAGGAAGCGGGCGTTGCGCTCGATCACCTCGATCGGCTCGGCCAGCCAATAGCTGTCGGGCAGCCGCCAGGCCAAGCGGGCGAAGCGGCTCTCCTCCCAGCCCAGCCGCCGGCCGAGCTCCTCCTGGATCGCCGCGATCCGCTCGCGCCGCCCTTTTTGCTTATGGCCCAGGCGGAGCATCTCCTCGCCGGCGTCGAACAAGGCGCGCAGCAGCTGGCTCTTCCAGCTGTTCCAGGTGCCGGGGCCGACCGCGCGGATGTCGACGACGGTCAGGAGGAAGAGCAATCTCAGCCGCTCCAGGCTCTTCACCCGGTCGACGAAATCCTGGATCGTCTTGGGGTCGGCGAGATCGCGCTTGAAGGCGGTGGCGGACATGAACAGATGCCAGCGCACCAGCCAGGCCACGGTCTCGGTCTCGGCCGGGGTCAGACCGAGCCGCGGGCAGAGCGCCAGCGCGACCTCGGCGCCCAATTCGCTATGGTCGCCGCCGCGGCCCTTGGCGATGTCGTGGAGCAGCACCGCGACATAGAGCGCGCGCCGCGACGCGATCAGCTTGAACAGGGCGGTGGAGAGCTTGTGCTCCTCCTTCAATTCGCCGCGCTCGATCCGCGAGAGCAGGCCGATCGCGCGGATGGAATGCTCGTCGACCGTATAATGATGGTACATGTCGAACTGCATCTGGGCGACGACGCGGCCGAAATCGGGAATGAAGCGGCCGAATATGCCGGCCTCGTTCATCCACCGGAGCACCGTCTCCGGATCGCGCTTCGAGCTCAGCACGTCGAGGAAGAGGGCATTGGCTTCGGGATCGGCGCGCACTTTGGCGTCGATCAACTTGGAGTTGCGGGCGGCGGCGCGCATCGCCAGCGGGTGGATTTCGAGCCCGTGCCGGTCGGCGAGCGCGAACATGCGGATCAGGCGCACGGGATCGTGCAGGAGAAAATCCTCCTCGTCGGGCATGGCGAGCCGGCCGCGGTCGAGCAGGAAGCCTTCGAGCCTGCTCGGCCGGCGCCGGAACGCCGGAAAGCCCATGCGGCGGCCGCGCCCGGCGAACTTCTCGTCGAGATGGGCGAGAAACACCCCGGTCAGATCGCCGACCGTCTTCGCGTGCAGGAAATAATGGCGCATGAAGCGCTCGACCGGCGATTTGCCGGGCCGGTCGGCATAGTTCATCCGCGTCGCGATCTCGCGCTGATAGTCGAAGGTCAGCCTCTCCTCCGCGCGCCCGGCGACGAGGTGGAGATGGCAGCGCACCGCCCACAGGAAGCGCTCGGCGCGCTGGAACTGCCGCAATTCGGCGGCCGAGAACAAGCCGACGTCGACGAGCTCGGCGACGGAGCGCAGCCGATAGGCATATTTGCCGATCCAGAACAGCGCGTGGAGATCGCGCAAGCCGCCTTTGCCCTCCTTGATATTGGGCTCGACCACATAGCGGCTGTCGCCCATGCGCCGGTGCCGGGCGTCGCGCTCGTCGAGCTTCTCCTTGACGAAGCCGGCGACCTTGCCCGCCACCACCTCCTTCCAGAAGCGGCCGGCGACGAGGTCGTGGAGCGCCTCGTCGCCCCAGATGTAGCGCGCCTCGAGGATCGCGGTCCTCACCGTCTGGTCGGCGGTCGCGGCGCGGATCACCTCGTCGGCGCCGCGCGTGCTGTGCCCCACCTTGAGACCGAGATCCCAGAGCAGATAGAGGATCGCCTCGACCACCGTCTCGGTCCAGCCGGTCGCCTTCCAGGGCGTCACGAAGGCGATGTCGACGTCCGAATGGAGCGCCATCTCGCCGCGCCCATAGCCGCCCACCGCCATCAGCAGCAGCCGTTCGGAGGTCGTGGGATTGGAAAGCGGATGCAGCCGCGTGGTGACGAAATCGTAGGTCAGGCGGAGGATCTGGTCGGCGAGGAAGGCATAGGCCGCCGCCGCTTCCGTCCCCGCATAAGGCCGCTCGTCCAGCCGCCGTCCGATCTCCGCGCGGCCCGCGACCAGGGCCTCCTTGAGGATCGACGCCGCGCCGTTGCGGTCGGCCTCGTCTAGCCGCGCGGCCACCGCGCGACGGTCAACGATCTCACGTTGACCGGGAATGCCCCGCCAAGCCATCAGTGCCGCGCG
>JBKJZJ010000279.1:0-16547 GCA_046715355.1 Allosphingosinicella sp. | reverse complement strand
CCATTGCATCGATATTCGGTGCGACCGGGCCGCCGTCCACCCGCATGCCCATCACGTCGCCGCGGGTGCTCTCCAGCACGATCAGCACGACATGCCGCCGCCGGTTCGCCGGGATCGCGGCGGGCGGTCTCGTCTCGGCGGTGCCTGAGAAGGCGAAGTCGCCGCCAAACCCGTCCTGGTCGATGCCGTCGCCCGGAATGTCGAGCGCGTAGGGATGGCGGCTGCCGTCGAAGGGCTGGGCGTCGAGCGGGAAGGAGAAGAGGCTGTAGCCGTCTCGGTCGAAGTCGGTCGCCTGCTCGAGCAGGACGGTCGCGGCGACGACGCTGTTGAACCGGCTCAGCGCCGCGCGGGCATCGTCGACCCGGTTGACCGCGAACAGCACCAAAGGCGTGGCGCCGAGCAGCAAGGCAAGCTGCCGCCCGCTCGGCCGCCAATGATCGGGCAAGGGCGCCGCCGTGCGCCAGCGCCTGCGGAAGGCGAAGCGCACCGCCGCGTAAAGGATCAGGGCCCCGCCGCCGACGATCAGCATCAGCCCGGCCTCGCTCAGCGAATAGAGCAGCGCGTCGGTGAGGCTGCCGCCGCCCAAATTGCGGACGATCTGGAAGCTCATCGCGTCGCTGAAAAAGGCGAGCGCCTGATATTTGCCGATCAGGATGGCGAGCGCGCCGCCGCCGATGAAGAAGGCGAAGTTGAAGTGGAAGAGCGGCCCGTCCGGGCGCTTGCGGTGCAGCCGGCGCATCAGCCGGTAAAGCAGGAGGAAGACGACGACCTGGCAGAGCAGAAGGCCGAGCAGGAAGGCGCCGATCTCGAGCGGATTGTCGAGCGCGCGCGACTGGCCGAAGCCGCCGCCGAAGATCGCATATTTGCGCTCGGCGAGCAGCAATTCGGCGACCAGGGCGATCAGGATCACCCCGGGCAAAGTGAACCGCGCCGCGCCCGCCCACTCGAGGCGCAGCCGGAACCGTTGCGGTAAAGCGGCGAGCTCGGCCGACATCGGCGGCGCTGATAGCGCAGAGAGTTTAAGACTCGGTTTGCTCGCGCTAGGATGCGGCCATGCGTGCCGCCATCCTGATCCTGATCCTGATCCTGATACTCTCCGGCTGCGCCATGGCGCCGGCGCCCGCGGACCTGCCGAGCCGCGCCGCCGTCGGCGAGCTGATCCGCGAGGCGCTGGCCTGCGACGCCTCTGAGGATGCGAGCTGCGCCGGGCAGCCGCGCCGGATCATCGTGCACTCGCTCCGCTGCCGTCCCGCCGCGACCCCCGAGCATCCCCGCCGAGCCCACTGCCGCTTTTCGGGCACGCAGGTGCGCGGCTTGCACACGCGGGAGTTCGGGCCCGAATGCTTCTGGCTGGACCGCGATGCCGGGGGCCCCTGGCGGATCGACATCTGGCCGGATGCGGACGTCTGCGACAGCTATTCGCGCACAGGGCGGTGATCCTGAGCTTCCCCGCAAACCGAACTAGGCGCCCGTTTGGCGGTCGGCTAGAACGGTTGGGGAGGGGGCGGCGATGAAAGGCTTCTGGATAGGGCTGGCGGTTGGTGTCGCGGGCGGCGTGGCGGTTACAGGCGGCGGGGCCATATACCTTTTCAACCGGCATGAGAATCAGCCGCTGATTTTCCCTCAGAAGCAATTCTATGACAACAATCCCGACGCATCCGCGATAGCATACGTGAAGGTATCCGGCACGGTGACCGGCACAGCGGATGACCGGCTAGGCTTCCCGAACAACCATATTTCCATGGAATGCTGGCGGCAGCGCGGGGAATGTGACGTGATGGATTACACACAGATTGCTCCACGCCAGCTTAGCGACGTGACGCTGGAAAGGTGGACGATTGAGCGCTGGACGCCTGACCTAATTGTGGTGCTGAGCAATCCGACACCAACCGGATGCTACCGTGTCCGGGTGAACATCATGCGGCGCACCAAGGTGGTTCAGTATTTCCGCGAGCCGCAAATCCAAAACGCGGCTCAGCCGCGTTGCCGGGAATCGGAAATGCGGCTTTCGCGCTGGACTATCGAAGACCCCCCTTGGTGGCGCGATAGGGCAGCACCGTCCCGCTAGGCGTCCTTCGTGGCTAGATAGTCAGCAAGCGGCTCGCACATCCAAACCTCGTTCAAATCCTCGCGGAATTGAGCGAACACCCCCTTGGCGCGTTCGGCATCGTCGGTGCCTTTGACATGGTATTTCAACTCGGTGTCAGCCACGGCGCGAATCCCCTTGTCGAAGTCAGCCAGCGCGGTAGTGTCATGAGGTGCGGATAGGGTGACGTTCGGTCACCGCCTTATGGAAGGGCGCGTGTTGGAATTGGCCGTCACCCTATCCGCCACCCCTCACCGTTGGATCGGATCGGGGCGAAGCGGGATTCGATAAACACCGCTCACCAACGACTATGGGCCGCGAGACGGATTCCGCCAACTAGGTAGGGGGAGTTTTCCACAGGCGATGTTGTGCAAGAAAAAGGGTGTGGCCTCGGGGCCTCTGCCCCAAGGGAATGAGTGAGCGGTGAAAGAGATACGCAACATCGTGATTCTCACCGGGGCTGGTATCTCGGTTGAGAGCGGCCTTCCGGCGTTCCGCGGGCCCGACGGGCTGTGGGAGGGGCACCGGGTCGAGGATGTGGCGACGCCCGAGGCGTTCGCGCGGGATCCCGATCTGGTCCACGCCTTCTACGACGCCCGGCGCGCCAACCTCGCGCGGGTTGCGCCCAATGCGGCGCATGCGGCGCTGGCGCGGCTCGACCTGGCGTGGCCGGGCGAGCTGCTGATCGTCACTCAGAATGTCGACGATCTGCACGAGCGCGCCGGCGCCAGGCGGCTGCTGCACATGCACGGGGAACTCAACTCGGCCTGGTGCCGCGCCTGCGACATGCGCGCGCCCTGGACGGCCGACATGGGTCACGGCCCCGCCTGCCCAGGCTGCGGCCGGGCGGGCGGGCTCAGGCCGGACATCGTCTGGTTCGGCGAGATGCCCTACGAGATGGAGCGGATCGATCGCGCGCTGATGAACGCGGACCTGTTCGTCTCGATCGGCACGTCCGGCAACGTCTACCCTGCCGCCGGCTTCGTCCAGACCGCGCGCTACGTGGGCGCACGGGCGCTGGAGATGAATTTGGAGCCGAGCCTCGGCTCCTATCTGTTCGACGAGAGCCGGACGGGGAAGGCGGGAGAGTTGGTCCCGGCCTGGGTGGAGGAGATGCTGAATGATCGAGGGTAGTTGCCATTGCGGCGCGGTTCGCCTCAGCCTTCCGGAGGCGCCGGCCGACCTCGGCAGCTGCAACTGCTCTTTGTGTCGCCGGATCGGCGGGCTTTGGGGCTATTACCGGCCGGACCAGGTCGTCGTCAGCGATCCGGACGGCCGGCTCGCCGGCTATGTGCAGGGCGACGCGACGCTGACCACCTGGCATTGCGCGCAATGCGGCTGCACGACCCACTGGTCGCCGCGCGACCCCGCTTTGGAGCGGATGGGGGTCAATCTGCGCCTGTTCGATCCCGCAATCTGGGAGAAGCTGCCCCGCCGCCTCGTCGACGGCGCGAGCTGGTAGGTCTTATTCCACCCAGTCCAGCCCGATCTCCCGATACAGCCCGCGGTCCTCCTCCCATTTCGGGCTGACCTTGACGTGGAGGAAGAGGTGGACCTTGCGGCCCAATGCGGCGGCGAGCTCGGCGCGGGCGGCGGCGCCGATTTCCTTGATCCGTGCGCCGCCTTTGCCGAGCACGATCGCCTTCTGGCTGTCGCGGCCGACCAGAATCTGCTGGTGGATGACGACCGAGCCGTCCCTGCGCTCCTCATATTTCTCGGTCTCGATCGCGCTCGCATAAGGAAGCTCGGCGTGGAGCTGGAGGGTGAGCTGCTCGCGGGTGATCTCGGCCGCCATCATCCGGTCGGTCGCGTCGGAGACCTGGTCCTCGGGGAAATGCCAGGGCCCCTCCGGCATCCGCGCCGCCAGCGCCGCCTTCAATTCGGGCACGCCGTCGCCGGTGGTCGCCGAGACCATGTAGATCTCCTCGAAATCCGCGCGGGGCCCGGCCTGGGCGATCAGGGTGAGCAGGTCCTCCTTCTTCACCAGATCGACCTTGTTGAGGACGAGCAGCTTCGGCTCCGGCCGGCCCTTCAGCCGGTCGAGCAGGTCCGCGACGCCGCGCCTGAGCCCGCTCGACGCATCGACCACCAAGGCGATCAGATCGGCGTCCTGCGCGCTGCCCCAGGCGGCGGCGACCATGGCGCGGTCGAGCCGGCGCTTGGGCTCGAAGATGCCGGGCGTGTCGGTCAGGAGGATCTGCGCCTCGCCCGCGATCGCGATCCCCATCAGCCTGGTGCGCGTGGTCTGCGCCTTGGGCGTGACGATCGCGACCTTCTGCCCGACCAGGAAGTTGACCAAAGTCGATTTGCCCGCATTGGGCGCGCCGACCACCGCGACCGTGCCGAAGCGCTTGCTCATGCGAGCTTCTCGAGCAGGGCCTCGGCGGCGGCGGTTTCCGCATCCTGCTTGGTGAGGCCTTCCGCCTCGGCCTCGCCGACGTTTCTGATCGATACCTTGACGACGAAGGTCGGCGCGTGGTGCGGGCCCGAGCGGCCGACCAACTCATAAGCGGGCGGCTTGCGCTCGTTGGCCGCGGCCCATTCCTGGAGCGCCGATTTGGGATGCTTGGGCGCGGTGTCGCGGCTGTCGACCCGGCCCGCCCAGGCGGCGCGGATGAAGGCGCGGGCCGCCTCGATCCCTCCGTCGAGCCAGAGCGCGCCGATCAGGGATTCGACGGTGTCGCCCAACAAATTGTCGCTTTCGAACCCGCCGTCGGAAAGCGCCTGCTTGCCGAGCCGCATATGCGCCGAAACGCCGATCTCGCGCCCGATTTCGGCGCAGGTGCCGCGCGAGACCAAGACGTTCAGCCGCCGCGAAAGCTTGCCCTCGGGCTCGTCGGGAAAGAGCGCGTAGAGCCAGTCGGCGATGGTGACGCCGAGCACGCGGTCGCCGAGGAATTCGAGCCGCTCATAATTGTCCTCGCTCAGGCTCGAATGGGTGAGCGCCCGTTCGAACAGGCGAAGATCGGCCGGCCGGCGGCCGAGCTTGGCCTCGAGCCAGGCCTCGAGCGTCTCCATCAATAGGTCTCGAAGATCCGGCTCCAGCGCGCCGCCGTGAACCAGGTCCAGGGCAGCAGCCATTGCGCCGAGCCGTCGGTCGACCAGAAGCCGATCAGGGCGCGGCCCAGCACATTGTCGATCGGAAGCAAACCGACCCCCCTGCGCTCGATCGGGAAGCGGCTGTCCATGCTGTCGTCGCGATTGTCGCCCATCACGAACAATTGGCCCTGCGGCACGGTGATCGGACCGAAGGTGTCGCCTTCGCTCTCGGCGGTCTGGTCGAGCACCTCGTAGCTGCGCCCGCCCGGCAGCGTTTCGCGGAAGCGCATGTAGATGCAATGCTGCTGGCCGTCGGCGCCCGCCTCCTGCCGCGTCCAGGTCTCCTGCCGCGCCACGCCGCGCACCCGCCGGCATTCGCTGTTCGGGCTGACCAGCATGTCGAACGGCTCGACCGGCTGGCGGGGCAGGTCCCGCCCGTTCAGGTTCACGACGCCGCCGCGCACGGCGATCGTGTCGCCGGGCAGGCCGATGACCCGCTTCACATAATCCTCATTGTCGGGGCCGGGGTGACGGAAGACGATGACGTCGCCGCGCTCGGGCACGCCGCCCAGCAACCGTCCGTCGAAGCGGATCGGCGCGAACGGGAAGGAATAGCGCGAATAGCCATAGGGCCATTTCGCCACGAACAGATAATCGCCGATCATCAGATTGGGCATCATCGAGCCCGAGGGAATGCTGAACGGCGCGAACAAGAAGGTCCTGATCAGCACCGCGCCGACGAAGAGATAAAGGAGGAAGCGGAGCGTGCCCCACCAGGTTTCCTGCTTCTTTTCCTTCTTCGGCTTGGCCGGCTTCTCGGGGGCGGTCGCGGCAGCCGCGCCTGCCGGCGCCAAAGGCGCGGGCTCCGGAGCGGCGGCGGAAGGCTGGCTGGGGGGAATTTCGTCCATAAGGTGCTTTCGCTCGCGGGTTCCGGCCGGTCAAGCGGCCCGGTCTTGCCGTCCATATCGGCGTTCGCCGCGCCGGTTCAAAGGGCGCCGGCGAAAAAACTCAGGCGCTATGCATCCACCCTCCGCTTCCCTAGATACAGCCGCGACATGACCGAGAGCGCCTGGACCCGGCTTGACGCCGTCCCGCCGACGCGGCTCGGCGAGCTGTTCGCCGCCGAGCCCGACCGGCTCGAGCGGCTGACGCTCGGGGAATGCGGGATAAGCTTCGATTTCTCGAAGACCCATTTGAGCCGCGGCCATCTTGCCGCCTTCCTCGATCTCGCGCGGGCGACCGGCCTCGCCGCGCGGCGCGACGCGATGTTCGCGGGCGAGATCGCCAACCCGACCGAGGGCCGCGCCGCCGAACATGCCGCCGAGCGGGGGCAGGGGGCGCCCGATAGCGTCGCCCGCGCCGCCGGCCTCCACACCCGCATGCGCGCATTGATCGACGCGATCGAAGCGGAAGCGTTCGGCCCGGTCCGCCACATCCTCCATATCGGCATCGGCGGCTCGGCGCTGGGCCCCAAGCTGCTGATCGACGCGCTCGGCCGGGGCGTCGACCGCTACGAGGCGGCGATCGTCTCCAACGTCGATGGCGCCGCGCTCGAGGAGGCGATCTCCGGCATGGATCCGCACGCGACGCTGATCGCGATCGCGTC
Source organism: Allosphingosinicella sp. (assembly GCA_046715355.1). Lineage (GTDB taxonomy): Bacteria > Pseudomonadota > Alphaproteobacteria > Sphingomonadales > Sphingomonadaceae > Allosphingosinicella. Next base: position 9,816 of record JBKJZJ010000279.1, on the reverse strand, counting down.
CAAGACCTTCACCACCAAGGAGACGATGCTGAACGCCGCCTCGGCGCTGCAATGGCTGGAGGAAGGGGGGGTCGAGGATGCGTTCGGCCGGGTGATCGCGCTCACCGCGGCGCCCGAAAAGGCGATCGAGTTCGGCGTGGACGAAACCCGCATCCTGCCCTTCGGCGAAAGCGTCGGCGGCCGCTTCTCCTTGTGGTCGTCGATCGGCTTTCCGGCGGCGCTCGCTTTGGGCTGGGACGCGTTCGAGAGCCTGCTCGAAGGCGCCGCGGCGATGGACCGCCATTTCCGCTTCGCCCCGCTCGAAGCCAACGCCCCCGTCCTCGCCGCCTTCGCCGACCGTTATTACACCAATGTCCGCGGCGCCGGGACCCGCGCGGTCTTCGCCTATGACGAGCGCCTCCGGCTGCTTCCTTCCTATCTGCAGCAGCTGGAGATGGAATCGAACGGCAAGAGCGTGCGGCTCGACGGGACGCTCAGCCCCCGCGCCACCGCGCCGGTCGTCTGGGGCGGCGTCGGCACCGATGCGCAGCATGCGGTGTTCCAATCGCTCCACCAGGGCACGCAGCTCGTCCCCGTCGAGTTCGTCGCCTCGGTCGAGCCCGGCGACACGCTCGACCCCGAGCATCACCGCCAGCTGCTGATCAACTGCTTCGCGCAGGGCGCCGCCTTGATGGCCGGCCGGCGCTCCGATGATCCGCACCGCGACTATCCCGGCGACCGGCCCTCGACCACCATCCTGCTCGACCGGCTCGATCCCGCCACTTTGGGCGCCTTGCTCGCCTTTTACGAGCACCGCGCCTTCGCCAATGCCGCGCTGCTCGGCATCAATCCGTTCGACCAGTTCGGAGTCGAGCTCGGCAAGGAGATGGCGAACGCGCTCGACGGCGAGAGCGCGCAGGACTTCGACCCCTCGACCGACGCGCTCATCCAGCGCGCCTTCGGAGACGAACCTTCATGACCCAGAGCTTCGACTACGACCTCTTCGTGATCGGCGCCGGATCGGGCGGCGTGCGCGCGGCCCGGGTCTCGGCCGCCAATGGCGCGCGCGTCGCCATCGCCGAGGAATACAGGGTGGGCGGCACCTGCGTGATCCGCGGCTGCATGCCCAAGAAGCTGCTCGTCTACGGCGCCCATTTCGCCGAGGATCTGCAGGACGCCAGGCGCTTCGGCTGGAAGGTCGGCAGCTGCAAGTTCGACTGGGCGGTGCTGCGCGACAACGTGCTGGCCGAGGTCGAGCGGCTCGAAGGAATCTATATCGACATTCTCGACCGCAACGAGGTCGAGACCTTCGCCCAGCGCGCCACCGTCACCGGCCCCAACCAGGTGACGCTCGCCGACGGCACCAGGCTCGGCGCGGCGACCATCCTGATCGCGACCGGCGCCCGCCCGATCGTCCCCGATTTGCCCGGCGCCGAACATGGCGTGACCTCGAACGAGATGTTCCACCTCGATGCCGTGCCGAAGCGCGCGGTGATCGCCGGCGGAGGCTATATCGCCAACGAATTCGCCGGCATCCTCCACCAGTTCGCCTGCGAGGTGACGATCGTCAACCGCGGCGACCAGATCCTGCGCCATTATGACGAGCAGGTCCGCGACCGCCTGCTGCAGATCTCGCTGACCAAGGGGATCGGCTTCAAGTTCAACGCCCCGTTCGAGAAGATCGTCAAGCGCAGGGACGGGTCGCTTCGCATCCACATGGCGGGATCGAGCCCGATCGACGCCGACCTCCTGCTCTGGGCGGTCGGCCGCTCGCCCAACACCGAGGGGCTCGGGCTGGAGAAAGCCGGCGTCAAGCTCGGCAAGAATGGCGCGATCCTGGTCGACGAGGACAATCAATCCTCGGTGCCGAGCATCTACGCGATCGGCGACGTCACCGACCGGGTCCAGCTCACCCCGGTCGCGATCCGCGAGGGCCAGGCCTTCGCCGACACCATGTTCGGCGGCAAGCCGACCCGGGTCGATTACGCCAATATCCCGCACGCCGTGTTCAGCCACCCGCCGATCGCCTCGGTCGGGATGACCGAGGGCGAGGCGCGCGACCGGCTCGGCACCTACAAGACCTATGTCTCCGATTTCCGGCCGATGAAGAACGTGCTCGCCGGCCGCAACGAGCGCTCGCTCTACAAGCTGGTCGTCGACGAGGAGACCGACCAGGTCGTCGGCATCCACATGATCGGCCCCGACGCGCCCGAAATCCTCCAGGCCGCCGCGGTCGCGGTCAAGGCCGGGCTCACCAAGGCGCAGTTCGACGAAACGGTCGCGCTCCACCCGACCATGTCGGAGGAGCTGGTGCTGATGCGCTGAATGGGGACAGTTACTTTCCTGACGCGGCGTCCGAAGCCTCGTCCGGCCGCGCGTGAAAGTAACTGTCCCCGCTCTGTCCTGCTAGCTCAGCGTGATCGTGGTGGTCTCGCAAAGATTGACGTTGCGCCAGTCGCCGGTGTCGCCGTCGTCATAGGTGGCGCGGATGTCGTAATGGCAGTGGTCGGCGCCGCGGTCGAAGGTGACCTCGGCGCTCTCGCCGTTGGCGAGCACTTCGGTGCCGAGGATGTCCGGACCCCATTCGTCCTCCGCGGTCGGCGAGACGTTGAGCGTCATCACGGTGTGGCCGCTATTGTTGACGATGGTGAAATCCTGCGGCGCGGCGAGCGCCGGGCTGGCGAGGCTCGAGAAAATGAACGCCAGGGCAATGAGTAGCTTTTTCATGTTATTAGTTCCTCCGGTCCGCTCTCTTTAGCCGGTTTTCGGGACAGCGCAATCGGCCCTCTTCCCCCATTTCAGGGCGGCCGTGCCAGGCGGCCACTTGACCCGCACGCCTTGCGTCGCGACGAGGCGACATGGCGACGGCACAATCCGACATCCTGATCATCGGCGCGGGCCATAATGCGCTGGCCTGCGCCTTCTATCTCGCCCGGCGCGGCCTCGAGGTGACCATGCTCGAATCCCGCTCCGTGGTCGGCGGGGCGGCGGTGACCGAGGAATTTCATCCGGGCTTCCGCAATTCCACCGCGAGCTACACGGTCAGCCTGCTCAACCCCAAAGTGATCAGCGACATGCGGCTCTACGAGCACGGGCTCAAGGTCGTGCTCAGGAAGATCGACAATTTCCTGCCGACGCTGGGACCGGACTATCTGCTCGCCGGCCGCGGCGGGCTGACCAAGCGCGAGATCGCCCGCCATTCCCCCGCCGACGCGGACAATTACGACGCTTATGCTTATGCGCTGAACGGAGTCGTCGGCGTGCTCCGCCAATGGCTGCTGCGCGCGCCGCCCAATGCCGGCGGGGGCCTCGGCGATCTCTTCGCCTTGCTCAAGCTAGGCCGCGGCGTCGGCCGGCTCGGCCTCGAGCAGCAGCGCCATCTCGTCGATTTCTTCACCAAGTCCGCCGCCGACGTCCTGCAGCGCTATTTCAGCCACGATCTCGTCCAGGCCCTATTCGGCTTCGACGCGGTCGTCGGCCATTATGCCAGCCCCTATGCGCCGGGCTCGGCCTATGTCCTCCTCCACCACGTCTTCGGCGAGGCGGCGGGCGTCGAGGGGGCCTGGGGCCATGCCATCGGCGGCATGGGCGCGATCACTTTGGCGATGGCCAAGGCGGCGCGGGAAGAAGGCGTCGAGATCCTGCTCGATACGCCGGTCGACGAGGTGATCGTCGAGGGAGGCAAGGCGGCGGGCGCGGTCGCCGGTGGCAAGGCGTATCGGGCCAAGGCGGTGGTCTCGGGCGTGCATCCGAAGCGGCTGTTCACCGAGCTGCTGCCCGAAGGCGCGATCGATCCGGAGCCCGCCCGGCGCATGGCGCATTGGGCGAGCGAATCCGCCACCTTCCGGATGAACGTCGCGCTCTCCGGCCTGCCGCGCTTCGCCAGCCTGCCCGAGCCCGGCGACCATCTCACCGCCGGCATCATCACCGCGCCTTCGCTCGGCTATATGGACCGCGCTTATCTTACCGCGCGCACCGAGGGCTGGTCGAGGGAGCCGGTGGTCGAATTGCTGATTCCTTCGACGCTCGACGACAGCCTCGCGCCCGAGGGCCGGCACGTCGCGAGCCTGTTCTGCCAGCATTTCCCTTTCGAGGTGGAAGGCGGCTGGGACGCGCGCCGCGACGAGGCGGCCGACCATATCATCGCCCATGTCGACCGCTACGCGCCGGGTTTCAAACAGCTGGTGATCGGCCGGCTCGCGCTGTCGCCGCTCGACCTGGAGCGCCGCTTCGGCCTGATCGGCGGCGACATCTTCCACGGCAAGATGGGCCTCGACCAGCTCTTCTCGAACCGGCCGATGCTCGGCCATGCCGATTACCGCATGCCGCTTCCCGGCCTCTATCTGTGCGGCGCCGGCGCCCATCCCGGCGGCGGCGTCACCGGGGCGCCCGGGCACAATGCGGCCAAAGCGGTGCTGGCCGACCGGCGCAAGCTGAAGCTCTGAATCGGATCAGTCGCTGCTCTTATAGGCGTCGTGGCAGGCGCCGCAGGTGGCGCGCACCGCGGTCCATTGGGTCAGGAAGGCGGCGCGGTCCCCCGATTGCGCCGCTTCGGCGAGCAGGCGGGCCGCGTCGGCATAAGCGGCGGCGCGTGCCTCGAAGCCGGCGCGGTCGCTCCACACCGCCGGCAAAGCGTGGCTGTTGGGCAGGTTGGTGCCGGCCGGGAACATGCTCGGCAGCGTGCGCGCCCAGCGCGCCAGCGCCCGCGCCGGAAAGACCAGGGTGCGCACGTCGGCGCCAGCGTCCGCTGCCGCCTTCATCGAGGCGAAGGTCGCGCCCGACAGGATATAAGCGGATTGCCGCGCGGCGACGATTTGCTCGGGCGTGAGTCCGGCCGGCGCGGCCTGGTTCTGGGCCGCGGCGGCGGCAAGCGGGATCGCGGCCAGCGCCGCGGCACTCAACAACCTCTGTTTCATTCGTCCTCCCTATCGACCGCGCCAGCCTAGGCGCGTTCGGGACGCGCAACAATCGGAACCTGATCGACCCGCGAAGCGCTTAACCAGGGAGCGGCGGGACGACAGGGAATTCGGAATGCCGGTCATGGGTCGCCTGTGTGGTGCGCTGGCGGTTCCGCTCGTCCTGTGGGCAGTCGCCGCCGAGGCGCAGGTCTGGCGGTCGGCCCTGGTGGCGCCGGTCGAGCCAGGCCAGACTCAGGCCGTCCCCGCGCCGCCTGGCCTTCCCGGTTTCCGCATCGCGCGCGACCAATTTCGCGTTCCCCCGGACTCCGTCCGCAACAGCCTGATCGGCGCGGTGCCGCTCGGGCGCAATTTGCAGATCGCCGCCGGACGCCTCGCCGTGCCCAATTTCACCGCGCCGCGGATGGAGGCCGCCGATATCCGCCGCAGCGATCGCCGCATCACCGCCGTGGGTTTCAGCTTCCGCTTTTGACGCGGGTTCTCAGATGATCGGGTGGCGTTCCCAATTCGCCTTGTCGGCGCGGCCGTGGAGCTTGGCGTGCAGCTTGTCCATCGTCCGGCTGCCGGTGTTGACGCACAGGAACGGGAAGATCGCGTGGATCAGGCAGGCGATGCCGCCGCCGATCATCCTCACCCCGAACCACGCGGCGTGGCCGAAATGCTGGAAATAATTCTCGCCGATCTCCTTGGGGTGACGGGTGAAGGGATTGTGCGCCATGTCGTCCTGCCTCGATTCAGGCCGCAATAGCGCGGCGGAGGCGGCGGGACCAGACCGGCCAAGGAAAAGTCAGGCGGCCGCCTGGTTGGCGCGCACTGCCTCGATCAGCGCGTCCTGGCGGTGCTGCTTCTCGACCGCCTCGGCGCCGCCGCGGGTCTCGTGGAAGAGGTCGAGCGATTCGAGCTCGTTGTGGCCGAGCGGGCGGGTGGCGAGGTCGCTATACTCCCAGCGCGCCGGATCATTCACCACGCGTTTCAGCAGCGCCTTCGCCTTGCTGAAGCCGCGCCAGTAATTCCAGGCCTTGCGCAGGCTCTCATAGGCGAATTTGGGATAGAAGAGGAAAGCGGGCTCCAGCGGCAGGCCGGGCCGGCGCGACCTGCGGCGCTTCCTGCGGACGACGCCGCCTTCCAGCGTGTGCACGCCCTCATTCTCGTAGAGCAGGCGGAACTCGATCAGATATTGCAGCGCCTTCTTCGGGCGCCCGCCTTCGAGCCGGGCATGGCGGCGGGTAACCGTCTCCATATGCTCCCAGGTGAAATAGGCGTCCCAGGCGGCCCTGTAGGCCTCCTCCCACTCCGCGTCGGACATCCTGGGATGGTGCGAGACGCGGTGATGGAGGTCGTATTTGTTGAGGTCGGGGTCCATCCAGATCCCCGCCTCGTGCATTTTCTTGTGGTCCTCCGAGCCCGGCAGCGGGGTCAGGAAGAAGAATTCGAGGATGTCGACGGGGAGCTCGCGCTTGATGATCTCGATATCGCGCAGGATCGACTCCTTGGTGTCGCCGGGAAAGCCCAATATGTAGCCCGCCAAGGTGAACACGCCGCGCTCGTGCCACTGCTGGAAAAGGTGGCGATATTCGGTGATCTTGTTCTGGCGCTTGTTCGCCGCCAGCAGATTGTCCGGGTTGATGTTCTCCAGCCCGATGAAGGCGCGCATCACGCCGGCGCGCTTCGCCTTGTCGATGAAGTTCGGGATGCGGTGGCAGAGCGTGTCGACCTGGATGGTGAAATTTGCCTTCAGCCCATCCTCCTCGCGCAGCTTGATGAGCCGGTCGAAGAAGCTCTCCCAATCCCGGTTGCGGGCGAGATTGTCGTCGGTGATGAAGAAGGCCTTGATCCCCTGCGCCAGATTCTCTCGGATGATCGCCTCGAGGTCGTCGGCGGTGCGGAAGCGGCTCTTGCGGCCCTGCACGTTGATGATCGTGCAGAAGCTGCACTGGAACGGGCAGCCGCGCCCCAGATCGAAGCTCGACCATTGGCCGCTGTTCCGCTGCAGCGATTCCTTCGGCATCCACGGAAAAGGCACGCCGGCGATGCTCGGCAGGTCCCTGAGGTAATTGTAGATCGGTTGCAGCCGGTCGTTCCACGCATCCTCGAACAGGCTGTCGAGCCGGCCCTCCTCGCACTCGCCGGCGAACAAAGAGCAGCCCATGTCGAGCGCCTCCTGGATCTCGGGCGGGATCTCCTTCAGCATCGACAGGCAGCCGGAGACGTGGAAGCCCCCGATCACCACGCCCAAACCAGCGGCGCGGAACTCGCGGGCGAGGTCGAGCGCGTGGTGGAACTGGTTGGACTGCACCCCGACCAGCCCGATCAGCGCCTTGGAGCCGCGCTTGCGAATGTCCCTGATGATCTTCGCGGGCACGACATGCTGGTTGCATTCGTCGATCGGCACCAGGTTGAAGGCGACGTCCGGCCCCAGCACCTGGCGCTGCGCGGCGTCGCGGGCGAGGCCGTTCAGCGCCGCCAGCGAGTTGGACGGAAGGATCGTCCGCCACCACACGATCGGATAGCCGTCATCGTCATAATGCGACGGCTTGATCATGATGAAATCGAAGAGCTGTCGCGCCGCCATGGAGCGGTCATAGCCCGTTTCGCCCCGCCGGCCTAGACGGAGCGCCGTCCTTCCCTCTAGGGAACGCCGCAACGGGACAAGGGAGCATCCAGATGAAACTCGACAGCAACATCGCCGCGGTGGTGACCGGCGGCGCTTCGGGCCTTGGCGAGGCGACGGCGCGGGCGCTGGCGGAAAGAGGCGTTAAGGTCGCGATCTTCGACCGCGACGCCGACAAAGGCGAGACGGTGGCCTCCGAGATCGGCGGGGTCTTGTGCCAGGTGGACGTCACCTCCGATGAGGCGGTCGACGCGGGCTTCGCCAAGGCGCGCGCGGCGAACGGGCAGGAGCGGATCTGCGTCAATTGCGCGGGCGTCGCCAATGCGGTGAAGACCGTCGGCCGCGACAAGGAGACGGGCGCGGTCAAGCGCTATCCGGTCCACCAGTTCGAGCTCGCCATCCAGATCAACCTGATCGGCACCTTCCGCGTGCTCGCCGCGTCCGCCGCCGGCATGGCGACGCTGGAGCCGCTCGAGGACGGCGAGAAGGGCCTGATCGTCAACACCGCCTCGGTCGCCGCGCAGGACGGGCAGATCGGCCAGGCGGCCTATTCGGCGTCCAAGGCCGGCGTGCTTGGCATGGCGCTGCCGATCGCCCGCGACCTGATGAGCGAGGGGATTCGCGTCAACACCATCCTGCCCGGCATTTTCGAGACGCCGATGATGGCGATGATGCCCGACAATGTCCGCCAGGCGCTCGCCGCCCAGGTGCCGTTCCCCAAGCGGCTCGGCACGGCGGCCGAATATGCCAGGCTGGCGGTGTTCATGGCGGAGAACGTCTATCTGAACGGCGAATATGTGAGGCTCGACGGCGCGATAAGGATGGCGCCGCGGTAAGAGCCCTCCCCATCAAGGGGAGGAGGTCAAGTGTGCCCTCTGGAACGCGATCGCGGCGCCCAATAGCCCGGGCTCTGCATGGGTAAGCAGCCGGACCGGCGTGCGCAGCATCCGCTCGCGGTAACGGCCCTTGGCGGTGAAGCGGGCCTCGAAGGCCGGACCTTTCAGCAGGTGGACGATGCGGTTGGCGAGGCCGCCGGTGATGGCGACGCCCATCGCGCCATGGGCGAGCGCGATGTCGCCCGCCGCCGCGCCGAAGCAGCGGACCAGGATGGAAAGCGCGCGCTCCGCCCGCGCGTCCGCGCCCGATATGGCGGCCTCCCAGAGCTGGCCGGCTTTGTTGGGATCATGTTCGCCGCCGCCCAGGAACATATTGATGTCGATGAGCCCGGGCCCCGAGACGATTCGCTCGACCGAGGCGCGGCCGTAGCGGGCGACGAGGAAATCGGCCAACTCCTCCTCTTCGGGGTCGAGCGGGGAAAAGCCGATATGGGCGGCCTCGGTCTCGATGACGCGGACGCCGCTTTGGCGCTGGTCGAGGATCGAGACGCCGAGGCCGGTGCCCGGGCCGATCACGCTGGCGATGCCCGCGGCGGGGAGGTGGCCAGGGCCGGCCAGCGGCACCAATTCGTCCGCCTCCATCACAGAGACGCTGTGAGCGACGGCCCCGAAGTCGTTGAGAAGCATCAAAGTGTCGACGCCAAGTTCGTCCTTCAGCCCGCCCCGGCCGATCCGCCAGTCCGAGTTCATGAAGGTCAGCGTCTCGCCCTCGATCGGCGCCGCCACCGCCAGCGAGGCCGCCCGGGGGAGGGCGCCGCCGCTGTCCTGCGCGAACCGCGCCCAGGCCTCGCCGAGCCCGGGAAAGTCGCGGGTCCGATATTTGCGCATCGCGCCGATTTGCGGACGCGCGCCCGGGCGCAGCTCGGCCAAGGCGAAGCGGGCGTGGGTGCCGCCGATATACCCGGCGACGATCTTCATCGGCAGGCCAAGCTGGGGAAGGTCATACCGCGGCCTCCATAGGGTGGATTGCCCCTACTTGGAACAGCGCCCGCCACGGCGCGCGTGACGGCTTGACGCCGGCGCCCGGTCCGGGACACACAGTGGCATGGCGATTATCCACATGCCGTGCCTCGTCTGCCGTGCCGGGACCTCGATCGAGGAGGATGCCAGCGCCGCCGCCTGCGGGTCGTGCGGCGCCGCCATGCCGTTGCCCGGGGCCGCCGCCTGGCTGGTGGCGCGCAGCGGGTCGCAATTCGGCCCCTATACGATCGCGCAGCTCATTTCCTACGTCGCCGAACGGCGGGTGCTGGCGACCGACGTGGTCTGGCACCAGGGCGCGGCCGACTGGGTGGTGGTGGGCGAGGTTCCGGCGCTGACCGCGGCCCCGGCCCCGGCCCCGGCGGCGGCTCCGGCACCGGCACCCGCTCCCGCTCCGGCGCCCGCGCCGGCCCAGCCCGAACCGGTGAGCGTGGCC
>JBKJZJ010000278.1:0-4640 GCA_046715355.1 Allosphingosinicella sp. | reverse complement strand
AGCCCGCTCCTCCACCGGGTCATGCTCACCAACCGCAACGCGGCCTGGGCGCGCTGGATCCACGACCGGTTGGAGCGGCCCGGCACGGTGTTCATCGCCGTCGGCGCCGCCCACCTCGCCGGCCGCGCCAGCGTCCAGGCGGTGCTCGCGGCGCATGGCATAAACGCCGAGCGCGTGCCCCACACGACGGTGCAATAGCTCCCATCTCCTCCCTGTCGCCGCGGGCGATGGGGAGAATTTGGAACTTCCTTGCCACTCCCCGCCCCTTCGCCTATAGGCGCGCCTCCCCGTTCATGGTCATCCCTGGAGGCGTGAGCGGGATTTTTATGAACCCGCAACTTGGAGACATGCAATGAGCGAACAGCTTACGCTGTCGGCCGAGACGCGCGAACGGGCTGGCAAGGGAGCCTCCCGTGTGCTGCGTCGCGAAGGCCGCGTCCCCGCCGTCGTCTACGGCAATAACGAAGAGCCCCTCTCGATCCACCTCGAGGAGAAACTCCTGGTCAGGGCTCTCTCGTCCGGCCACTTCATGAACTCGGTGGTGATGATCGACGCCGGCGGCGCGCCCGTGCGCACGCTTCCCAAGGACGTCCAGTTCCACCCGGTCACCGACCGGCCGCTGCATGTCGATTTCCTGCGTATTTCCGAACATGCCAAGGTCACCGTCGCGGTGCCGATCAATTTCATCGACGAGGACAAGTCGAAGGGCCTCAAGCGCGGCGGCGTGCTCAACGCCGTCCGCCACGAGCTCGAGCTCGTCTGCGACGCGGCCGAGATCCCCGAGGAGGTCGAGATCAGCCTCGCCGGCCTCGACATCGGCGATTCGCTGCACATCAGCGCGGTCACTTTGCCCCAGGGCACCGAATCCGCGATCACCGACCGCGACTTCACCATCGCCACCATCGTCGCTCCGTCCGGCCTCAAGATGGAGGCCGAGGACGCCGCGGCCGAAGCGGCCGCACCGGAAGCGGCCGAGGTTCCGCTGGTCGGCGAGGGCGAAGGCGATGCCCCTGCCGAAGGCGGCGGCGAGGAATAACCTTGCGGCGCATTTCCTGGCTCGGCAGCTTGTTCGGCTTCAAGTCGGCCGAGCTGCCGGGCCAGCCCGCTTCCGGCCGGCAAATGGAGGATAGGGGGGAAGCGCCCGTGCAGATCTGGGTCGGCCTCGGCAATCCCGGCGCGTCTTATGCGATGCAGCGGCACAATGTCGGCTTCATGGCGGTCGACGCGATCGCCGAGGTGCACGGCTTCGATCCGCCGAAAAAGGCATTTTCGGGCTGGGCCCAGCAGGGCCGGATCGGGACTGAGCGCATCCTGCTGCTGAAGCCCGCCACCTTCATGAACGACAGCGGCCGCTCGGTCCGCGCGGCGATGGACTATTTCAAGAAGACCATCGCCGACGTCACCGTCTTCCACGACGAGCTCGATCTCGCCCCGTTCAAGGTCAAGGTGAAGACCGGCGGCGGCACCGCCGGTCACAATGGCCTGCGCTCGACCGAAGCCCATATCGGCAACGACTTCCGCCGGGTACGGATCGGCATCGGCCATCCCGGCCACAAGGACAAGGTCACCAAATATGTGCTCGGCAATTACGCCAAGGCGGAGCACGAGCCGCTCTCCGACCTCCTCGCCGCCATCGCCGCCGAGGCGGAATGGCTGGCCAAGGGCGACGACGCCCGCTTCATGAGCGACGTCGCGCTCAGGCTGCAGGATTAGTTACGGGGACACTATACTTAATTGCGCGGGGTAATTGAAATAAGTATAGTGTCCCCGTAATTCCGTTCCCTGGCCGTACGTGCCGCCGGGCCGGATCGGCTTGCCCCCGGCCGCGATCCGGCTAGGCTAGCCGCATGAGCATCTTCCTCCTTGCCGCTGCGCTCGGCCAGGCCGCCAGCCCGCCCGCGCCCGCCGCCGACCGCGATGCCGTCTGCTGGGCGGCGTCCATGGACGCCTATTTTCGCGCGCGCGTGAACCCCAATGCGCCGCCTCCGGCCCGCGACAGTGGCGAGGAGCGGCTGCGCGAAGCGACGGGCTATTATCTGGGCGTGATCCGGACCCGCTTTCCGACCGAGGCCGCGCTCGGCCCGGCCATGAGGCTGGGCTGGGTCGGATTCCAGCGCGGCGACCGGGCGCGAATCGTCAGGGACTGCATCTCCGCTTATTACCGAGTGATGGTGGACGTGGAACCACTGGTCCGCCCGCTGGTCACCGGCGAACCGCGCTAAGCCGGTTTAGCGTGGATCGATCTCCGGCGCGTATTCGACCCCGTGGGCGGTGCGTCGCGCTTCGAGTTACGGGGACACCGAGTTACGGGGACACTATACTTAATTGCGTGGCGTTGCGGCTATGGGACGCGGGATGAAGCTCAATCAAGTCACCGTCTCCGTCACCGATTATGCGGCGGCGGTGGATTTCTATACCCGGCTCGGCCTCGTCCAGATCGTCGCTTCGCCGCCGCGCTACGCCCGCTTCGAGACGCCGTCGGGCGAGACCTTCTCGATCCACGCCGCACCCGAGGTGAGCCCCTCGACCACGGTCTATTTCGAGGTCGAGGACGTCGACGCGTTCGTGGCGGCGCTCGATCTGCCGCTGGTCCATCCGCCGAGGGACCAGCCCTGGCTCTGGCGCGAGGCGCGGCTGGCCGACCCGTCGGGCAACGTCATCTGCCTCTATTTTGCCGGCGAGAACCGGCGCTTCCCGCCCTGGCGGATCGGCGACAGCGTTCGCGGCCCGCAAAAAGAGTGACAGTCACGAATTGATGCTCCCTGCTACCAATCGTGCTCCGCGCCGCCGATCGGCATGCCCGGCGGGATTTGCGGCGCCCGGCGCGGTTCGGCCAGCGCCGCGGTGAGCGCCTCGCGGTCGCCGAGCAGGCGCCCCAGGCCGCGGCTCCACTCCGACTGCGCGCCGCCGCCGCCGGTGCGGGCGAGCTGGCCGGCGAGCGCCTGCAGCCGGTCGGAGAGCGCGAGCGCGACCGTCGGCGAGAGCGACGGATCGCGCTGGACGCGGGCCAGAGCGAGGACGATGGCGGTGCCGATCCGGCGCTGGAGCTGCTGGTTGGCAACGCCGACCCGTGTGGCGCGCTCGATCAGCCGCTCGAAAATGTCGGCGGGGGTGAGCCATTCCTGGTCGGCCTGCGACTGGATCTCCAGCCGGTTGAGCCGCTCGGGGACGAGCAGATTGCCGAGCGTCACCTGGGCCGCGACTTCCGAGGCGACCAGGGGATCGAAAACCGGGCCGCCGGCGGTGCGGAAGATCTCGATCACTTCCTGCCGGTCGGCGCTGCCCGACCAGCCCGCCGAAAGGTAGGGCAGCAGCGCCGCCGGCACGGCGAGCGCCTCGGGCTCCAGCGCCGCCATCAGCGCGTCGAGCGCGCGGCGCTGACGGTCGAGCGCGACCGGACTGGCCCGTTCGCGGCCATCGCCGTTCAGCGCATAAGCGAAGTCGACCCCACCGATCAGCTTGGCCGCGGCCTCGGCCTGGTAGCGGTGCAGCAACCAGATCGGTACGAACTTGCGCCTGAGGTTGGCGACCGGCTCGCCCGGATAGAGCGCGGCCGGGCCGAAGCGGGAGACGGCGGCGGCGCGCACCTCGAGCATCCGCCTGAGCTCCGCCACCGGCTCGGCATAATCGTCCCACAGGCTGCCCGCGGGATGGGCGGCGGACGGCGGCCGGGCCTCGCCGTCGCCGACATAGAGCAGCCCTTCCGCAAGCGCGGCCCGCATCAGCGGCTCGGCCGCCTCGTCGCTCTCGGCGCCGTAGAGCCAGGCGATGGCGAACCGGTCCCAGCGGCCGGTGCCGGTGCCATAGGCGTCCGACAAGTCCGGCGCGCCGTTCACCAGGGCGATGCGCGGCGCCGGATAGTCCATCACCGAGTAGCGGCCCTGCAGGCTCGCGGCGAAATTGTGCGAGAGGCCGAGCGCGTGGCCGACCTCGTGCGCGGCGAGCTGGCGGATGCGCGCGAGCGCGACCCGGACCGGATCGTTGGGGCTGCCGTCATTGGTCCGCGCGGCGCCGACCAGGCCTTCGTAGATCAGCATGTCCTGGCGCACGCGGAGCGAGCCGAGCAGCACCTGGCCGCGGATGATCTCGCCCGTGCGGGGATCCTCGACCACCTGGCCGTAGGACCAGCCGCGGGTGGCGCGGTTGACCCAGTGGATGACGTTGTAGCGGACGTCGAGCGGATCGGCGCCCTCGGGCAGCAGCTCCACCCGGAAGGCGTCGATGAAGCCCGCCTCCTCGAACGCCTGCCGCCACCAGCCGGCGCCGTCGATCAGCGCGCCGCGGATCGGCTCGGGCGCGGCGCGGTCGACGTAGAAGACGATCGGGCGGCGTACCCGCGAGCGCGCGGCGCCCGGCTCGGTCTTCTCGAGCCGGAAGCGGTTGGCGAGCTCGTAGACGATCGGCCGGCCGAGCGGCTGGCCAAAATCGACCACCTGGCTGCCGAACGTCCCCGCGCGCGGATCGAAGCGGCGCGGCCGGTAGCCCGCGGGCGGCAGCCGGATCAGGCTGTGGCGGACGACGAAGCTGAGATTGCCCGTGGCGGGCGCGATATTGTTCACCTCCGCGGCCGGCGCCGTCGCGGTGAAGGTGAGCCGGCCCTCGAGCTCGATATTGTCGGGGAAGACGCGGACCGAGGCGGG
>JBKJZJ010000277.1:0-8539 GCA_046715355.1 Allosphingosinicella sp. | reverse complement strand
CCTTGGCGAAGCGCCAGTCGACGCCGATGTCTCCGCCGCCGCCATGGCAATCCGTGCCGCCGCCGAAGAGCAGCCCCAGCGCGAGCGGCCCCGAGCGCCGCGCGCGCCGCGCCGCATCGCCCCGCTCGGCCCCGGCCAGCCGGCCGGCCAAAGCGAGCAGATCCTCGCCGCTGCCGAACAGGCGGCTGCGGAACAGCGCCAGCCGCGGCAGCCGGTCGAACGCCGCGACGACGCGCAGCAGCTCCCGCTCGAACGGGTCGAAGGCGAGCAGATCCGAGGCCGCGTCGGTCGAGGCGAACAGGGCCGGGACCGGCTCGCTCGTCTCGATCGCGTCGGCGAGCGCCGGCAGCCGATCCCAGCTGAGCCGCTGGCCGCGGCGCGCGCCGGGCTCGGCGAACGCGATATCGGGCCACAACCAGTCGGCCTGGTCCGCCGCCCAGTCGAGCAGCGCCAGCGCGGTCCGGCTGGACCTGCCATAAGTGTCGCGCAGCAAGCGGATCAGCCGCTGCGCCAGAAGCTTCTCGCCCATGACTCACCTGCAATGACCGCGCCGGACGGAGTCCGGGCGTGGCCGCGTTTCAATCTGTTGGCTGATTGGTCCCGCCGGGTCCGATGCCCGGCGAAGCGGCTAGCGCTTGGACGGGCTCCGGACGGAGGCGGGATGGCAGCCGATTCTGTTTTTCGAATCGAACAATTCATCTCTCCGTCGTTTCGGCATCGTGCCGAATGGGACCGCGCCGTTACGCCCCAAGGCGCCGCGCGTCAAGCCGGAGCCTGCTCGCCCGCCCGCGCCCGCGCCGCGGCGAGGGCGGCGCCCAGCGTCTGCGCGCCATAGGGCTTGGCGAGCGTCTCGAAGGCGCCCGCCGCGCCGCCGGCGACCTCCGCGCTATAGCCGCTGGCGAGGAGGACGGGCAGGTCGCCGCGCTTCCGCCGCGCCCGTATCGCGAGCTCGATGCCGCCCATCCCGGGCATCAGCACATCGCTGAACAGGAGGTCGACCGGCTCGCGATCGAGGACCAGCAGGGCCGCGTCCGCCGAAGCGACGCTGATCACACGGTAATCGAGGTCGACGAGCAGGCTTTCGGCGAATTCGCGGACCTGATCATTGTCCTCGACGAGCAGGACGATCGCGCCGCCGCCCGAGGCCGTGCCCGCCTCGCACGGCCGGGCGTCCGCCGCGGCGCCGAGCGCGCGCGGCAGATAGAGGTGGAGCCGGGTCCCCTCGCCCGGCACGGAATCGATCTCGGCGCGCCCGCCCGACTGGGCGGCGAAGCCGTGGATCTGCGACAGGCCCAGCCCGGTGCCCTTGCCCACCGGCTTGGTGGTGAAGAAGGGATCGAAGACGCGCTCCAGCGCCTCGGCGCCGATCCCTTCGCCGGTGTCGGCGAGGCTGACGCGGACCATGTCGGCCGCTCCCCGCTCGCCGGCCGCGTTGCGCGCGGAGATGGTCAGCCGCCCGCCCGCCGCCATCGCGTCGCGGGCGTTGATAGCGCCATTGAGAAGGGCGGTTTCGAGCTGGGTCGAATCGACGAAGATCGGCCACAGGCCCGGCGCGAGATCGAGTCGGACCTCGACCTGCTCCCCGAGCGTGCGCGACAGCATCTCGGCGAAGGCGTCGAGGCGCAGATTGAGATCGACCGCTTGGGGCTTGAGCGGCTGGCGGCGGCCGAAGGCGAGCAGGTGGCTGGTGAGCGTCGCCGCGCGGTCGGCGGTCTCGATGATCGCGTCGAGATAGCGCTGGCGCTTCTCCTGCCCGAGCGCCGCATTGCGCAGCAATTCGGCCGAGCCGCGGATCACGGTCATCAGATTGTTGAAATCATGGGCGATGCCGCCGGTCAGCTCGCCGATCGCCTGCAGCTTCTGCGACTGGAAGAGCGAGGCGCGCGCTTCTTCCAGCTCCATCTCCACCAGATAGCGCTCCGTGACGTCGCGGGTGATCTTGGCGAAGCCGATATGCGTGCCGTTCTCGTCCCGGATCGGATCGATGACGACATGGGCGCGAAAGCGGCTGCCGTCCCTGCGGACGCGCCACGCCTCCTTCTCATATTTGCCGTAATCGAGCGCGGTGCGGAGCGCGCGCGCCGGCTCGCCGCTCTCGCGGTCCTCGGGCGTGTAGAAGAGCGAGAAGTGGCGGCCGACAATCTCCTCGGCGCGATAGCCCTTGATCGCCTCGGCGCCGGCATTCCAGTTGGAGACCTGGCCGTCCGGATCGAGCAGGTAGATGGCATAGTCTCGCACGCCCTGGACGAGCAGGCGGAAGCGCTGCTCGCTGGCATAGAGGGCCTGCTCGCGCTCGCGCTTGTCGGTGATGTCGCGGGTGATCTTGGCGAAGCCGAGCAGGCGCCCCTCTTCGTCGCGGATCGGATCGATCACCGCACTGGCCCAGAAACGTGTGCCGTCCTTGCGGACGCGCACCCCTTCGGCCTCGAACCGGCCCTCGCGCTCGGCGGCGGCCAGCGCCTGCTCGGGCAGGCCGGCGGCGCGATCCTCTTCGGTGAAGAAGAGCGAGAAATGCCGGCCGAGGACCTCGCCTTCCTCATAGCCCTTGAAGCGGCGCGCGCCGGGATTCCAGCTCGCGATCCTGCCATCGGGCTCGAGCATGTAGATGGCGTAGTCGGTGACCGCGTTGATCAGCAGCTGGAAGCGTTGATCCATCATCTGCGGCTGGAAGCGCGTCTGTACCTCGTCGGCCATGGCCGGTCAGCCCTACAGGGAAAAAACCAACAGGCAAGCGATGTTAGCGGCGGAAGCCGGAGCGGGGCGGGGCGGTTCTTGCGCAAAAGACCGCCGAAGCCGGCGCCGGCAGGCAATCGTTCTTGCAAAGTAATGGGCGGGGGCAATCCCGATGTGATATAGAAACGAATCGTGGCCGAGCCCGACGCCAAGATACCTCCAAAGACACCGGTCCTTTGGCCGGCCACGCGGCCGTTGAAAATCTATCCGACCGATCCGACGCAAGGCTATGAGCCGGCGAAGAGGGTCAGCATCGCGATCGACTACGAGGCGCTCGATCCGGGGCCGGTCGGAAGCCGGCTGGAAGTGATCGACTATGACGGCCATGCCAGGACCTTTTACGAGCAGGTCGATCTCGACGACCCGGCGATCCTCATGCAGGGCGGTCTCGATCCTTCGGAGGCCGACCCGCGCTTCCATCAGCAGATGGTCTATGCCGTCGCGTCGCGGACGCTGGCCAATTTCGACCGGGCGCTCGGGCGCCGGATAACGCTGAGGGCCGGGCCAAAGCGCACGAAGCTGCGGCTGCTGCCGCACGCCTTCAAGGGCCGCAACGCCTTTTACGAGCGCGAGCTTCACGCCGTCCTGTTCGGCTATTTCGACGCCGACCTGGAAGATGCCGGCGCCAACATTCCGGGCCAGACCATCTTCACCTGCCTGAGCCACGACATCGTCGCGCATGAGATGACGCACGCGATCGTCGACCGGCTGCGGAGCAATTTCCTCGAACCCACCAATGTGGACGTGCCCGCTTTCCACGAGGGCTTTTCGGATATCGTCGCGCTGTTCCAGCATTTCTCCTTTCCCGAGCTGGTCGCCGAGGCGATCCGCAGCGGCCGCGGCGATTTGCGCAAACCGGCGGCGCTGGTCGAGCTCGCCCGGCAGTTCGGCTTCGCGACCGGCGAGGGCAAGTCGCTGCGCTCGGCGCTGGACGATCCCGACGCCAAGCTGCTCGACGAGATCAGCGAACCGCACGACCGCGGGGCCATATTGGTCGCGGCGGTGTTCGACGGCTTCTTCACCACCTACAGCGCGCGGATCAGCGACCTGATCCGGATCGCCACCGGCGGCAGCGGCACGCTCCCTCCGGGCGAGCTGCAGCACGATCTCACCAACCGGATCGCCACCGAGGCCGCGCGCACGGCGCAGCGCCACCTCGACATCTGCATCCGCGCCTTCGACTATCTGCCGCCCATCGACATCACGTTCGGCGACTATCTGCGAGCGCTCGTCACCGCCGACTTCGAGCTCAATCCGGAAGACGAATATTGCCAGCGGGCCGCGATCATCGAAGGCTTCCGCCGCCGCGGCATCTACCCCGCCGGCGTGGTTTCGATGGCCGAGGATTCGCTGCGCTGGCCGGTTGCCATTGGAGCGCATCAATTCGGCGGCGATCTGCGCAGGCTCCTGCCGAAGCTCCTGATGATCGAGGCGAGGCGCTTTTCGCAGGGCAGCGTGGACCCGCGCTTCGCCAGGAAACCGGGCGATCGCCCGAGGATGTACGGCATGGACGAAATCGCCCCGGGCGAGGACGCCGCGCACGGCGATTCGGACCGCCAGGTGCAAAAGGAGATGGCGATTGCGCTCCATGCCTATGCGACCGACAATTGCGAGGCGCTGCACCTCAAGCCGGACGTCCCCATCCACGTCGCCGGCTTCAATGCCGTTTTCCGTACGGCGCGCCGCGGCGGCCTGCTGATCGAGCTTGTCGCCCAGTTCGAGCAAACCGACCCCACGGGGGGAGGCATGGACGCCATATTGGGGGGAATCCCCGTCAAGGGCGGAACCACGATCGTGGTCAACGACGAAGGAATTGTGCGCTATGCGATCGCCAAGCCGATTCCGGGAGACCACCTTTCAGGCAAGATCGCGGCACAGGCGGCGGAGCGGCCCAGGCAGCAGGCCGCCTTCGTCGCCAGCCTCGACGCGCGCGACGCGCTCTACCCGTATATGACCGAGGAACAGTCCGGCGAGCGCATGCGCGCGCGGATGAGCCTGCGCGCCCTTCACAGCGGAATGTGGCCATGATCGACCATCTGAAAGTCCGCATGTACCGGATGGGCTTCGGCGATTGCTTCCTGCTGACCTTCTCGAGCAAGGTCGCCGCCGACAAATTTGTGCTGATCGACTGCGGCAGCATCACCGAGGGCAAGGCCCAGGTCTCCCAGGTGGCGCAGGACGTGATCGAGGCCTGCACGCCCGCCGGCGGCGGCACCCCGCGCATCGAGCTGGTTGTGGCCACCCATCGCCATCGCGATCATGTCGGCGGCTTCACCGATGACGGCTGGAAGGGCGTCGAGGTCGGCGAGGTCTGGATGCCGTGGACCGAGGATCCGGCCGATCCCGACGCGACCAGCATCCGCAACAAGCAATCGTCCTTCGCGGCCACGCTCGCCAAGGCGACCGCGATGGCCGGGGCTGCAGAGGATGACGAACCGATGGCCGGCGCCGAGCCGCGCACCAGGAAGGAGGCGGCGGCGCGCGCGCTCTCCGCGGTCGCGCTCAACGCGCTCACCAACGAAAAGGCGATGGCGCTGTTGCACGGCGGCTTTCTGGGCCGGCCGCCCAGGCATTTCCTGCCCGTCAAGGGAACCAGCTGCGAAGCCCGAACGATCGCCGGCCTCCCCGACGTCAAAATTCACGTGCTCGGGCCGCCGCGCGACAAGGCGGCGCTCGGCCGGATGGATCCGCCCAAGGGCAGCGCCTATCTGCGGGCGCGGGCGGCGGCGGCGGCGGACGGCAAGCCGGCGCCCGCGCCCGAAACTTCGGCAACGCCCGCCTTCGGCCGCTACTGGCAACGCGACCGGGCCTGGTTCGACGAGCATTTCCCGAAATCGAGCTTCGACGGCGACGATCTGACCGCGGTAGACGACCTCGACGAAGAGCCGGACGGCAGCCTCGCCGCCGCGATCGACCGGGCGGTCAACAATACCAGCCTGATGCTGATGTTCGAGGTCGACGACCAGTGGCTCCTCTTCCCCGGCGACGCGCAATGGGGCAATTGGGACGCCGCCATGACCGACCCGGCCTGCAGGGCAGTGATGGCGCGCACCACCTTCTACAAGGTGGGCCATCACGGCAGCCACAACGCCACGCCCAAGAAACTGATCGAGGAGGTGATCGGCCAGCCCTTCACCGCTTTCTTTCCGACGGCCCTGCGGGATCAGTGGCCGAACATCCCGCGGCCCGATCTGGTCAAGGCGGTCAAGGAGCGCGGCCCCTATGCGCGCAGCGACGACGAAGCCGCGGCCGCGGTCGCCGGCTTCAAGGTCGAGCCGAACCTCTACATCGAATGGGAGGTCGCGATCGGCGCGGGCTGAATCGGACTCTAGCGGGCGACCACCAGGCGCTCGGTGGAGACTTCGAGAATCCGCAGAGTCGACGGCGTGCCGCTATTCAATTCGAGGACGCCGTCGTCGCGCAGCCGCCAACTGCCCTCGCTTTGCGTCGGCCGATCGTCCGGGCCGGGGCCCGCGCCGACCAGCGCCCCGCCCGGCTTCAGCTCGAAGGAGCGCCGCCCCCGCGCGGGCGGGAATTTCCAGCTTGCGGGGCGGAACACCATCCGCCCCGGCTCGTCCTCCTCATGGGAATGCGTCCAGCGTCCGATCAGTGCGTTCTTGTCGACTTCGGCCATTATGTCCTGGCGGCGGCCTTCTTGGTCAGGCTGGCTCGGGGGCCCGCCAGCGTGGCCCGCATCCGGGCCACCTGTGCTGAGGTAAACATGAACATCGCATCGTCGTCGACATAGTCCATATAATTCATGAACATGTCGCCATTGGGCCCGTTCTCGCAGGAAGTCGACGGGAACGAGGGCTTGCCGGTATTCGGCAGCCTTTGCCGCGGCGTGTCGGCGACGAGATCGCTGCCCGAACAATCCTCGGTATCGCCCCAGATATGGCGCAGGTTGAGGAAGTGGCCGACCTCGTGCGTCGCCGTCCTTCCCAGGTCGAACGGGTCGGCGGCGGTTCCCTGCGTCCCGAAGGCTGACGTGCGGATGACGACGCCGTCGGTTTCCGCCGGCCCGCCCGGGAACTGGGCATAGCCCAACAGGCCGTCGCGAAGGTCGCAGACCCAGATGTTCAGATACAGGTTGCGGTCCCAGGCGTCCGATCCGCCGGTCGCGCTGGATTTCATCGCGTCGTCCGCGCCGAAGCCCTCCACGTCGGTGGCGACGCGCACGATACCGTTCGTCGCCTTGCCGGCCGGATCGCGCTTGGCGAGCTTGAACGTGAGGCGCGCCCGGCCGACCAGGCTGCTCCACACGGCGGGAACATTGGCGACGTCGGCGTTGGTCCCGCCATAATCGGCGTTCAGCACCGCGATCTGGCTCGCGATCTGATCGTCGTCGATATTGTCCGCGTCGTTGTTATAGAGAATGTGGACGACGACCGGAATGGTAAGCCGGCTGAGCTTCGCCACGTTCATCCGGGCGATACGCTTCTGGGTATTCTGTTCGATCTTGACCAATCGGCCCCGATAGCCCGGGTCGCGCTCGAGCAGCCGGTGAAACTCGATCATGACGCCGCACGAGCGCATTCTCGGCTGGCTCTGACTGGAAGAAGCATCTGGCATTTCAATTCCCTCCCCGATTTGGGACGTCGAATTCTATCCGATAGCCGACGCCCGAAACGACTCCTGTGCGGCCGACAATAACAGATCGGAGGCGAATTGGATAAAGAGGAATCCTTCTGGCTCAAACAGTCCGTTCACGCCGTCAATATTGATCCGCTGACCTGTGGGGAGGAGCGCGCTCATCAGCGGGTGGACGGCAGAGATCGACCCAGGCCTTGCCGACGAGCTCGAACAGCCGCTGAGGTGCGACCTCGACCGACGTGTTGAGCGAGCCGGCGGCGGGATAGACGAGGTCGAGGTCCCGGAGCGAGATATCGAGATAGACGGGCATCGGCGCGGCGAGGCCGAACGGACAGACGCCGCCGACCGGATGGCCGGTCAGCGCCTCGGTCTCCTCGGGGCCGAGCATGCGCGGGCGGGCGCCGAAGGCCGCTTTGGTCTTGCGATTGTCGAGCCGGGCATCGCCGCTCGCGACCAGCAGGAAGGTCTCCGCTCCCGCGCGGACCGCCAGCGTCTTGGCGATGCGGCCGGGCGCGACGCCGAGCGCCTCGGCCGCCGCGGCGACGGTGGCGGTGCTCTCGGCCACCTCGATCAGCCGCAGATCGGGCGCATGAGCGGTCAGCC
This sequence comes from Allosphingosinicella sp., assembly GCA_046715355.1. Taxonomy (GTDB): domain Bacteria; phylum Pseudomonadota; class Alphaproteobacteria; order Sphingomonadales; family Sphingomonadaceae; genus Allosphingosinicella. The sequence continues at coordinate 610 of JBKJZJ010000277.1, read as the reverse complement.
AGGCGCGGACGGAAGCAAGGCTCATCGGCTCCGCTTTAGCGGGAATGCGGCCCATCAGCCACTTGGCGGCATGCTTAACCCGAATTTAGGGATCGTACCGTAAAAACCCGGTGGTGGGGCCAAGGCCTTGGAGTCACGATCGGCTTTGCGGAGCACAGAGCAGAGCGGCAGTCAGGACCGGATGCCGGCGACCAGAATTTCCCCCTTGTCGCGGGCGGCCGCGACGCTCGCGGCGGCGGCCGGGTCAATACCGGCCGCCGCCGGCCCCCTCAGGCGGCGGCGGCGCGCTCGATCTCGGCGATGTCGATCTTCTTCATTGTCATCATTGAGTCCATCGCCCGCTTGGCGCGCGCCCTGTCGGGGTCCGCCATCAGCTCGAGCAGGCGCCGCGGCATGATCTGCCAGGAATAGCCCCAGCGGTCCTTGCACCAACCGCACGCACTCTCCGCGCCGCCATTGTCCACGATCGCCTTCCAGTAGCGATCGGTCTCTTCCTGATTCTCGGTATGGACCATGAAGCTGACCGACTCGTTGGGCTTGAAATTGGGCCCTCCGTTCAGGCCGACGAAGCTCTGGCCGAGGACGGTGAACTCGACCGTGAGCTCATTGC
>JBKJZJ010000276.1:0-6553 GCA_046715355.1 Allosphingosinicella sp. | reverse complement strand
GCTCGCCGCCTCGCAGGACTTCGTCCATAGCTACCCGCACAGTTGGCGCTCGAAGGCGAAGATCATCTTCCGCTGCACGCCGCAATGGTTCATCCCGATGGACAGGCGGGAGGGGCGCGCCTCGACTTCGCTCGGCACGAACGAGGTGGGGGGTTCTCCGGAGTCGGGTGCGGGAGTTTCACAGGATTCGTTCGTCCCGAGCGAAGTCGAGGGGCGCACCCTCCGCGCCACCGCCCTGAAGGCGATCGACGACACCCGCTGGGTCCCCGAAAAATCCCGCAACCGCATCCGCGCCATGATCGAGCAGCGGCCCGACTGGGTGATTAGCCGCCAGCGCGCCTGGGGGGTGCCGATCGCGCTCTATGTCGAGAGGAAGACCGGGGAGTATCTGAAGGACGCTGCGGTCAACAGCCGCATCATCCGCGCCTTTCACGAGGGGGGCGCCGACGCCTGGTTCGGCGCGGACCACCAGGCGCTGCTCGGCAACGGCTACAGGCTCGAGGATTACGAGCCGCAGACGGACATTCTCGACGTCTGGTTCGATTCGGGCTCCACCCACGCTTATGTGATCGAGGCGCGCTACGGCGAGGGCGTGCGCGCCGACCTCTATGTCGAGGGCTCGGACCAGCATCGCGGCTGGTTCCACTCCTCCCTGCTCGAAAGCAGCGGCACGCGCGGGCGGGCGCCCTATAAAGGCGTGCTGACCCACGGCTTCGCGCTCGACGGCCAGGGGCGCAAGATGTCCAAGTCGGACGGCAACGTCGTCGACCCGCTCGCCATCATCCGCGACAATGGCGCCGACATCTTGCGCCTGTGGGTCGCCTCGACCGATTATTTCGAGGACGTGCGCATCGGCAAGGAGGTGCTCGCCGGCACCTCCGACGCCTATCGCAAGCTCAGGAACAGCTTTCGCTATTTGCTGGGCGCGCTCGACGGCTTCAGCGATGTGGAAAAAGTCGCGCCGGCGGAGATGCCCGAGCTCGAACGCTGGGTGCTGCACCGGCTCGCCGTCCTGGACGCGGAGCTGAAGGAGGCGGCGGAGGGCTATGAGTTCAACCGCTACGCTCGCGCGCTCATGGCCTTCGCCAATGACGACCTGTCGGCCTTCTTCTTCGATATCCGCAAGGACAGCCTCTATTGCGACGCGCCGGGCGCGCCCAAGCGGCGCGCCTATAGGACCGTGCTCGACACGACGTTTCACGCTTTGGTGCGCTGGCTTGCCCCGATCCTGTGCTTCACCTGCGAAGAGGTCTGGCAGACTCGCTATCCTGAGGCAGGCTCGGTCCACCTGCTCGAATGGCCTGGAATCGACGCCGGCTGGCGCGATGAAGGGCTGGCGGCCAAATGGGATTTGATCCGCGCGACGCGCGAGCGGATCACCGAGAGCATAGAGCCGCTGCGCCGCGACAAGGTGATCGGCTCCAGCCTCGAGGCGAGGATCGCCTATCCCGATCTGGAACTCGGCCTGACGCAAGAGGCGCTTTCCGATCTTGCCGAAATCTACATCGTGTCCGAAGTCGTGCCTGGCGAAAGCGAACGAATCGACGTGACCAGGTCCGACTATCTGAAATGCGGCCGCTGCTGGCGGCTACTGCCGGAAGTGAGCGAGGACGGCGCCCTGTGCGCGCGTTGCGAGGGGGTGGTGAATGGGTGAATTCGAGCAGAGCGAGGCCAGGCCCGGGCCGCTCCCCGCCGAGGATCGGCTGCGGCGCCTGCGCTCGCGGGCCTTGATCCTCGCCTTCGCGATCTTTTTCATCGATCAGGCGGTGAAATGGCTGGTGACCTATCCGCTGAACCTCCCGGGCCAGCCGGAGAGGACCCTGCGCCTCTTCTCCTTCTTCGACCTGCGCTGGGTCGAGAATAACGGCGTCTCCTTGGGCCTGCTCTCCGCGGAGAATGAATGGGGCCGCTGGCTGTTGGTCGCGCTCACCGCGGCGATCGCCATCTTCGTCGCCATCTGGCTGTGGAAGGAGAGGAAGCGCACCGATTCGATCGCGCTGGCGATGGTGCTGGGCGGCGCGCTCGGCAACATCCTCGATCGGGTGCGGCTGGGCTTCGTCGTCGATTATGCGGACCTCCATTTCGGCGAGTGGCGGCCCTTTTTGGTCTTCAATGTCGGCGACGCGGCGATTACCATCGGCGTGCTGCTTTTGCTTGTGCGCGCGCTGCTGATGCGCGATGGCAAGGCGCCCAAGAAGGAAGTTTGACCATGCGTATCGCTCCACTCGCTCTGGCCGCCTCGGCCGCTTTGATCCTCTCGGGATGCACGGGCGGCGCTTTCGGGCGCGGCCGCGGCCCCGACGAGTTCGCGGTCGCGCGCAACGCACCTCTGGTGGTCCCGCCCGATTTCGCTTTGACGCCGCCCCGGCCCGGCGAGGCCGAGCAGGGCACCACCGATCCGCGCGCGCAGGCGCTGCAGGCCCTGTTCGGCGGCCCGCAGCCGCGCTGGGGGGTCTAGACCCGCCGGCTCCAGATCCCCCATGCCGAGCGTGCGGCTTTGGGCGCCCGCTCGGTCGCCGGCGATCCGCAGACCATCGTCGTCAGCCGCGGCACGCTCGTACAGACCATGCTGCAGCTGCCCTCCGGCGACGGCCAGGAAGCCTCGGTCTCGGTCCCGAACTGACTCGGCAAGAGTGAGTCATCCCGGCGAAGGCCGGCACCCATGAACACCGTCGTAAGATGGGTTGCGGAAGCGTTCTCGCCTTCCCGCAAACCATCGTGTTCTTAGGTCCCGGCCTTCGCCGGGATGATTCCTGGGATCTACGCGTTAGCGCTTCCTTAGCCTCGCCGCTCTAGCCTCAGCGCGATGACGCATCAGGCGCCGCCCTCCCCCGCTTCTAACGGGCCCGATCCCGGCCGCCAGGTCGCGCAGCTGCGCGAGGCGCTGCGGCTGGTCGAGCGGATCGCGGGCGACGAGGCGCCGCGGGATCACGGCCTCGACGAAGCCGCGCGCATTTCCGGCGCCTATGACGCCGCCTTGCCGGTCGTGCGGCGCCGCTTCGAGGCGCTCGCGCAGGAGACCGCGATCTGGGCGGCGGCGGGGGTGGAGGCCCTGCTCGCGGCCGGCGAGGCGGATCCGCCCCGCGCCGCCGCCTGCCGCCTCGCCCGCCGGCTGGACGCGGCGCTCAGCGAGATGGCGGCGCTGCTTCGCTAGGCCACTCTTTCACCCGCACGTCGCGCTGCGGATTGGGAATGGCGATATCATTGGCGCGGAACAGCTCCAGCACCCGGTGCAATATCTCCGAGCGGACGCTGCCCAGGCCCGCCTCCGGGTCCTTGATCCAGACCCTGATCTCATGGTCGATCGCATTCTCGCCGAGGGCGGTCATCCAGACGGCGGGCTTGGGCGCTTCGAGCACCCGCGGCGAGGCGTCGGCCGCCTCGAGCATCAGCTTGTGGGCGAGATCGACGTCGCAATCATAGGCGACGCTGATCGGGATCGAGATCCTGACGTCCTTGGTCGAATAGGACCAGTTGACCACCTCCTGGGTCATCAAGAGCTCGTTGGGGATCAGATATTCCTTGCCGTCGCGAGTGACGATCGAGACCGCGCGGACGCCGATCTTGTTGACCGAGCCGAAGCTCTCGCCGGCCGAGCCGAGGCCCTCGCCGACCGAGATCACGTCGCCCGGCTTGATCGAGCGGTCCATCAGCAGGATGATCCCGGCAAAGAGGTTGCCGACCGTCTTTTGCAGGCCGAAGCCGACCGCCAGGCCCAATGCGCCCGAAAAGACGGCGAGCGCGGTCAGGTCGATCCCCGCAAGGTCGATGCCGATGAAGAAGGCGATGACGATGATGACGATCGCGGCCAGCTTCTGTGACAGCAATTGCTGGGTCGGGTCGAGGCCCCGGCTGCGCCCGATCAGCCGGCCGGTCAGCCTTATGGCGAGCCGCACGATCGCGTAGAGCAGGAGCAGGCCGATGGCGACCTGGACCAGGGCCAAGAGGGTGATGCGCCGGCTGCCCAGCGAGAAGCCGGTCCGGTCGAGCGCGGCGGTGAGCGGCGCCAGCCCGCCGACCGCGTCGGCCAGCAAGGCGGCGAAGGTGAAGGCGGCAAGCAGCCAGGCGAGCCAGCGGGAAATGCCGAGGCCGCGCGCGATGCTGTGGGCCAGCATCGCCGAGGCCGCCGCGCCGACGAGGCCGAGCGTCCAGATGGCGAGCGGCGGCCAGACCTGGACGCGCAGCGCGACCGCGGCCCCCAAAGCGAGCACGGCATAGCGCACCATCGCGCAGGTCCGCTTCCCGAGCTCCTCGCTCCGCGCCTCGGGCGTCCGGTCCCACAAGCCGGCGAGGAGCGGCCCGGCGAAGCGGCCGGCGAGCCAGGCGAGCAGGATCAGCCCCGCGGCCACGCCCGCCGCGGCGCCGGCCGCCGGCAGATCGGGCGAGGCCGGGATCGGCAGGCCGAGCGCGCTGGCGAGGCCCCTCACGCGCCTTCCCTCCAGCGCGCCAGACCGACCTCGAGATCGGCGATCAGGTCGTCAACATCCTCGAGGCCGACATGGAGCCGGACCAGCGGCCCTTCATAATCGGTGCGCGTCGCCGTCCGCACCGGATCGGCGGGGACGGCCAGGCTTTCATAGCCGCCCCAGCTATAGCCGATGCCGAACAGCTCCAGCCCCTCGATCAGCCGCGTCCGCGCCGCCTCGTCGCCGCCCTTCAGCACGAAGGAAAAGAGCCCGCTCGCGCCGCCGAAGTCGCGCGCCCAATATTCGTGGCCGGGGCAATCGGGCAGGGCCGGATGCAGCACGCGAGCGATTTCGGGCCGGGCCTTCAGCCAACGGGCGATCTTGAGCGCGCTCTCCTGGTGTCGCGCCAGCCGGACGCCGAGCGTCCTCAGCCCCCGCAGCGCCAGCCAGGCTTCGTCGGGGGCCGCGCACTGGCCGAGCACGCGCCGCGTCCGCTCCAGCCGCTCGGCATAGGGCTCGGTCACCGTCACCGAGCCCAGCATCAGATCGGCATGGCCGCCGATATATTTGGTGCAGGCGAGGATCGACAGGTCGACGCCGGCGGCGATCGCCGGGAAATAGAGCGGCGTCGCCCAGGTATTGTCGAGCAATGTGACGAGGCCCTTCGCCTTGGCCGCCGCGCAGATGCCGGGCACGTCCTGGACCTCGAAGCTGTGCGTGCCCGGGCTCTCCAGGAACACCGCGCGCGTCCGTTCCCCGATCAGTTCGGCGATGCCGCCGCCGACCAGCGGATCGTAGTAGCGCGTCGTCACCCCGAACCTCTTGAGGACGGTGTCGCACAGCGCCCGCGTGGGCCAATAGGCGCTGTCGACCATCAGCAATTCGTCGCCCGATTCGAGCACGGAGAGCAAGGCCCCGGCTACCGCCGCCGACCCCGACGGATAGAGCCGGGTCAGCGCCGCGCCCGGCTCCATCCCGGTCAGCGCCTCGCACAAGGCCCAGGTCGTCGGCGTGCCGTTGCGGCCGTAGTGGAGGACGCCGTCGCGCGGCGGATTGGCCGCCTGCATCTCCGCGACGCTGTCGAACAGGACCGTCGAGGCCCGCCAGACCGGCGGATTGACGATCCCTCCCGTCCACTCCTTGCGCCGCCCGGCCTCGACGAGGCGGGTGTCGGGCTTGGGCTTCCTCGTCACGGCGCGGCGCCAATCGCCTTGGGAGTCGCCGGATCGGCTCCCCATTCGGACCAGCTGCCGTCGTAGAGCCGGACGTCGTCCTTCCCCAGCAGATGCGCGCCGAACAGGATCACCGCCGCGGTCACGCCGGAGCCGCAGGTCGTCACCATCGGCCTGGCCAGGTCCACCCCCGCCGCCTCGAACACGGCGCGCAACTCCCCGCCCCGCTTCCAGCTATTGTCGGCGTTGAAGAACTCGCTCTGCGGCGCGTTGCGCGAGCCGGGGATATGGCCGGGCGCCACACCCGGCCGCGGGTCCGGTGCCTCACCCGCGAAACGCCCCGCCGGCCGCGCATCGACGATGTCGTGGCCGGCCAGCGCCAGCACCTGCGCCTTGTCGACGACCGCGCCCGCGTCGAACAAGGGCGTGAAATGGCCGTGGCGGCGCGGCTGGGTCCCGCTTTCGAGCGGGCGGCCCTCCGCGCTCCATTTCTCAAGGCCGCCGTCGAGCAAGGCGACATGATGCGCGCCGAAAATCCTGAGCATCCACCAGACCCGCGCCGCGCTGTGCAGCGGGCTGTTGTCGTAGACGACGAAGCGATTGCCGTCGCCGAGACCGAGCGACTGCATCCGGCTGGCGAATTTGTGCGGCGGCGGCAGCATGTGCGGGAACGGACTGTCGCGGTCGGACACCTCCCCGATGTCGAAAAAGACCGCGCCGGGGATGTGCGCGGCCTCATGTTCCGCGCGCGCATCCCGCCCCGTGCCCGGCAGGAAGGCGGTGGCGTCGATCACCCTGAGGTCCGGCGCGCCATGCTCGGCTTCCAGCCAATCCGTGGTGACAAGCGAGTCCATGGCAAACCCTACCCCGCCCTCCTCCGAAGGTGAAGGTTTAGAGCCGGCACTAAATTGGGAAGGGGGCGGGCAACGCACTGAGTCATCCCGGCGAAGGCCGGGACCCATGAACACCAGCGAT
>JBKJZJ010000275.1:0-3204 GCA_046715355.1 Allosphingosinicella sp. | reverse complement strand
GGGCTGCCGCTATGACGGCTAGACGAGCCACCAATCTGCGCCGCGGGCCCCGCCAGCTGACGCCGGGCATCATCGCCCGCGTGATCCAGTTGCTCCCGCGGTCCGACGCTCCAGCCTCGGCTCAGCGCGAAGCTGCTCCGGCGAGGCCGGGGCCGCGTCGGCGCGGCTGGATGGTCGACCCGGCGTGGACCGAGGACCAGGACCGACAGCTGATCGAGGGTTACGGCAAGATCAAAGTCCCCGAGCTGGCCGCGCGTATCGGCCGGAGCCGCGCGGCGATCTACGCCAGGGCTCGGCATCACGGCCTCGTCCACGGCGTCTTCGCCCTCTATACCAACGAGCAGCTCGCAGCCTTCAGAATCGCCTATGATCGCGGCCTTGCCATCGCCGATCTCGCCTTCGCTCTGGGGCGCCAGCTCTCCAGCGTCAGCAAATACGCGATCGGGCTCGGCTATCGGTTCGGCGTCCGGCCGAAGCGGGCGACGCCGATGTCGCTGGCCGACATTCTCGCGCTTTGCGACCCTTCGATTCCGCTCCCGCCCGAGAAGGCGGGGCCAGCGCGGCGCAAGGGGCCTCAGCTAGGCCACCACAACGAAACCTGGACGGCCGAGCGGCGCGAAACGTTCCTGCGCGAGCTCGAGGCGACCGGCGACATAAAGGCGGCGCTGGCGGCGGCCGGCACCGCCTACAGCTCTAAGCAGGCCGCCTACAAGCAGCGCGGCCGCAATCCCGATTTTGGGCGTCGCTGGGACGAGATCATGCGGGCGCACCGGGCTCGCCAGCGCAAGCCTCATCACCTGGAGACCTGGACCCCCGAGCGGCGCGAGCAATTCCTCGCCGCACTAGAGCGCAGCGGCACGCTCACGGCGGCGCTCAAGGATGTCGGCGCGAGCACCTCGGTCTATGGCGCCCGCCGTCGTTATCCGGATTTCGACGCGCGCGTGAAGGCGCTCCTCAGTGCCAACCCATCGAGGGCGTCCGACTGGACGCCCGCGGAGGACCAGCGGCTGCGCGCCGCCTACGCTGCCGGAGAGCGCATTGACCTGGTCGCCCAGGAGATCGGGCGACCGATGCAAGGGGTGCTGTCGCGCGCGGCCAAGATCGGCGTTTCCGGCACGCTGGGCCGGCGCGGAGGAGCTTGCAACGAGCGCGAATGGACCGACGACCAGGATGCGGTCCTGCGCGAACTCTACGGCACGATTCCGACCACCGAACTTGCCCAGCGGCTGGGGCGGAGCAAAGGCGGCGTGTTTGGGCGATCGTGGAGGCTTGGGCTCACCCATGGCTTCCATCGTAATTGGTCCGAAGAGGAACAGCGTGCGCTTGCCATAGCCCATCGTCGCGGCCTTCCGTTGAGCGCGCTGCCCGGGGCGCTCGGCCGCAAATTCGGCGGCGTCGCAAAATACGCCGAGAATCACGGGCTCAGTTTTGGAAAGCGGCCGCAGCTCGCCGCCCCGATCACCCTAGCCGAGATCCTCGCTCTCGACGATCCCGCCGCGCCGCTGCCAGCGACGGCGCCAAGGAAGGCAAAGGCGAAGCCCGCCCGCGAGGCGAAACCGCGCGCGCCTCGGCGTCCGCCGGCACCAAAGCCCGCGCCTCGCCCCAAGTCCGCGCCGTTCGCGCGCGCGCTGCCTCCGCCGCCCGCTCCGTCGACATGCCGGCGGGCGGGAAGAATCTCCCATGGGCTTGGCCTCCGGAGCTACGCCCGCACCGAAGCGCCGCAACCGGCAACGCGTCGAAAGTCCGACGCCGAGATCGCGGCCGAGACGTTGCGATATCTCGAGGAGCGCAAGCGGCTCGAGGCTTTGAGCCACGAGCCGGCGCTCACCCTCGACAATGCCAAGCTGACGCTACAGCGCCGCGGCAAGATCGTCTGCAGCATGAGCGTCTACGGCGGCGATCCGGGGCTCTGGTACGTATCCGGGCTCGGAAAGGACTGCACCCCGGAGCAGATCGTCGCCGAAGCGAAGAGGTTGGCGGCATGAGCGGGGCCGTCTTCCGCATGCCGCTGACCGTGTCGGCCGGACGGCTCGAGCGCTCGCTCGAGCGACTCGCCGCGCTAGCCGAGGCGGGCGACGACGCGGCATTCGACGAGGGCATAAAGCAATGGTTCGCGGACCTGCGCGCGCATGTCGACCTGGTCATGGAAGCGACTGGCCTGACCTCGGGCGAGCTGTTCGAGCTGGTGGCGCGATGAAGAAACGCCGCTCCGCTCTCGACGGCGCCCAGACCGCCTTCACCTTCGAGCCGCCCTTGCCGGCGCGCCGGGACGCGGACCTCGCCGGGCTCGAGCGCGTGATAGCCGCCACGGTCGCGCGCATCCTGAAGGAAGACGATCGCTCCCGCGACGAGATTGCGGGCAGGATGTCCGCACTGCTCGCCGAGGAGGTCACGCGCTGGATGCTCGACGCCTATGCGTCGGAGGCCCGCGACAATCACAACATCTCGGCCGCACGGTTTCTCGCTTTGGTTGCCGCCACCGAGCGCTTCGACCTGCTCGACGCGGCGCTGCGCCGGATCGGCGCGGCCGTCCTGGTCGGCGAGGAAATTCACGCCGCGCGCCTGGGCCACCTCCGGGCCCAGCGCTCGGCGATCGACGCGGAAATCAAGACGGCCGAGCGATCGGCAAGACCCATCGTAAGGGGGGAGTAGGTTGCAGGGCATCGGGGGAAAAAGCTGGTTCACGGCCGCCGAGCTGGCGGCGCTGCAGCTGCCGGGGCTGTCGCGGGCGAAGAACAAGGTTAACGAACGGGCCAGGTTCGAGCGGTGGGCCCTGCGGGCCGACGGCAACGGACAGCCGCTCGCGCGGCCGCGCCAGGGCCGGGGCGGCGGGCTCGAATATCATCTGCAGGTGCTGCCGGCGGCGGCGCGGACGGAGCTGATTCGCCGCGGCCTGGTCGAGCAGCAGGCGACGATCGTCGCGGCACCCAGAGCCGGGCCCGGCGAATCCTGGAGCTGGTTGGAAGCACAGTCCGCAAGCGTCCAGGGCGAGGCGAAACGTCGCGCCGGCATCGTCGCGGCCGTCGAAGAGTTCGAGCTTGGCGGGCTGACCCGTTCGGCCGCGATCGCCTGCGTCGCGGCGCGGTTCGAGGTCGCGACGTCGACGCTCTGGTCCTGGCTGGCGCTGATCGCCGGCGTCGATCCCCCTAAACCGCTTCCACACCAGGCGCCCAGGCGCACGGGCGGCGGCGCCCCAGCCGAGAA